>OMOF01000587.1 GCA_900290375.1 Candidatus Desulfosporosinus infrequens
CGTTACGGGTTTGTAATATGAATAATTTACCTTTTTCAATGGTAAATTCAATATCTTGAACATTTTTATAGTGCCGTTCGAGGATATTAGCAGTTTTGGCAAACTGGGCATATACTTCGGGCATTTCGGTTTCTAGTTTCGCAATGGGTTGTGGCGTACGAATACCTGCTACGACATCTTCCCCTTGGGCATTAGTTAAATATTCACCATATAAAACATTTTGACCTGTGGAAGGATTTCTAGTAAAAGCTACGCCTGTTCCACAGTCATTGCCCATATTGCCAAAGACCATGGATTGAATGTTTACGGCAGTACCTAGATCGTGGTCAATTTTATTCAAATTACGATAAATAAAAGCTCGGTCATTATTCCAGGAACGGAAGACTGCCTCAATTGATAAAAACAGCTGATCAATAGGGTCTTCAGGGAAAGGAGAGCCAGTACGTTCCAGAACCAAGGCTTTATAGCTGTCAATGATTGCCCGCAATGTAGGGGCTGAGAGCTCTTGATCGTAAGTAACACCTTGTTGATTTTTGTGTTCCGTTAATAGATGTTCAAAATCATGTTTGGGGATTTCGAGAACCACATCGGAAAACATTTGGATAAAGCGACGATAAGAATCATATGCAAAAACTAAGTTATCGGTATTTTTCGCAATGGATTGTACTGTGATTTCATTTAGCCCCAGATTTAAAATCGTATCCATCATCCCTGGCATAGAAAAAACTGCACCAGAACGTACCGATACGAGCAGAGGATTCACAGGGTCACCTAGCTTTTTGCCAATTTCATTTTCGAGGGTGATTAGGTTTTGACGTACCTCGTTCACTATCGCAACGGGGAGTTGTTTGTTGGCTTTATAATATTCTCTACAGGCATCCGTAGTAATGGTCATCCCTGGTGGTACTGGTAGACCAATATTGGTCATTTCCCCTAGATTCGCACCTTTACCTCCCAGTAATGAACGCATGTCAGCAGAGCCTTGACTAAAAAGATATACATATTTCTCCATCATTTATTAACTCCTTTGCGATAAATTTCCATAACTCTTACAGCCGTTTCCTCAGTTGCTTTGTTAGTCACATCAATAATCGGACAACCGATTTTACGCATAATTGCTTGTCCGTAGTCAAGCTCTTCAATAATACGCTCCATATTTGCATAGGAGGTAGATTGTTGCAAGCCCATGGTACGGAGACGTTCTTTGCGTATTTCAAAGAGTAACGAGGGTTTGATCATGAGTCCAACTATTTTATGAGGAGATATTTGGAAAAGTTCTG
>OMOF01000664.1 GCA_900290375.1 Candidatus Desulfosporosinus infrequens
CGAAAAGAATTGAGATGGTGACAGGCGGTAAAATCACAATAGATGATTTGATGGAGGATCCGCATGCTAAAAAAACATAAAGAAGAATTCAGCCCCGCGGATGTCGAAAAAGTCAGTAATAAAATACTCGATGTTACTGACGAATACCATCCTCGATTAGCAATGGCGGCCATCACAAGCGTTTTAGATTTCATAATAGGGGAATATGTGAGCAATCCTTATGACACATATTTAAGGTTAGCCAAGCATTTCCTGGAACGATCGAAAAAAATGAAAGCGGGAGGTGATGATGTTAAGTAAGCTTTTCGCAAGAAAAAAAATGACGAACGAAGAGGAACGAAACGATTTGGAAGATCGAGTTTGTTCCATGCTGCACGATCAGAAAATGATAAACATCATTCCAATCATCACAAATGTCATGTACGGAACTCTTGTGCAGCTAGAAAATACAGAAAAAGTCTGGAGCGAAATTAAGGATATAATTGATAGGGGAATACAAAAACATAAGGAGAAAAAAGATGGCATATCGTGAAATGACGCAAGAAGAGCAAGATAAAACTCATGGATTTATGGTTAAAGTAATAGATATGGCAGATGAAATGGAAATTTTTAAAACCGAATTTACCAGCGCGCTTGCGTCTCTAATCATAACCAAAATAGGAAATGAGGCTGACAACCCATTTGAGGGGCTTATTAGCTATGGACATTTATTTTTAGATATGGCGATGAAATATAAAAATGAAAGCAGAAGTAAGGAGACGCAAGAATGAAAAAATCAGGTATTTACTTCTTTTTAGGATTATTTTTTCTGATAGCATTGAATACACGAATTTTATCTAAGGATTATGTCTTTATTGTCGCTCAAGATAGAGTGTATAGGGGAAATGAAAGAACAGGTAAAATAACGCAAGTTACTACAGATCACGGGACGATCTGGGGATATAATGACAATTAAAATGGAGATCGAAAAATGAATGTAACATATGTTTGCATGATATTGGGAACGGCTTTATCCATTTTTCTTTTGTGTAGTTCGTTTCAAAAAAAAGACGACACAGAACACTTTGAGATGGTCAGTCATGGGGATACTCTTTTGAAAATCAATAAGAAAAATGGAATGACCTATCGCTATTCTTCTTATTATGGAAAATGGGTAGAAATGAGATAGAGGCAAAGCGCCTCTAACCTCAAAGTTTTGTTAGGAGGTAATAAAAATGGACAAGATAAAGACATCAAAAAAGCAAGAAACATCATTGCCAAAGCAAAAGATAGAGCTGAAATTAGAGGACTTTAAAGGTATCAAAAAATCAGATCCTCTTAAAGAGCTTGCTGATCCAGATAATACAGCCATGGCAGTTTTTGAATGCCTATTGAATAATGATCCCGAAGGCGCCATGGAAATGATTGAGATATACTTGGACGCTCTCAATAAATCCAAGCTCAGTAGGCAAACAAAATTGCCAAAATCCACT
>OMOF01000589.1 GCA_900290375.1 Candidatus Desulfosporosinus infrequens
TCGGATTAACATTAGCCACTGGAAATATCATCTCCGTAACAGCTCAGGTCTCAGGTGACACTGTAAGTAATGCAGCCACTGCAACAGTAGTAGCGGTGGCAGCTCAAACTGTAACTCCGACCACTTCCGAAACACCTAACTCAGGGTATACAAGTGGATGGTCCAGAAATAGGAGAGAATGGTAAACTCACACGCAGCTTTTGTATGACGGTATAGAAGTGACCGATCTCGAATTTGTCAAACTACAATTCAAGCCTCACGTTCCATCAAAGGGACGTGAGGCTTTTTCTGTATGCCGAAATAAATAATTTGAAAAAGAGTGAATTTCATTGGTAGTAAATCTTCAAGAGATCATGTCAGAACAGACTAAGACCCTGTCAGACTTTCGCCAATACCTGTTAGACGATGGGAAGGCAACTAGAACGGTTCAATCCAACGTCACGGATGTATTGCATTTCAGGTCCCATGTGGCCGTAGCCAAATTCTAAAAGACTATCTAAGTTTAGAACTTGAGAAATAAGATCCAAATTGACCAATAATGAGGTTTAAACATGGCATAAAAAGGGAATAATTATTAACAGAAGAAATAAAGAGGAGTGAAAGAAAAATAGTAATGAGCATGCTTGAGAAAAAAGGCATAAACTTCAAAAACAATAGTCTCGCTGAGGAATATTTGAGAAGTCTTAAAGCGGCCCAAAAATCAGAGAACACCATCATTAAGTATCGTCGGATCCTGGAAAGATTTTTAAGGGATTGTCAAAAAAATTTGAACGAAATGGAACCAGATGAGGTTCTAAATTGGTTGACAATAAATTTTGGCGAAAAAAAAGAAAGAACGTATAATCTAGTTCTCTCGGTTCTGACCAGTTTCTCAAAGTTTTGCATAGCAGAGGAGCACATTGCCCGGAAGTTAACCAAAAATCGCTGGCGTACCCGCATCCCCAAATCACTCCCTAAATACCTAAACAACTACGAATTATCCTGCATAAGGATTGAAGCCGAGAAGTTTTCTATAAGAGATAGGGCGCTTATCGCCTTGCTGCTATCCTCCGGCTGTCGGCGTGCGGAAGCTGCCAGTTTAAATGTTGAAGATATGGTGATCCGCGAGAGAACGGCTGAAGTCATCGGTAAGGGGAAGAAAAAGAGAGCGATCCATTTTTCGGATGAAGTTGCCGTCTTGCTTGAATCGTATTTAGAGACGCACCCCAAAGACGAGCCAGCGCTTTTTCTCAATAAATATGGTCAGCGCATTAGTACGATGGGAATCTATCAAATTACTCGCAAGCTCGGAAAAAAAGCAAGGTTACCCAAAAGTTTAAGCCCGCATTGCTGCCGGCACACCTTTGCCACAACCATGCTTTCTAAAGGGGCTGAGCTAGAATTTATTGGTGAGGCATTGGGGCACAATGACTTAAACGTCGCCCGAATCTACGCTAGGATCCCCACCGAACAGTTGACGAGTATGTATAGAAAATTTATGGAGTGAAGGTTATGAAAAAAACGAATGAGGCCATCGTTGGATTCTTCCGCGAGAATAACAAACGGTTCGCACCGGAAACGAAACGATCCTATGCTTTGAGTTTGCAGCAGTTTTTGGCTAGCTGTCTCAAAGAATATGATGAGGTTAAATCCAAGGACATCCGAGACTGGCTTTTAGAGCTAGAAGACAGGAGACTGAAGCCCCGCACCATCAACTTAAAATTGGCAGCCGTGAAAGCTTTCTATAAGTATATGGAAGAAGAAACCCTGATAACGAAAAACCCTCTAGTAAATGTTCATGCTGTCCAAGTGGGCGACTCCCTGCCTGCTCATCTCGACCAAGCAACCTTAACTGAATTTAAGGAGTTAACCCTAGATAGTCCCCGAGAACGGGCGATGCTACAAACCCTCTATACCACGGGTGTTCGGGTCAGCGAACTGCTTCATATTCGGCTGGATGATATCAAATGGGAGACCCGTCAGATTATAATCCATAAAGGCAAAAGCAATAAAGATCGAATTGTTCTATTTACCAGTGGATGTGAAGAAAGACTCAAAAGCTATTTGACCAAACGCAAACTTGAAAGTCCCTACCTATTTGCAAATTTCAAAGGAGAACCGTTGAGTGTGAATTGGGTGGACAAGCAGTTCAGACGTTACACCAAGGAATTAAAAACGGACTATAAAATTACGCCTCATACCATAAGGCATACTTTTGCAACGCACCTGGCAGAAAAACAAATGCCTCAAAGTTATATCCAAGAATTGCTTGGCCATGTGAATATCAATACAACGCGTATCTACACCAGGCCCAGTCCAGAGGCTCGGAAAAAGAAATTTGACAGGTATCAGTAACTTGGCAATCGAAAGGATCGATTAATTAAGATAAAAAGGAGCGCCTAGTATGGAAAGAAACCAAGCCGTCATTGAGCGGTTTTCCCAAGACATTCAAGCACGATTTCCAGAAAGAACCGTCAAACACAAGGCACAGGTTTTGAAGGAGTTTTTTGAAACCTGCCAAACGGATTACGATAGGGTTCAGATCAAAGATATCAAGGGCTGGGTGCTGGGTCAACGTGAGGCGGGGGTTAAGCTAAAAACTCTGCAAGCAACTGTGACAACTTTGAAGGAGTTCTACAAAGATTGTATCATGAAAAGCTTGGTACCGACCGATCCAAGCCAAGAGATTGGATGGATGAGCGGCAGAGATTCACTGCCGGTTCTCCTGGATAGGCCAACGTTTGCCAAACTAAGAAAACTAACCCTAAAAAAGCCTAGGCAACGGGCCATCCTTGAACTATTGTACAGTACAGGGGTTCGGGTGAGCGAGCTCGTGAGTATCAGGCTAGTAGACATTAATTGGAATATCCAGCAGGTCTCAATTCAAGGAGCGAAAGGGATGAAGGAGCGTTGCGTCCCCTTTTCTAGCGAATGTGCCGTAAGGCTCAAGAGCTATCTGGCCAGTCGTAAGGTAGAAAGTCCCTATTTCTTTTCCAACGGGCAAGGTAAACGTTTAACAGCAAGCTTGTTGAACTGGCAATTTAGGCAATATTCTAAAACGTTAAAGACGAAAATTACACCCTTTACCTTTAGGCTGACCTTTGCCGTACACTTGGCGCAAGAGCTGAAATCCTCAAGGTACATTCGGGAATTAATGGGCTATTCTGATCTTAATGCAACGCATCATATATATGAATTGCTTGGTGACAACGAGGCCAGAAAAGACGATGATAACGTTGATAAGCACAGGAATAGTGTGCAGTGTTGTCGTCATAGCGGCACAGAAAACATACTGTTAGTTCGAAGGTCAAAGAGTTGCAACTATACAATTTCCGGCGGAATCGATTCAAAGAAAACGTTGCTTTCCAGTAAGAAGATCAAAAAGTTGGAAAACACTCCTGGAAAAAGCATCGAGAAAAGGACCCAAGATATTGTGAAGCAATTTTTAAATGATAATGACATGCGCTTAACTGAAAGTACCCGTAAAGGATACGGTCATGCCCTACGCGAGTTTTTTGCCACATGCTCGGTAGGATATGATGAAGTTAAAGCTAAGGATATAAGAGGATGGATGGCTAAGCTGGATGAGCGTCATTTGAAACTTGGTACGATTCAAACAATAATCGTGGCCGTAAAATCTTTCTATCGTTACTGTATGGAAGAAAACTTAATTCTCAAAAATCCGTGCGTAAACATCCGCTCGCCGAAGCGTAACGATTGGCTTCCAGTCTATTTGGATAAGGAAGCGTTTACAAAGCTAAGGGAGATCAGTAAAAATGAGCTGCGAGAAAGGGCTATGATCGAGACACTCTATGCTACTGGGGTGAGAATAAGCGAATTGCTTAATATCCGTTTAGAAGATATTGAATGGGGCACGAGGAAAATTTGGATTCATAAAGGGAAAGGAAATAAAGAAAGGTTTGTCCTCTATACCGGGGATTGTGAAGCATGGATGAAGGAGTATTTGGCTAAAAGAAAACTGGAAAGTCCTTATCTTTTTATCAATCGCTGGGGGCGACCCTTAAACAGGAAC
>OMOF01000840.1 GCA_900290375.1 Candidatus Desulfosporosinus infrequens
ATGTTGGTTGGGTTGATACCAGTATTAATTTATGGTTATGTCATAATAGTTTTCACTATTATTCTTTTCAAGAAATATCAAGTAAATATTCCCGTAAAAATTATTATTAGTATATCTTTAGTCAGTCAATTGATCGGGCTTGCATTTAAGATTGAATTTTTTAACATTTTAAGAAGTATATGTATAGAATTGGCTATTTGTCTTGCCGTATTTATTGAAAAGGAGAAATTCAGGATACCAATTGTAATTTTTGTTATTTTATTCTTAATAGGTCAAGCAATCGGATATGGATTTAATATTATTCCTTTAAAAATCTATATGACTATTGATAACGGACACGGAAGTTCTTATAGCTTAGCGAGCACATTTATTCCTTTAGCATTGGCATTTATGATCAATTACATGTACACAAAAATTGTGAAAATGTGTCCTAATTAGGCAGTTTAAAGCATGATATAGGAAGTATCAAACCGGGCTGTTGCTGTCTATGGCTGACAGCCCTTGCGGAGCGAACCCCGCCGGGGTTGGCTGTCTTCCCTAACAACAACGTATTTTTATATGACGGGTAACGGGAACCCTACATGATCAATGAAGCTATATAGGTAAGATCGGAACTGAACTTATTCGCCAGATCGTTTGGACGGTCTGGTTTTTTGTGTTTTCTTGGATTATTTTTGTTTATCCTGGGAGGAATTGTAGGAAAGATGTGGAAATATTAGAGTGGAATAATCTGGGCTTAGAAAATCTCTTGATGAGTAGAATCAATAAGGTAAATAGGAAGGAGGATGCTTGTGATAAGGTTTATGGGTTATTTGTTTTATACGCTTTTTGTTGGTATTTTAGTGTACTGGGGAGTTAAGTATGGACAATATTTAAAGATACAAGCTGATAGAACATTTAATGGGCATTCGGTATACGCTTATATTTCTTGCTACCCTATAGTGATAGGAATGCTTTTGGCAGTGCCAGGATTGATTTCTCGTATTCAACAAGAAGGAAAATGGATTATTGATTGGCAAATGCTTTTACCGATAGGACTTCCAACACTAGTTTTTAATATCAGTCTATTGTTGAACAATTCATTTTTGTATAAATTCGATTGGTATCGATTAATTTTTTCGGATACACGAGTCTACGATATTAGTGGTATTGTGTGTGGCTACGTTTTATTATCGTCATTAAAGCGTGTAACTTTAACTAAGGAAAAAGGTATAGCTGCAGGATAAGGCATCAACTCATAGAATATGTAAGCAAAGAATCTCCGGGGTTGAAGCTACTAACCGTACCCTAAGCCCTCACTCGCCTCCAAACCATGCTCGATGCACATATTTAGGCGATCTCCGCCGGGATAAAGTCTTGTTCGAATAAGGGGCACAGATAAGCGTGGGGTGAGCGGATGAACGGGATGACTGACCCGACATGTAAGGTTACGTCTATTGAGGAGGAGTTAGCGTGAAAAATACCATGGATTAAAGTAAAAAAGGACGCATTTAAATAAGGCTTTTGAAAGCCCTAAAAAAAAATAAGCTTTAGTTTTAAGCCGCAGAAATATCAGTAGCTTTTATTAAACCAAGGGAAATCAGAAGTTTTGCTGCTTGTTTAATAGCT
>OMOF01000761.1 GCA_900290375.1 Candidatus Desulfosporosinus infrequens
GGTTGCTTTTTCATAGTAAGTCAATGCAATATTTGGTTTGCTTAAACCTCTGAAATAAACGTTCCCTATATTATTATAAGCTACACCACTATTAGGGTCTATCTTAATTGCATTATTGTAATATTCGATTGCCTTTGTGTAATTTGCATTGGAATAAGCCGATATACCAGCGTTTATCTGGGCAGTAACATCGTTCAAATTATCTTTAGCCAAACTCTCTAAATTAGAGAGANNTATTAACCATTGCCTTAAAATTAATCGTTTTTGAATTAGTTGTATTTTGTTGAGTGGTAATATCTTTTTCCAATTACAAACATCCCCTTTAAGTAATTTAATAACCATTTCATTATTATAAGATAAGCTCTATTAAAAAACAAAAAAGTCCTCCCACTATTACTGCGAGAGGGCTTTGCTATATATCACTGGTCAACAATATCATGCGTAGCTTGGTGTATTAATTAGTTAACCAAATGAATTTTTATCGTTTCAACCTCTCATTTAGCTTTTTTGAGGNNGCTATCTAAGGCCTTCTGGGTTAACTGAGCAGTCTTGTGCTCCCCTACACCATTCTGAATTCTCACAGCCAGTTCCAAGAAATCCGCACATGTTTGAAAATATCCACTGAACTTAGCATAAATCCCCACGATAGTTCCGATGTCTGGTAATTTTTTAGCTAACTGCTCGAAGGCAACGGTGTCTTCAGCATTTTCCACTTGGATTTTAAGTTGTAGGAGCATTGCCCCGGTCTGTTCTTCTAGTTCTTTAACAGCATCTTCACTAGTCCCAAGAACTCCATGAGCTACACCCTTCATATAGGTGATGACTTTCTCTCTATCCTCAACTTTGAACTTCTTACCAAAATATTGGATCATTTTTTTCTTGATGTTTTTAGTCGTTCCTTGATCTTTGAGCAAGGTCAAAAACATCTTTACAGTGTAAGGTGTTCCTTCTAAATCGAACAGCACAGTGTCCTGTGTAATGCAGTTTTCAGCTAATAAATTCTTCAACAGATCTCCTCCTTATTTTGTAACTTCTCCCCGGTCAAATGTTTTCCTTAGTCACATCTAAAATGTAATTGTATGTTAACATAACTGCCAAGAGAAGGACAATAAGAACTGACTGACATTGAAAAAACTCAATAGGAAGACCCCCACCGCAGCCAGTCGATGAG
>OMOF01000596.1 GCA_900290375.1 Candidatus Desulfosporosinus infrequens
GTTTAACGTGATAAAACTCTCTTCAGTTAAAGATTTTGATAGTTTAATCTGAAACGTATTATTATTATTTTCGATCTGAAAAGGAACTTGGGTGGCTAATTCTATCGATTCATCATTATTGACAGGAACGCCTTCTTCTTTCTTACTACTAAGGTGAGGTGGCTTAATGCCTAATACCTTATTCACGACTGAAATTACTGTTTCAGCGATTATAGGTTTAATAAGGTAGTGTTTAGCCCCTAATTCTATGGCCTCAAAAACCATATTTTTTTGACTGAGTGCACTAACCATAACTATTTTAGCATCAGGGTAATCCTTCATAATTAATTTAACAGCCTCAATGCCATTTAAACCCGGCATAGTTATATCCATAGTCACTAAATCCGGTAAATGAGTGCGATAAAATAAATGGGCTTGTCCTCCATTAATTGCTTCTGCAACCACGGTGTGTCCGGCTTGAGTTAAGATCGTTACTAAGTTTCTACGCATGATCGCTGAATCATCAACTACTAATATAGTAGACATCTATATATCCATCTCCTCAATAAATTTTTAATATCATAATAAAGTTAGAACTTCAGTTTCACTCGCCATAGGTAAGGGTATCCAAAGGAAAGACAAGACTTAGGCTCAGATTGCCTAATTCAGTCTGCATTTTGCAATTCCAGATTTGAGCCTTTAAATACTTGACCAAAACCTCATCTGAAGATATGGAAATTGGAGTATCTATAATCACAAGTTCTTCGAGACCTGGGAATTCTTTTAGCGAATTTCCTAATATGATATTAGTTACTTCAGTTAAAACATCCTCCATATATTGTGTCTCTTCTTCAAACGTCAGTTCATCTAAAACGAAATTACGCACAATTTCACGCAAAACTGGTTCGTCGAAACTTAAAATAAAGGTGATTTCCAGTGCTCCCCGGATATTGATAATCGCAGTTACTTTATAGAGATCCAATTGCTTAGGCTCATAAATTCTAAAACTATCTTGGTAACTCACCGTTAAATTGGCTTGCTCTTGAAAGAACTTACACGTTGTATTGATAAGAGGTTGCATTAATTCGGTAATAGATACTCCCCATACCCCATCAGTTTCCTTGGGCAAACTAAAAGAAAATTCTGTGCCTTGGTTAATTTCTGTTTTCACGCTCAGAAAACCGCCTAATTTCGTCAACTCATCGAGAACTGCTGCTAACCCTACACCACGTCCTGACAATTCGTTAACATCCTCTTTAGTAGAAAAACCATCCGCAAAAATCAACTGTACTACTTCAGACTCTGTGAGTCTTTCCACCTCTTCGATCATCTTGATTCCGCTTTCTACTACCTTGTCACGAATAATCCCAGCGTCTATACCACGTCCATCATCCCTAATAGTAAGAACAATTTGTTTTTCCGTACTTGTTAGTGAAACTACGATGTTACCATATTCATCCTTATCATTTTCTAGTCGTTCGTCCGGTGATTCTAAACCGTGATCCACTGCATTGCGAAAAACGTGCACTAGGGTTTTTNNTCCATGACCACAGGATATATTAATTTATCGAGCCGTTCTGCTAGATTCAAGACATAATCAGGATAAGACTTCAAGAGATCATCAAAGGGTCTGTGACGTAGTTTGCGGAGTTCAGGTATTAGCATTTTACACTCATTTGGAGTAAGGAGCATAGAAATTTTCTTTTCGATTTCTACGAGCTTATGTTTACTGATAATCAGTTCATCCTCTTGGGAAAAGAAATCCTCACCAAGAATATCATGTAACCCTGCCATATCTTTTTCTAACCATGAAAAAATGAGAAACCCCGCAAAGAACTCTTTAACATCTTCAAGATTTTTACTCCCTATATTTTTCTTTAAATTGAAGATCTGACTTTCTAAATCGTGTAGATTTTCTATCACGCTCATCAAGCCAAGCTGGCTAAAATTCCCTTTGAATGTATGAACTTGCCTATATATCTCTGCAACTATAACTTCCAGCGGTTTATTGCTGTCAATTATTTCCTGCAAACGCACCTCACAAAAGTATTGAAAATCTCTGACATTCTGAATAAAGTCATTGAAGTTTACTACTACCTCAACTACCATTTTAAGAAGATTTCTTTCTTTCTCAATTTGGCTTTCCAAAGAGCGCTGGTCAGAAATATCCGTTAAGATAACCATACAGAGCTTATCATCGTTGTTGGGGTTGAGTTCAATGAACTTATAATCAATACTAATTAATTTACTATCTACAACTACCTCTGAAGGTAATAATGGCAGATACAAGTCTAAAAATGATTCGTCTAAAGTCGATAAAATTTTAGTTAAGAGAGTGTCGATAAATTTTATTTGATCTTCATCTTCAGGAAATAGTAACTTAGAGAGCGTTAAACCATGAATATCTTTCGCAAAGATTCTAGTACATTCAGCACTATATTCATGATGAATCCGTAAGTCTATCCCAAAAGAAAGAAACCCTTGACCGGCATTATTGAGTAAATTTCTAATGGACTGAGTTCGTAAAGCGACAGTTTCCTCAAGAACTTCATTCCAAGCTGCAACTTCATCTCTGGCCTCTTCTATTTCAAGCGTTTGAGCTTGAAGATCATTTAAGTGCAGCTCATTTTCTTTAAATAAATAATATTTACAACTTTCTAAATGATTAAGCCCATTAACAATGGCCAACATCATACTTCGACAATTACCATATCCACACGAAGCACAGTTTATCTTCCGTTCCTCAGAAGATAACTTATGCATAAGCTGCCAGGTTCGTTCTTCTTCAGCAAGGTCCGGCTCACGCAAAAAATTATTAGAGGACTTATCCGAATAAGATCTAGAGAAATCAAGATTCTCAGAATCGAGCAGCGCGAAAAAATCCTTAAATAAGATCATTGCTTTTTGTTCGTTAGTGCTATCATGTTTAGTGATTTGATTTTTTTTACGCTCTTCAAAAATCTTAGCCACTTGAAAGTGAGTTCGATGATGAGTTGAAGCTGGCCCCACACTACATCCGTGTTGACAATTTAAAATATCCACTAAAATCGGAGCATTACCCAGTCGGATATCTTCCATAAGTTCAGGTAAATACTTATGATAAACCTCCTGCGAACCTTCCACCCTCGGAATGTCTGATTTCTGAACTTGAACGCCGAATCGATTAAAAGTTTCACTAAGTCCACCTGGCTGAGAAAAGACGACAGCCCGCTCAGCTTCCGGAGTATCAAAACCAGAAGGTTGCAGATCGGAAAGAGTTATACTTTGTTCGAAAAAGTATTTATCTAATGATTCAAAAGTTATACTATAATTTACGACACCTTTGGTATTCGGGTCGTGAACTTCTCTGCGTTTGGCCAGACATGGACCGAGAAAAGCTAATTTCAGATGTTTGAATTCGGGTTGACTCTTCAGCCAAATGGCCACATCTAAGGCCGGCGAATGAGTAGGTGCCAAATAGGGAATAAGTTCTGTTTGGTAGATCTCAATAAAACTAACGATAGCTGGACATGGTTGAGCAATGATCGGTAATTTAACCCCACTTTGCAGAGCTTGTAAATATAGGTAGGTCGTAGTTTCCGCTCCAAAACTAACATCAAAAAC
>OMOF01000458.1 GCA_900290375.1 Candidatus Desulfosporosinus infrequens
TTAGCTTACGTATTGTTTGTACGTTCATAGTGGGAGCTACTACTGCTTTATTAGCAGGTTCCCTGTTCAGGAGTAGGGCTTTTTCTGATCCAGAATGGCATCGGCACGAACCTAGGAAAGCCAAGACTTCCTTACACCAACTGCTGGTACATACTGGGGACGAATTCTTCGATGTGGGGCGTTATTTAATTATTAGTGCCTTCCTGGCGGCTGCTATACAAATTTGGGTACCTAAGGGGATTTTGCTGCAGGCAACCAGTAATCCTTTTATGGCTGCAGGAGCAATGATGTTTTTAGCTATGGCTATGTCACTTTGTTCCGATGCAGATGCATTTGTGGCTAGAGTTCTAGCAAATCAGTTTCCATTAGGGTCTGTAATGGCGTTTATGGTTATAGGTCAGATCATAGACTTACGTAATATTATATTATTTGCTAAGAATTTCAGACTATCTCTATTTTTATTTCTTGTGGTTTCCTCACTAGCCTTGACCTATGGATTAAGCTTGGGTATTGATTTTGGTCCATGGAAACATTTTTTTCGCTGAGGAGGTTAGTATGAAGATTCAACGGGGTTTAGCTTTAGTTCAGGGGTTAATTTTGTGCTGCTTTTCGGCGATGATCGTTTATCTAATCCAGACAGAAACGATTGTGCTATACCTCAGCCCAAAGGTAATTTGGCTATCTAAAGTCTCGGCAATACTTCTATTCTTCATGGCTATAGCTAAGTTGGTACCAATGCATCACAATCACAGTGTAGCTCACAACTGTTGCGGTCACGGCCATGTTTGTGCTTCAGATCATCATCATTCTCCTAAAATCAATCGTATCCTGCCAAGCGCGATTTTCGTTATCCCGCTAATTCTTGGATTTGGCATGCAGCCCCGTGTTCTGGCCTCAACAGCCCTTTCTAATAGTATTAATTCAGACGGACAGGTCCCTTATTATGTAATGCACACTCCTAGATCCGACAAGCTTAGTAGTGAAGTGCAGTGGTCAAGTGCCTCGGTGAAATCTGTTGCGAAAGATACAGATTTGATGCAATTATACCTTAACCTAGATGACCACCCCGAACAGGTATATAACCAACACTGGAGATTAACTGGTTTTGTATATAAGGATCCGAGTTTAGCAAAGAACCAATTTGTTATCTCTCGTTTTGTGATTACATGTTGTATCGTCGACGCCACCCCGATAGGAATTATAGCTGAAAGCTCTGCTGCTCCTAATCTGAAAACCGATACCTGGGTTGAAGTTGATGGATTATTGCAAAGGCGTATGATTGATGGAGCACATCAAATCGAAGCGGTACAAAATTTCCACGAAACGGATGAGGGAGTCCCTTATTTGGTCGTTACCAGTTGTAAAATAGTAGCAACTCCTAAAGACCCTTATTTGGCTCCTCCGATGCAATGATCCCGTATCTAACGATAGAATAGATTAGAATTTAACATCGATTGGTAGAAGTTTAGATAATAAAATGAGGAGTGGTAATACAAGTGTTTAGAAAATCTAGGTATCAACGATGGAGTACGAAAAATATAGTGGTAGGCTGTATAGCTTTTCTAATATTAGCCTTAGTTATAAAGGGGGTATACGGAAATATAATAAGGCCATCATTAGCTTATACCACATTAGATAATGGCGAAATGTTGGCGACGCAAGCACAAATCATGCAACCTAAAATGGATATAAAAGCAATTCAAACTTCACTTGAAGATGTATTACAAAAATACCAAGAAGTAATCCAGTCCGCTAATAAAACAAGTAAGGATACGCTAGTTTCTGAGGTGGCTAAACTGTATTTGATTGCTGCAAGTGATAATACAAAGATGAAGTCGTTTGTGCCCTCAGCAAACAATCCCCAGATCATCGATGATCTAACTCAAGGTTCAGACTGTCTTGCGGCATCACTATTTGAGATGAAAGATAGTTTGAGTTACGAGGGAGATTTTAGTGCGACGCAGTTAAAAAACAGCCAAAACGATTTAAGGCTTGCTATCAAAAACCTAGAACAAGTTAGGCAAGAACTTAAAAATTAAATAGTAAGCAATTGGACTTTTAGCAGCCTTTAGAGGCTGCTTGTTTCTTTATTTGATAAGTTTGAGGTGCTGAATGGTGCGAACATATTCGCGTCTTCCTTCAGGTTGCTTTTGCTCTAAATCACCTAGAACAATACCAAAAACAGCGACCATTGCGATGATAGAGATGAATCCCATATCAATGCACTCCCTTTCTAATTGAGTTCTTTGACGATTACAAGTAAAGAATAGCATGGGGTAAAAATTGTGTCTATAGCGTATCGGTATAATCATAATCAACATTAATTATGTTTGAGTTTATAAATATCAACATTCTCAATCTAAACGTGGTTCGCTTTACCACGATATTGCTCCTAACACGGAGATAACCGTTAGGGCTAGTTGATAATAGAAGGATTTAACATAGAATTTACCAAATCGTAATATTATTTTAATATTACGATGTTATACTGTTCACATCCAAAATGTAGAAAGGTATATATATGCTGCTAGACATCCAAGGGATTGAAAAAACTTTCGATAAAGTAGCTGCTCTGAAATCAATAAATTTGACCATCCAAAAAGGAAAATTCACTACCTTGCTTGGGCCTTCAGGGTGTGGAAAAACGACCCTGCTTCGTATATTGGCTGGTTTAGAAACACCAGATACCGGAGAGATTCATATGGAAAATGAGTGTTTATTTTCCAGAAAACTAAAAGTAAATAAACCTATTCATTTGCGGAATTTTGGTATGGTATTTCAAGATTTTGCCCTCTGGCCACATATGACGGTGTTCGAAAATATCGCTTTTGGACTTAAGGCGACGGGTCAAAAGAAAGATTTAAAAAAACACGTGCTGGAAGCGATCGAAATGGTACGCTTGCAAGGTATGGAACATCGCTATCCACATCAGTTATCCGGTGGACAACAGCAACGGGTCGCTTTTGCGCGTGCCGTGGTTATGAAGCCGAAGTTAGTTCTATTTGACGAGCCGCTTAGTGCGTTGGACGCTCTTTTGCGTGATGAAATGCGTATCGAACTTATTAATTTAGTTAGAAACATTGGACTTACCGCAGTTTACGTAACACATGATCAAACGGAAGCTTTGGCGATGTCGGATGAGATTGTTGTGATGAATAAGGGAGAGATCCTACAAATTGGTTCACCCGAGAGGATTTACCGCACACCAGTCCACCCGTTTGTAGCCAGGTTTATTGGGAAATCAAACTGGGTCTTACCGGACAAGCAGTTAGTGAGACCTGAACAAATTCACCTAGAGCCATTTGATTCAAAAACACCATGTGTAGCCTATGAGGGAATTGTTAAAAGTACAAGTTACGTGGGCGATCGGTATGAAATTTTAGTGGATATGGCCTCTTTGGGAACGTTCACAGTCTATTTTCACATGCGTATCCAAAATGGAGAACGGGTCAAATTATATGTCAAAACTCAAGATATCCATGAAATTATTTAAATAAAGGAGTGTTTAAGGATGAAGCTATGTAAAAGACTCAGAAATGGGTTATTCATGGTTATGGCTCTCGCAGTCAGCCTCAGCATAATTAGCTGTGGTACAATCCCAAAATCGGCAAGTGAGGCTGCGACATCAAAGTCTGCTTCAAAGTTAAGTGGAAAGCTTACTGTATATAGTGCCGGACCTTCTGATCTCGCCACAAATATCCAAAAAGGATTTGAGAAGAAGACGGGAGTTCAAGTTGAAATGTTCCAAGGTACAACCGGTAAAATATTATCAAGGCTTGAAGCTGAAAAAGCCAAACCAGTGGCAGATGTTGTGGTACTTGCTTCGTTAGCCTCAGCCCAAGGACTCATGAAAAGTGGGATGACATTACCCTATAAAGCTAATAATGCAGATAAATTATTTCCACAATGGTCAGACAAAGATGGCAACTACACTAGCTATAGTCTGTCGGCACTTGGAATTGCCTATAATACGAAGCTGGTTGCGAATCCACCCAAAGCTTGGCTCGACCTAACCAAACCAGAGTGGAAAGATAAAGTTAATATCCCTGATCCAGCATTATCTGGCTCGGCATCTGATTTTGCTACGGGTTATTTGAGTGTAAAAGGTGACTCGGGGTGGGATTTGTTTAAACAATTAAAAAATAATGGCGTTTTAATGGCGGGTGCCAACCAGGAAGCTCTTGACCCTGTCGTAACAGGTGCAAAAAGTATGGTTATTGCA
>OMOF01000600.1:0-1655 GCA_900290375.1 Candidatus Desulfosporosinus infrequens
AAGCCGGAATGTGATGACTTTAGGAAATCAATACAATATTTCGAAAAATATAATAAGATGGCACCTTCAAATCATGCTGCGTATTTATTTGATAAGAAAATACAATGTCCAGTCTGTAGCCAAACAATCGGTGTAAAACACATTCGCTCATCAAAGCTTAGGTTAAAGCAGGTAGAACTCGATTATAGACAAGTCTATACTGATTTTGACCCTTTATGGTATATTGTCTGGGTCTGTCCCTATTGTTGCTACGCCAATTTTAGTGTTGAGTTCCTACGTATTACAGACCAAGAACGGAGACGTATGAAGGAGTTTTCTAGTAAAGCTAAAAATATCTTCGGGCCCTACGTGGATGGACCTCTGTCGTTAACACAGGTATTGACTGGCTATTATTTAATGTTATATTGGTTTGAACAAGTAAAAACCCATTCGCTGAATCTTGAAAAACTTGGCAAGCTTTGGTTAAGGCTATCATGGTTATTCCATGATGTTCAAGCAACGGAAATGTTCTTAGCAGCTACCAAGAAGGCCTTAGGGTATTTTATAAATCTACTAAATGACATAACGGTTAAAACGACCATCGCACAAGATCAATACCTTTATCTATTAGTGGGAGAGTTGAGCTTTAAAATAGGACAAATCGACGAGGCAAGAAACTATTTACGTCAGTCTCTTGTCATTAAAGGAGGAAATATACGTATGAAAGAACAAGCCCAAACTCGAATTCAAGATCTGAAATCATTATTCTAGGAAAAACATTTATTCGAAAAAACACGACTTTCGACGGCAGAATGTTCCTTGATATCATCGATATTCGACGGAAGACAACAATTTTTCGAGAATATATCGGAAATAATTTAAGGAAACTTGTGGGATGTTAGTTCAAATGGCAAATTACTGCCGAGGTGTAGTCTTATGTGACTTTTATATGATAAGTATATATTTGTTATAACTAAGGAGGCTTGTAAAGTGAATGAAGAGATACAGACCGCTTATGTCAATCTGGTAAAGCCGCCGATCGTACGTAATCTACCGGTAAGTCTGTTAGTCGAAATTGCATTGGCACGAGGGGAGGGGGTGCTAGCCGCAAATGGTGCACTTTCCTGTACAACAGGAAAATACACAGGACGATCCCCCGAGGATCGTTTCATTGTGGATGAGCCTTCTGTACATGGCCGGATTGCCTGGGGTAAAATCAACAAACCACTTGCTGAAAAAAGTTTTGAAGGCCTTTATCAAAAGGTGTTGACTTATTTAGGTACAAGACAGTTTTTTATATTCGATGGCTACGCCGGGGCAGATGATAGATATCGATTGCCAGTACGGGTAATCAATGAGTTTGCCTGGCACAATATTTTTGTCCAACAGTTGTTGATTCGCCCTACTGATGACCAATTAGCAGACCATCAGGCAGAGTTTACAGTGATCTGTACGCCGGGCTTAAAAGCCGACCCTCAAACTGATGGCACAAACTCCGAGGCTTTTATTGTACTGTCCCTTGAAAAACGTGTCGTCTTGATCGGCGGTACAGAGTACGCAGGGGAGATAAAAAAGTCCATCTTTAGCGTATTGAATTATTTGATGCCCGAGCGTGAAATATTGCCCATGCACTGTTCAGCTAATGTTGGTGTTGAGAAGGATGTGGCCTTGTTTTT
>OMOF01000600.1:1665-5431 GCA_900290375.1 Candidatus Desulfosporosinus infrequens
GGTGGTTGCTATGCAAAATGTATTAATTTATCGAAACAACATGAGCCCCAGATTTGGGATGCCATCCGCTTTGGCGCGGTGACTGAAAACGTGGTGCTGGATGCTCAGACCCGGGTGGCCGATTATAGCAATGTGTCTCTGACAGAAAATACCCGTGCCGGTTATCCAATCGATTACATCGATAATGCCATGATTCCTAGCTTAGCTGGCCATCCTCATGTGGTGATCTTTTTAACTGCGGATGCATTCGGAATATTGCCACCAATTGCCAAGCTATCCAAAGAGCAAGCGATGTACTATTTCCTTTCTGGATATACTTCCAAGCTTGCTGGCACCGAAAGAGGAGTTACAGAACCAGAAGCCACTTTTTCCTCTTGTTTCGGGGAACCGTTTTTGCCCTTGAATCCGTCGGTGTATGCCAATATGTTAGGGGAACGGATTGATGCCCATCATGTCCAAGTTTATCTGGTTAATACTGGTTGGTCGGGTGGACCATATGGAGTGGGAAAGCGGATGAAACTCTCAGATACCCGTGCCATGATTTCGGCCGCCTTAAATGGTATCTTGGAAAAAGTGGTCTATCGAAAGGATCTGGTGTTTGGGTTTCTCATACCAGAAACAGTGCCAGGGGTACCTACAATGATATTGGAGCCACGAGCCACATGGGTTGATCCGGCTGCGTATGATATTGCTGCTCAGGCTCTCGCTGCTCGTTTTCAACAGAATTTTATTAAATTCTCGGATGTTACGACCAACATTCGTTGTGCTGGACCCCAGCCTAGAACGTAAAGCCTAAGGTTATTAAAGCCCTAATCGTTCGATAATATAAGAATCTTCGATCGCGTTAGTAAGCATTTCTCTCCAAGAATCAAAATTAGTAGTCTTCGCCACGTGAGCATCTATGGCTTCATCTGGTATTGCCTCATAGTCGTCCTCTGAATTTACTTCAAATCCGCCAGATGATAGTAATTCATCAATGGAGTCAAACTGTGTGTACTGATGCATAAATCTAGAGGGAAAAAGGTCGATGAATGGAATTGAACCTTCTAAATTTGTAGCTGCTTCCTGCGGGAGATTGGTTTCACCTTGAAAATCGTCGTAACTCTCAATCATAGTTTTTACCTCCTCAAAAAAATTGGTAGGATAGTCATGATTTTGACGAGAAACTTAGGGGCTTTGAAGTAAGGTTTGCGTTATAACTTAGTATTATACATTTATTTGCGCGGCTTCAAGAGTACTTCTATTTTAGGAGGGAGAATGAAACTTTATGCGGTTTCCTTCTTCCTTTGTTGCTGGGGTTTTCTGGTCAAAGAGGAATTTGTTCTAAAGGCTGATATTGAGATGAATGAGACATTAGAATAAATATCGGAAAGGAACTTTTCAATATTTATTTTTCGATAGAGGGATTTCATACCTTTTTGTCTAATATTAATGAAAACAATATCGAATAAGGAGCGAAGCCATGCGACAGGTTAATGTTTTCTATCTTGGTGAAGGCGAAACGCTTGCGCACCCTGTTATAGATGCAAATGGTCGAATATTGTTATCTGTCGGAGTAAAGTTGACGGATTTATATATTCGTAAACTACAAGCATTAGGGGTCGATATGGTACTTATTGAGGATGATCGATTAGATGATGTCGTTATTCAGACGGCAATTACTCCAAGGACTAAAGAAGCTGCCTATAAAGCAGTAAAGTCAGTGAGGCAGTGTCTTGAAAATAATCGCCTAATTCGCACAGATGATATGCTTGATATGTTAAAACGAATGATTTCTGATTTATTAAGTTTTGATGGCATATTGGGGTTTGTCTCTGATTTCCGAGGATTCGATGATTTTACGTTCCACCATTCGGTCAATACCACTATTTTTGCACTGATTATGGGCATGGCTAACGGATATAACCAGTCAAAACTATTAGAGGCTGGAATTGGAGTTCTTATGCATGATATAGGAAAACTTAAAATTCCTAACGAAACGTTAAATAAAATTGAGAAACTTACCGATGAAGAATTCGGTCAAATCAAGCAACACACTAATTTTGGATATGAAATTTTACGTAAAATTGATAACTTCGGATTAATGTCTGCTCATGTAGCGTTACAACATCACGAGCGCTGGGATGGAAGTGGTTATCCCAGAGGATTAAAAGGAACTGAAATTCATGAGTACGCTAGGATCGCAGCCATTTCAGATGTTTATGAAGCGTTAACCAGTAAGCGAATTTATCGCGATGCGATTCAACCCTATCAAGCATACGAATATGTAATGGCTCATTCTGGAACTTTATTTGAGCCAAAACTTATAAGCATTTTTGCCGAACATATCTCAATTTATCCAGTTGGATCTGGGGTTCTACTCAGTAATGGCCAACGAGGCAATGTTGTGAGTCAAAACGTGGGATATCCGGACCGTCCATACCTCAGGATGCTCTACCAAGGTGATGTACCGCTTCATCCTCCCATTGATTATAATCTAGTTGAGCATCCTTCCTTGCTGATTATCGGTACAGAGAACCGTTAACATAAAAGGAGAGACACTCCATAAAAATCGAATCTTAATAAATTCTTCATAGATTCTTCATAGATCTTTCAAATTATTTGATTATAATTTTTAAAAATAATAACTCATAATTATATCTTACTTAATATCAAAGCAATTCTTATCAACAAAGAGTAACG
Organism: Candidatus Desulfosporosinus infrequens; assembly: GCA_900290375.1. Lineage (GTDB taxonomy): Bacteria > Bacillota > Desulfitobacteriia > Desulfitobacteriales > Desulfitobacteriaceae > Desulfosporosinus > Desulfosporosinus infrequens. The sequence goes on from OMOF01000600.1 coordinate 4,348, forward strand.
AGAAATGGAGGCAAAAAGATGAGTTATGACAGCAATAATAAATACAAGATTAGGCTTTCACGTGGTTATCCAAAAGCCATTCGTGGTCAGCGTCATTCCCGTAGAATCACTATACTTGCTACTGGTTTAGTTGGCGCACTTATAGGCGGATTTATATCAGCAGGAGTAGTTGTTTCAGAGTATAGTAATAGGATCCAGACCAAACCGACTCCTCCGATTGTACTGGGGAAACAATTTCCCCAAGCAAGTAAAGTTGACTATAATCCAACTTCTTCATATCCAGTTGTGGATATAGCTAAAAATGTCGGACCTGCCGTAGTAACTATTGCTAATTTTCAATCTCAAAATAGTCAAGGATTTGTATTTGGAGATGGTGGTTTTAGCAATGGTTCAAGCAATAACTTGATAGAAGTAGCTAGCGGTTCGGGGTTTATTATTGATGCCGATAATGGCTATATTGTAACCAATAATCATGTAATCGAAGGCGCCCAAAAACTGTCTGTTAGTTTAGCAGATGGGAGTGATTTTGATGCCCAAGTGGTAGGTTCGGATACACGAACGGATTTAGCAGTAATCAAGATAAGCAGTACTAACAATTTAACGGCGGATGTCCTTGGGGATTCATCAAAACTTCAGGTAGGAGAGCCGGTAGTAGCGATTGGTAATCCAGGTGGAGAAGAGTTTGCTGGTTCTGTAACTGCTGGTGTGGTTTCAGCTACTAACCGGGTTATAGATTTGCAAGGTGAGTCTAGTTTTAACTTAATTCAAACAGATGCAGCAATTAATCCTGGTAATAGTGGTGGACCTTTGGTGGATTATCTAGGACAAGTGATCGGAATTAATTCTGCGAAATTTCAGCAAACAGGTTTCGAAGGAATGGGGTTTGCTATACCCATAACGGATGCAATACCCACAATTCAGCAATTAATCCAAAATGGTTACGCTAGCCATGCTGGATTGAATGTGCAGATTGCAGGGCAATACACAAAAGAGTATGCAGCACAGAACGGTTTGCAGGCAGGAGCATATATAGCCAAGGTTGTGGCAGGTGGGCCAGCAGATATAGCGGGCTTAAAACAGGGGG
>OMOF01000601.1 GCA_900290375.1 Candidatus Desulfosporosinus infrequens
TCGTTTTAACCCTGTGGCTTTCAGATAATTTATAATTTGTGCCTCTTCATTGACTCCCATCTTTGAAACGGAATCCCTTTTTCAGCCAACTCAATTGCTAGTGGCGCCTGATAAACCGCTTCGAGAAACTCTGGTCCAAGTGTCCGGTGTACCTCCATTGCTGCACCAATAATGGCATAGGTCTGTGTCCTTTATCCTTTGTCTGTGTGTTTCTATCTTATCGTTCTTAATCTGTGTAATCTGTGTAATCTGTGGTTTGCCGTTATAATTAAATATGCCAAAACTAGGTAAAAAGTAATATTTTTGGAAAGCTATTAATAACTTAAGGAGGCAGATCATGAAGTTTCAAGACATAATCCTTACCCTCAATCAGTTTTGGGGAGAACAAGGGTGTATCATTGCTCAACCCTACGATATGGAAAAAGGGGCTGGTACGATGAACCCAGCCACGTTTCTGCGCGCTCTAGGACCGGAGCCGTGGAAAGTGGCCTATGTTGAGCCGTCACGTCGGCCAACCGATGGACGGTATGGGGAAAATCCCAATCGGTTACAGCACTATTTCCAATACCAAGTGATCCTCAAGCCTTCTCCGGACAATGTGCAGGAACTTTACCTGCAAAGTTTGGAGCGACTAGGAATTAATCCTAAGGAACATGACATCCGTTTCGTTGAAGATAACTGGGAGTCTCCGACCATGGGGGCGTGGGGGCTCGGCTGGGAAGTCTGGTTAGATGGTATGGAAGTGACCCAGTTTACGTATTTTCAACAATGCGGGGGTATCGATTGCAAACCGGTTTGCTCTGAAATTACCTATGGCTTAGAGCGACTGGCTACGTATATTCAAAATAAAGACAGTGTGTATGATATTGGGTGGGTTGGGGACATCACGTATGGCGATATTTATCTACAAAGCGAAATTGACTATTCGCATTATAATTTTGAAGTGGCGGATATTGAAGCGCTCCAGACTTGGTTCGATATGTATGAGCGGGAGGCGAAACGGGTCGTAGAAAAGGGTTTGGTGCTCCCAGCTTATGACTACGTGTTGAAATGTTCGCATGCGTTTAACCTGCTTGATGCGCGCGGGGCGATCAGTGTCACGGAACGTACAAGTTATATTGCCAGGGTGCGGGTGCTCGCCCGTCTTTGTGCCCAGGCTTATGTGGAACAGCGGGAGAGACTGGGCTTTCCGTTGTTAAAGACAAATTCTGTGAAAGAGGTGGAGTAAGATGGCGAACGATTTTTTGCTTGAGATTGGAATAGAAGAAATCCCAGCTAAATTCTCCCCAAGTGCGATGACTCAGCTGGAAGAACAAGCGCGCAAACGTTTCGCTGAGTTGCGCTTAAGTTTTGCAGAGGTAAAAGTTTACGCGACTCCTCGGAGACTGGCGCTCTTGGTAACGGGTCTTGAGGAAAAGCAAAATGATTTAAACATGGAAGTTAAAGGACCGGCTGTGAAGGTGGCCTATGATGCGAACGGAGCGCCAACCAAAGCGGCTCAGGGTTTTGCCAGAGGGCAAGGTGTGACGGTGGAAGACCTTTTTGTCCAAGAGGTTAACGGTGTGCCCTGTGTGTTTGCCCGTAAATTGGAAACAGGGGTTGAGACCCTAACCATCCTGCCTCAGCTCGCACGGGATCTCATTAATGCGCTTCACTTTCCGAAGCCCATGCGCTGGGGAAATCTCGATTTTCGTTTCGCTCGTCCGATTCGTTGGATTGTTGCGCTGTATGGGACAGAGGTTGTACCGTTTGAGTTCGTTGGACTGGAGTCCGGACGTACCTCTCGTGGTCATCGTACGCTGGTGACAGAAGAGATTTTATTAGGGCAACCGTCCGATTATCGCGAAGCTTTACGTAAAGCCTATGTTATTGTTGATCCGGAGGAGCGAAGGAGCATAATTCAGGCCCAAATCAAAGTTTTGGCAGAGAATATCTGCGGTGAGGTGCCTGAAGATGAGGAGCTACTGAGCGAAGTCATTCACCTTGTGGAATACCCAACTTCTTTACTGGGGGAAGTAGCCCCCCGCTATATGCACCTGCCGGAGGCCGTGATCACAACTCCGATGCGGGAGCATCAACGCTACTTTCCAGTCCGAGCAGGAGACGGAAAACTTTTACCTTATTTTATTACGGTGCGCAACGGGGATGCTTTTGGTTTAGACACCGTGAAGGCCGGGAATGAAAAAGTTTTGAAAGCTCGTCTAGAAGATGCAGCCTTTTATTATCGGGAGGATCAAAAGGTCCCACTGTCAGATTTAGTTTCAAAATTAGGCAAAATTGTTTACCATGAAAAATTGGGTACGGTTGAACAGCGGGTAGAACGTTTGCGCGGCCTGTCGCGGTTCCTATCAGAGAGACTGGGTCTGGAAGGCGCGCAACTAGAAGCAATAGACCGAACGGCCTATTTAGCCAAAGCGGATCTTGTAACCTTGATGGTGAGCGATTTTCCGGAACTGCAAGGGATCATGGGGGCGGACTATGCCAAAGTCAGTGGAGAGAAACACGAGGTTTGTCAGGGGATACTCGAACACTATCAACCCCGTTTTGCCGGAGATGCACTGCCTGCCTCCGTGCCGGGTCGTGTGGTCAGTGTTGTGGATAAACTTGATGCGATTGTCGGCGCGTTCAGTATTGGCATCCAGCCCACTGGATCTCAAGATCCCTATGCCCTTAGACGCCAGGCCCAAGGGATTGTGACTATTCTCTTAGATTCCGGTTGGGAGCTCTCTCTCACCGAGCTGTTGCGCGAATCCTATCGCCAGCTCACAGAGCAAGGAACATCCCTGATACCGTTCGAGGACCTCCTACCCTCGCTGCAAGATTTCTTTCAACAAAGGCTGCGTTTTGTGCTTCAGGAACGAGGGTTGCGTTATGATACGGTGGAGGCCGCTTTAGCGAGCGGAGGGGATGATATTAATCGCGCAGTGAAACGAGCCCAGGCGCTTTCCGAAAAAAGGAGTGAAGAATCCTTTATTCCCTATGTCCAAGCTTATATCCGTTGCTTAAACCTAACTAAGAAGGCAACTTCTCAGGCTATAGATCCCTCCTTGTTAGTTGATGCGACAGAAATAGCCCTTGAAAATGCGATCTCCTTGCGGATAGCACGGTTTGATCAAACCCTAGCGAGGGGGAATTATATTATGGCCTATAGTCTAGCCGAAGAACTCGTCTCCCACATTGAAGCGCTCTTCCAAGCGGTTATGATTATGGTGGAAGATGAAGCTTTGAAACGGAATCGTTTGGCTTTACTTGGACAATGTGTGGTAATGCTAGGATGTTTAGGTGATTTGAGTGTTTTGGCTTGATTAAAAAAAATTATGCTCACTATCTATTCAAAAAACAGTATTATATGGTATAATCGGTCCTGTAAAGCTTGATTAGTATGACACATTAAACCAGTAAGAAACATTAAGAGGTGAAATGGGTTGGAATGGACGGAACGTCAACAGCGAATTGTGGAAATAGTGAAGGCCTCAGGTTCCATCACTGGTGAAAAGATTGCGGCAAAGCTGGATTTGACGCGAGCCACTCTCCGCCCGGATTTAAGCATTTTGACGATGTCCGGGGTCTTAGAGGCCCGGCCGCGGGTGGGGTATTCTTACCGTGAAAATCACGGGCCTTCCCCGATCATGGAACGAATGCTTCAGCTACGGGTTAGCGCGTTTAAGTCTATGCCGGTCACCATTCTGGAAAGCGCAAGTATCTATGAAGCGACGGTTACGATGTTCACGCAAAACGTAGGGAGCCTAACAGTTGTCGGGACGGACCGCATTCTTTTAGGAATGATCTCACGCAAAGATATTATGAAAGCCTCTTTAGGGAAAAGTGACCTTCAACAAGTTCCTGTCGGTGTCGTTATGACACGCATGCCTAACATCTATATGACGACCCCAGATGAACCGGTGTTGAATGCAGCTAAAAAACTAGTTCAACATCAGGTCGACAGTCTGCCTGTGGTGGAAGGGTATGTGGATGAAAATGGGGATGAATGTTATGAAGTCGTTGGGCGGTTTACGAAGACGAATGTCACGAAGCTCTTTGTGGAAATCGCGGATGCAAGGATGTGATTCCGGAAGCCAGAGCTCAGAATATGGGAGACTGGGACAGAAATCCATGTAGAGGCTAGAGATCAGAATTTGCAAGCCGGAGATCATATGATGGGATCCGGGAGCATAAGGACAGAAGTCAGAACGGACTTCGAGTGAATTCGGAGGTGTGGACGTGACGACCCAAATGCCGGTAATTTATGTCATTTCAGATGCACTTGGAGAGACAGCTGAGTTTGTAAGCCGGGCGGCGGCAGCACAATTTGTTGGCGTAAAGACTCGGATTCGTCGGGTTCCCTATGTACGAGATGAAGCGCATCTGGAAGATATTATGGATGAAGCCTTGGCTGAACAAGCCATTTTGGTTTATACTCTTGTGCTTAAAGACCTTCGGGATCATTTGGAGAGAAAAGCGATCGAGAAAGGCCTTGTAACCATTGATATATTGGGTCCGCTGATTGGCGCTCTTACTGACCTAACCGGCATGGAACCCACCCATACGCCAAATATAATTCATCGTCTGGATGAACAGTATTTCCGTAAAGTAGAGGCGATCGAATTTGCCGTTAAATATGACGACGGCAAAGATTCTCGCGGTGTTCTTTATGCTGACGTTGTACTGATTGGTGTTTCTCGGACATCGAAAACTCCACTTTGTATGTACTTAGCCCATAAGGGACTTAAAGCTGCGAATATCCCATTGGTTCCTGAAGTCAATCCTCCCGAGGAACTTTTCAATATTTCCCCGAAAAAAGTGATCGGTTTAATATTACGCCCTGAATTACTCAACCAGATCCGAACCGAACGCCTAAAAACTTTAGGGTTGGGTGCTAGCTCGGATTATGCCAATTTGGAACGCATTATGCGCGAGCTGGAGTATGCGCGGGGTATCATGAGACGTATTGGCTGTCCAATTATCGACGCCACGGGCAAAGCGGTAGAAGAGACCGCCAGCACCGTGTTAGAAATATTATTTAAGGGGGAGCAAAATGACTAAGAAGTATGTTTACTTATTCCGGGAAGGAAAAGCCTCTATGAAAGACTTGTTGGGGGGTAAAGGGGCTAATTTATGTGAAATGACTAACATTGGTTTGCCGGTGCCTCCAGGATTTACCATTACCACAGAAGCTTGCAATGCTTATTACATCAATGGTGAGAATGTTCCAGATGGGACATGGGATCAAGTCTGGCCGGCTTTGGCCGAGATTGAGGCTGCTACAGGTAAACTCTTTGGGGATAAGAAAAATCCTTTGCTCGTTTCTGTAAGGTCTGGAGCTAAGTTTTCGATGCCTGGCATGATGGACACCGTTCTCAACTTAGGATTAAATGATGACACAGTGGAAGTCTTGGCAGCGAACACCCAAAACGAGCGTTTTGCTTGGGATTGTTACCGTCGCTTTATCCAAATGTTTGGGGATGTGGTCTTAGAAGTAGAACACTACAATTTTGAACAGATTTTAGAAACTGCCAAAGAAAAACAAGGGGTTCATTATGATTCTGAGCTCTCCGCAGAGAGTCTTAAATGGATGGTCAGTGAGTATAAGAAAAAGATTGAACGTAAAACTGGTAAACCATTCCCGATGGATCCCAGAACTCAGCTAGAACTAGCGATTTTGGCAGTTTTTCGTTCTTGGAATAATGACCGAGCGACGTTCTATCGTCAAATTAATAACATTCCTCATGACATCGGAACGGCCGTGAACGTACAGGCCATGGTCTTTGGCAATATGGGTAACGATTCTGGAACCGGAGTGGCCTTCACTCGTAGTCCTTCGACTGGGGAAAAAGCTCTCTTTGGCGAATATCTCATGAATGCTCAGGGAGAAGATGTGGTGGCAGGTATCCGGACCCCACTCCCAATTTCCTCCTTAGCTCAGGAAAACCCGGAGATCTACAATCAGTTTGTGGGGATATGTGCCCGTCTGGAATCCCATTATCATGATATGCAAGATATAGAATTTACCATCGAGCGTGGCAAACTCTATATGCTCCAAACTCGGAACGGTAAACGAACCGCCTCCGCTGCCATCCGGGTCGCTGTAGAACAGTTCCGTGAGGGTGTGATCACTAAAGAAGAGGCGATCATGCGGATCGAACCGGAGCAGTTGGACCACTTATTGCATCGCCGCATGGATACGGATGCCAAGGTTACAGTTCTGGCCAAAGGTCTCCCGGCTTCACCTGGCGCTGCGTCTGGAAAAATTGTCTTTACTGCGGAAGAGGCGGAACGATTAGGGAATGCCGGGGAGAAAGTGATCCTGGTTCGTACAGAAACCACCCCGGATGATATTCGTGGTATTTTAGCGGCTCAGGGGATATTAACGAGTCGTGGCGGTATGACGAGCCATGCAGCCGTTGTTTCTCGTCATATGGGCAAAGCAGCTGTATGTGGGTGTGATGCCTTAAAGATCGACTATGCCCAAAATTTATTTGTCATTGACGGGGTGGAATATCCTCAAGGAACGCTCATCTCCATTGATGGATCAACCGGACGGGTTATCAAGGGAGAAATTGCTATGGTTGATCCGGAACTTAGTGAAGGTTTTAAAGAGATCTTGGGCTGGGCAGACGAATTTGCCAGACTCAAGGTTATGGCTAATGCCGATACCCCAACAGAAGCGCTTAATGCCAGAGATTTCGGAGCAGTTGGGATCGGGTTGACTAGGACGGAGCATATGTTTATGGACCCTGCACGGATTCCGATTGTTCAGGAGATGATCCTCGCCCAAACCCTTGAAGAGCGCGAAGTCTCCCTCGCAAAACTCTTACCAATGCAGGAAGAAGACTTTTATGGTATTTTAAAAGCGATGCAGGGACTCCCAGTGACTATTCGCCTACTGGATCCTCCGCTTCACGAATTTCTCCCGCACTCTGAGGAGCTGATTGTGGAGATCACGAAACTCAAAATTACCAAAGAGGATCCTGAGACTTTACGTGAAAAAGAGAACTTATTACGCAAAGTTCGGGGACTTTCTGAACTTAACCCGATGCTTGGGCATCGTGGTTGCCGTCTGGGCGTATCCTACCCTGAGATCACAGTTATGCAAGCTCGGGCCATTTTCCAAGCCAGTGCTCGCCTTGTCAAAGAAGGCTACGACATCCATCCGGAAGTCATGATCCCGCTCATCTTTGGGGTAGAGGAATTCCTAATGATGCGCAAGTTGGTGGATGACACCGCGCAAGAAGTTATGCGCGAACAAAACACTACCATCCACTATCAAGTTGGGACCATGATCGAGGTACCGCGTGCAGCCCTTGTGGCCGATGAAATCGGAAAAGTAGCAGATTTCTTTTCCTTTGGGACGAATGACCTTACCCAGATGACGATGGGCTTGTCCCGTGACGACGCCCAAGGGACGTTCATCCCAACCTATCTGGAAAAGAAGGTTATTGCCGCAGACCCCTTTGTAGTTCTTGATCGCGCTGGGGTTGGCAAGCTCGTTGACATGGCAGTAAAACTTGGTCGGAGCACAAATCCTAAGCTCGGCTTAGGGATTTGTGGAGAGCACGGCGGAGAACCGAATTCTGTGGAATTCTGCCACCTCGTTGGCTTGGATTATGTTTCCTGCTCCCCGTTCCGCGTTCCAATCGCTCGATTGGCTGCAGCGCAGGCGGCGATTAAGAATAAAGCGTCTATCGGTTAAAGCAAAAAAAAGTATGACATAGCTTTCTAAGACTTATCCATCAAAGCTTAGAATGTATACGTACAAAATAATGTTTGGGTATTGTCTTTTATGATTATAAGAGACAGTACCCAATTTTTATTTATTTTAAGTATTTTGGTGAGACTTTTTAACAAAAAATTTACAAAAAAGTAAAATTATTTAACAGACAAGTAATATACCCTTAACAGATATTTTGTATACTTAAGCTGTCAGACAGCTTGGCATACAAAGTCCAGCACTATTAAACAGAAATTGAAAAGTTCTAAAAGTATAAAGTCAAAAAGGT
>OMOF01000487.1 GCA_900290375.1 Candidatus Desulfosporosinus infrequens
AGATCCTTCGCTCTCGCTCAGGATGACACCAAAATAATTGCAGTGACTTGATATTTTATATCATTTTAGATTTTCTGCAGGGGAATCAATAATGGGTAAGAGAAAAACAATACCTCAAAGTGGGGAAAGTGAGGAGGATGTCGTTTGCAGGTAACAGTACTCAATGAATTTTCAGCTAAAAATGAATCTGATGGCTGTCTGCTTTGTTCTACCGCCCCCTGTACAACAAGTTGTCCTCATAAACTGGATCCGGCTAAAGTCATTCGCTCTTTGCGTTTTGAGAATATCAATGGCGCAGCCGAGGCTGTCGGAGACGGCGAATTATGCAAGGCATGTGAGGAAAAGAGTTGTATTGAAGCGTGTCTAAAGGGTAAGATCGATCGACCGGTGAGAATTCCGCAGCTTATGGAATTCGTGGGAAATTGGCAAAAGCACAAAGGGAATAGTAAACCTACTAAAGTCAATTTAGGGATCGAATTTTGCGGTGTACCATGTGAAAATCCCTTCTTTTTATCCTCCTCTGTTGTTGCTAGCAATTATGAAATGGTGGCCCGGGCTTTCGCGCTGGGATGGGCCGGTGCAGCGTTTAAAACCATTGGCACGTTTGTCCCTCAAGAGGTATCGCCGAGGTTTTCAACTATTCGTAAGGAAGGAAACTCTTTTATCGGCTTCAAAAATATTGAGCAAATATCGGATCACAGCTTAGAAGAAAATTTAGCTTATTTACAACGACTCAAACAAGACTTTCCCCATAAAGTTATTATCGCCTCTATTTTAGGACAGAATGAAGCGGAATGGACCTTTCTGGCACAGCAGGTGACAGAAGCGGGTGTGGACATTATCGAATGTAATTTTTCTTGTCCGCATATGACCGGGGAAGGATTAGGTTCCGATGTTGGACAAAATCCTGACTTAGTTGCCCTCTATACTGCGGCGACGAGAAGGGGCACCCATTTGCCGGTATTGGCTAAGATGACACCTAATTTAGGCAACATGGAGCTTCCTGCCCTGGCGGCGATGGACAACGGTGCTACTGGTATCGCAGCCATTAATACGATCAAGAGTATCATGAATGTCCATTTAGATGATTTTAATTCCGAACCCCAGGTTGATGGCAAGTCCTGTGTAGGTGGTTACTCCGGTAAAACCGTAAAACCCATTGCCTTGCGCTTTATCCATGATCTGAAGAAGCATCCCGATTTGCAGGACACGCCAATCAGTGGCATGGGAGGGATCGAGACCTGGCGAGATGCTGCTGAATTTATCGCCTTGGGATGTGCCAATCTGCAGGTAACAACTTCAGTCATGCAATATGGATACCGGATTATCGATGATTTGAAAGATGGACTCTCTACCTACTTAGGAGAAAAAGGGTTTTCCTCGGTTCAGGAAATGGTGGGTAGGGCCTTGCCGAATTTAGTGTCGGCGGATCAGTTAAACCGTCATTCTATCTCTTATCCGAAGTTCGAGCGAAGCCAATGTCTCGGTTGTGGTCGATGCTATCTATCGTGTTGGGACGGTGGTCATCAAGCCTTGGCTAGGGATGGAGCAACGGGTAAACCGATCTTGAATCCTAAAATGTGTGTGGGCTGTCAGTTATGCATGGTTGTCTGTCCAGTAGGAGCTATTTCTGCTGGTAAACGAGTGGAAGCTTAAGCAAAAGAAGGAACTATTAAGGACTGCAACGACGCAGGGGATAGGATTTTATCACCTTTTTGGGAGATAAGATTTTATCACCTTTTTTTATTTTACTCTCAGAAAGTATAAGTTTTGAGGGTTCCATAAGAGGAATCCAAGGAGTTTGTAGGGGCAATTCATGAATTGCCCCTACGGGATACCTATTGACTGGTATGAATTCGTATTGAGAGTAATTTCTAGTTATAAAAGGACCGAGGCACAGCCAAGTTTTCTTTATAAAATTCTCGCGTACCGTTGATAAAGGAGGTCTAATTATGAATGCACCTGAGATTCAGATAAAAAATATCAGTATGGTCTATCCGGTTAATAACGGCAAAGACATTGTCGCTTTGAATGATGTAAATTTTGACATTCAGGAAGGAGAATTTATCTCCCTACTGGGACCTTCCGGTTGCGGAAAAACCACTTTGTTGCGAATTATAGCCGATCTACTGCAACCTACCTCAGGCAGCGTGGCCATACGTGGTCAATCACCGAGGGAGATAAGAAGGCAACATAAATATGGGATTGTATTCCAAAGTCCCGTTCTTTATGATTGGAGAACCGTGCGCAGAAATATTTGTATGCCGATGGAAATCATCGGAATCCCGAAAAAGGAAAGGACGGCCCGGATTAATCGAATGTTGGACCTGGTAGGATTACAAGACTTTGGCAGTAAATATCCTTTTGAGTTAAGCGGAGGGATGCAGCAGAGAGTGGGGATCGCCAGAGCTTTAGCTTTAGATCCGGAATTTTTGTTGATGGATGAACCGTTCTCAGCGCTGGATGAGTTTACCCGCGAAAAATTAAATGAAGATTTATTGAGTATCTGGAGCAAGACCAAAAAAACCGTCATTTTTGTCACACATAATATCCCGGAATCAGTTTTTCTCTCAGATCGTGTGGTGGTTTTATCACCGCATCCGGGTAGAATTTCTGCTATTGTCGATGTTGATTTGCCTCGTCCGCGCCAAAATTCAATTCGGGAAACTTCAGAGTTCTATGAGTATGTAACCAAGATAAGACGGAGCTTTGAGGGGGTGTGAGTGTGATAGGCAAAAAGGATCAGAGGATTGTAGCCATTGTTTGGACTATCGGGATTATTGTGGCATGGGAATTATCTTCGTATCTCTTGAAATATGTGCTTCATGATCCGATGGCTTCCACGAAACTTCCCTTTCCGCAGATAGTGGCCATGACATTCTTGGAAAATTGGAAAACGTTATTGGAAGCAGGCGCAGTGACGTTTTCCAGAGCAGCAATTGGTTTTGCGCTGGGCGCCAGTGTGGGAATCCTCCTAGCTGTAATCATGAGCTTATCAAAAACTATGGAAAGAATTGCTTTTCCCTATTTAATTGTTTCTCAGATGATACCGGTTCTGGGACTGGCACCGATTATCTTTAATATCGTGAGAGATATGAATGTCTCACGAATCGTGATTGCTGCCTATATTACTTTTTTTCCGGTTTCGGTCAATATGCTGAGTGGGTTAAAGAGTGTGGAGCAAGATAAGAAAGATTTACTCTTTTCAATAGCGGCCAATAAGTTCCAAGTCTATCAAAAATTGATGTTCCCGTTTTCAATGTCCTATTTATTTACCGGCCTCAAAATTGCTGCTCCTATGGCAGTTACGGCCTCCATTTTGGTTGATATGTTAGGATCCCAAAGTGGGATAGGGGTTAAGATCCTCTATGCACTGTATTCAAATTCAGCCAATATCTTTTGGGCCTCTGTTTTCACCAGCGCTTTCATGGGAATTATCAGCTTTTACATTGTTATCTTTGTAGAGCGTTTATGTCTACCCTGGAAAAATGCTGACCCCAGGAAGGACGGTGTACGGGCATGAAAAACAAAGTAATAACTTTAGTATGGCCTATAGCCTTTGGTATCGTACTAATTCTGGCGTGGCAATTGGGGGTTTTTCATAAAATTCTCGACCTAAAACCTTTTCAATTGCCGATTCCGTCGGAAATTGCGTCTGCTTTAATGACTAATTTTCATAAAGCACTCAAGGATTGTGGAGTTACGATTTCCGGGGCCTTGGTTGGCTTGATTATCGGTTCGTTGCTGGGGTTTGGGATTGCGGCCATAGCTACATTTTTCCCCAAGTGGGGATATGGTGGCATGATTGTGGTAACCGCGCTTAATGCCGTACCGATTGTAGCGCTTTCGCCAATTATGAACTTATGGTTTTCGACAGGTATGGAACAAAAAATTGGGGTGGTTACAGTCGTGTGCATGGCGGCCATGGCCCTTAATGCCTACAATGGCCTAAATAATTTAAAACCACATTCTATTGATTTAATGTACTCCGTAGCGGCCAATAAGTGGACAATATT
>OMOF01000724.1 GCA_900290375.1 Candidatus Desulfosporosinus infrequens
TGAAGTTTAATGTTTAGCATTTTCGATACAATCATTGAAGATAGAATTCAAGAGGCCTTTAGAAACGGCGAATTTGATAATCTTCCTTCGCAAGGTAAACCCATCAATCTAGATTACTGGGCAAGCCTTCCTGAGGGAATACGCGTTGGTTATATGTTGTTAATGAATAATGGATTCTTACCTCCAGAGGTGCAACAGTTAAAGGACATCGATGATTTGCGTGAGCGTTTAGCCTGTTGCACTAATCAAGTGGAAAAAGCAGCTCTTAAAAAAACGCTTGATGAGGCCAAAATGAGTTACGACTTAACAATGGAACTAAGAAAAAAACATAAGAATTGCTACCGGTAAGTTTCGAGGTTTTTTCGTAAGTCCCAGAGTAAATTCAGGTTTGAAGTAACTCAAAACCTTTCCGTACGTATCTGTATTGCTGAGCTGATGCGTTATTCCCCCTTTACAGCGTCCAGCATCTGTTGAAAATGTTAAATTACCCGAAATCAATGTAATAACTATTATTGAAATGCCCATAATAATTTTGGGTTTTATACTGATCACTATAAAATACTAATCCGTCAATTATTTTAGTTTCGTTACCATCTTCAAGCTCCCACATAGATACATTACCTACACTATCCGCACGCAAAAATACAATGTCTTTATTGCTTATATATACTGGAGCAAAATCGAAACCATTTAGAGAATTAGTTAACTGGGTTATTTTTTTGGTTTCGATATTGATTTTATAAATAGGATGTTTAACTTTGATCCATTGACCTATGCCTTGAATATTTTTTATTTCTACAGATGAGGCATACAAAATGTTCTTGCCATTCGCTGAGTAATATGGCGTCATGGCTGTCTGACCCTGTGGAATAAGACTTTCAAAAGTTCCTGTTAGGACATTCAAAATACCTAAGGTCTTACCATAATTCATTTCCCGTCCACCGCCATTAATTAAAGCTAAATTTTCACTATTTACAGGATCGGCGAATGATAATCTGTTGGTTCTTGCTTTTAATGTATTTGTTTATTTTTGTATCATAGAAACCTAATTCTAAACCATCTGCGGCCATTGAAGCCGAATGTGGATGCTCAAAAATAAATAAGAACCTAAAATCCTTTGAAACTCCTGCAATTACAGGATACATACCAAGACTATTTTGCCGATCATCGCTTGGTTGAGAAGGTATGATGAGCCGTTCTTTCTTATTATCTGGTGGAAATAGCACTACCCCATAATCCTGAACGTATTTGTTAGCATCTTTTGTGTAATAATGGTACTTTTCGGCGTAGACCTTTTGATTCTCGCCAACAGTGAGATTAT
>OMOF01000602.1 GCA_900290375.1 Candidatus Desulfosporosinus infrequens
CATAAAAAGGGACTGGTCCGGCTGTATTAATACTATTAGAAAGGGCTGTTGAAGCAAGAACACGAGGCTGCATGCCAAATCCCAGAATGAGTGGGATAACAAAAATTGCCATTTGCACTAAATCCTTGGTTTTAAGAGAATGATTATTGTGATCTGAACCACAAGCATGGTCGTGGCCACAGCAGCTGTGAGCTACACTGTGATTGTGATGCATCGGTACCAGCTTAGCTACTGCAATGATGAATAGAAGTATTGCAGATAATTTAGATAACCAAATTACCTTTGGGCTAATGTATAGTACAATCGTTCCTTTCTGGATTAAATGAATGATCATTGAGGAAAAACAGCTCAAGATTAAGCCCTGAGCTAAAGCAAAGCCGCGTTGAATTTTCATAGTGACCTCCTCTACAACTACCTCATTATGACTAAAAGAAATACTGTATTAAAACAAATGCTTCCACGGACCAAAATCAATGCTTAAACTTAACACATAGGTCAACCCCAGTGAAGTAACCGCAAGGAACAAAAAGAGAGATAGCCGGAAATTCTTAGCAAATAAAATAATATTACGCAAATCAATGATCTGGCCTATAACCATAAATGCCATTATAGAACCTAATGGAAACTGATTTGCTAGAACTCTAGCCACAAATGCATCTGCATCTGAACAAAGTGACATAGCTATCGCTAATATCATCATTGCTCCTGCAGCCATAAAAGGGTTGCTGGTTGCTTGAATCAAAATCCCCTTAGGCACCCAAATCTGAATAGCTGCAGCAAGAAAGGCACTAATAATTAAGTAACGTCCCACATCAAAGAATTCATCAGCAGTATGTACTAGCAATTGGTGTAGGGAAATATTGGATCTACCGAGTTCGTGCCTATGCCATTCCGCATCAACAAAAGCTTTATAACTGAACAAGGAACCTGCTAAAAAAGCTGTAGTTGCTCCCACTATGAACGTGCAACCAATACGCAAGCCCACTATATGCCAATTCGACTGAAAGGCCATAGCCGTTGCTAAAATAACGACTGGGTTAATAACCGGGGCGGTGAGCAAATAAGCCAAGGCAGTGTGCACGGAAACTCCCTTGCGAAATAAACCGCGAGCAACCGGTAATACTCCACAGTCACATACCGGTATAAACAATCCTAAGACTGAACCGACTATTACCCCGGCCACTGCATTCTTGGGAGCAAATTTGGCGATCCAATCTTCCTGTACTAGATAACGAATTAGCGATGATACCAATACACCTAGGAGTATAAATGGTAGAGCTTGTAATATGACACTTAACGCTAACGTTGCCACATTGCCAGTCTGCTCCAAAACATCTTTATTCTGGAGTGCTTTAGTTCCAAGGATAATAAAAAATGTGCTCGCTACTATTACTGGGTAAAACTTCCTATTCGAGACTGGTTGCGAAATATAAATATAGATCTCCTCCCAATGTTCTCACAAATAAAGAAACACGTGCTGGCCTATTCACAACGCGCCACTTTTACAAGTGGTCACCATTGTAGTAGCAACTTCCAATCGAAAAATCTTACACAATGCCTACCCTAAGAAATAAGATAAGCTGATATTTTTCCTTTCCCGTGTCTTGTATCTAAAGAATGTAGCTTTACATAATTTCATCCTAATTGTCCAAATCAACTAATTTCTATGCCATGCAGAGGCGTCTTAGAACTCCCAACAAATTATAATCGAAGATCCTGTTATCTAGCCTATAGAAAACTCTCGCTCACAATGTGAGTTCGCACGTTGTTTTCATAACTAAGACTATGTGGTTTTGATTACGGAAGGAAAGAACTTAGACTACCGAAGTAGATAAGACGCTCGACGCTGACCAAACCATTTGCTCTAGAAAAACATGTTTCTTCAGGACTGTAGTATAGTTGACTATCGAATTGCTGTGAACTCTACATAGAAGCTTCACGACCAAATAACCGTAAATCTACGAACCTTCTGCAAAATACAAATGGAAGATAGATTATCTGACATACAGAAATCGATCTTCCATTTCTTATTTATAAGTTTGTAACAAGTTCAGGAATGCTAGTGAATAAGTCGGGGGGAATGTAAATATGTTGTTATATCACTTTTCTACCTTAAATTGCAGCAGCAATTATTGCACACCAAACACTTTGCCCACTAGATCAAGTTGCTCTGACATCCATTGGATATAATTTTCCCCGGTTGGTTCAGTTTCGGTTACATTGACGATAGGAACACCGTTAGA
>OMOF01000753.1:0-5636 GCA_900290375.1 Candidatus Desulfosporosinus infrequens
GAAGGGGGAGTGAAGAGGGAAAATCATGAGATCAGGTCTGTATTTCAACCGTAAAATTACGAGCAAGTTTCGGTTGTTCTAATCATAGTAGAAACTTGTTACCATTTTGTGTCCTTTATGTGAAGAATATGCTAAATATTGCTGCAAAGGTCAGGCAGGAGGAATTACGTTTCCGTTGAATATAGTAACTCATGGATTGCAAGGAGTGATAATATTGCCACGGAAGACAGACAAGGATCCTCGCTTTAACTTTTTAACTCGTGATGAGCTTTTTCTTATTGCCGCTTCTTTAATTATTTGCCTAATCATAATTGTTACTTTTTTGCCCTACCTTCTTGATCAATCTGACGCAACAATGTCAAAGGTATTTATTATTAAACATACTTGTTATATAAAAACAAAGAATCTCCTCTCCAATTAATTATGAGTGCTAAGATGAGGACTAAAAAGGTGTCTATTAATGTTAGCTCAGAACCCAATTATCAGGCTAATATTTGGCGGATAAATTAAAACCCTAATAGTCGATGCGAGGAATACTTGCGCTAGTCGATTCATTTAAGCATTTTGGACAGATATAAACAGGGTGATTAGCCGCTGTAATCACTTTTATCCTTAATATTTCGGCAGTGGACTAGTGTGACAAGATTCATATAGAAAAACAGGCTCAGCAGAATCTACCTGCTGAGCCTGTTTCCGTATCCCCCACCACACCTAAACATCCGAATCCAGCCACACCCCATTCAACAAGCCGCCGGGGGCGGCCTTTAGACTAGGAATCCTGATGGTACACTATTCAAGAACCCTGCGTATAATGGCAAACACGAAAGTTTGAAAGTTATATAAACGAATAGATCATTTGTAATTTCAGGGGCCACATTATATTGTCAGTCTTTAATTTGTCTTAAAAATGACTAGGAGGTGTCAGTAATGAATCAGTCACCACAATGCAATTACTTTGATCCTAAAGACCCCGCAGTAAGAGAGAGTTGCTCAAACTGTACTAAATGGATTGGCCCTCAGTGCCTTGACCACTTGATGCTATTGAAGAGATGTGAAACTAAGAAGATGTTCGAGATGTATAACCAACGAGAGAACCCGCTAAACACTACGGGTTCTCTGTTCTTTAGTATAGATAACTCCGATCATATGATTCCTTATTTCGTGGGCAATGCTAGACGCCACCTAGCAGTAGGTTTAATCCGTCAAATTATAAATGTTGCAACCTTTTGTTATTAATTGGGAAAGTAAACTTTATTTATCAAAACATAAATATTAACCATAGCTTGAAAAGGGGTGAAGAAGATGTTTGGAGAACTAGTTGTCGTCAGTATTGCACTCTCAGTTCTTAAGGGAGTTTCTTTACTGGTCTCGTATATCAACAATAATGCCTTCCCCAAACCCTTAAGTGGACCGGATGAAGCTCGTCATCTGAAAATTCTCAGTACAAACGCAACGGGAAATTGCCAATGCACTTAAAATCTCACGATCTTATGTTTCACGCATAGAGAAGAAAGCCTTAGAAAAGTTAATGGGAAAAGTAGATAGAGACAGATGATACTAATCCGCGTATATATAAATGATGGAAATAATTACCGGATCCTCAATATGGGTGGAATCAAACCAATGAATACCAAGAGTATAATCAATTTCATTCAACGAACCTCTCTTGCTGGAGCTTATTTTTCTACGTATTCCCTCTTGCTATTTTTATATAGGTTCTTTGTTCCATGGAAAATTCGAGGTGTCTCTCTCTTGCAACGTCACACCTTGTCCAGCAAGCAAATAGACATTATCTGCCAATTTCAGAACACCTCCATCTAGTGCATAGACTGCGCCATTAGCAAAATCGATGATCCGATTACTGAGTGCCACATCCACCAATGCAAGGTTAATAGTTACAATCGTTTTATTCTGGAGCCTTTTAACAAGGTCCATTACATCATCAAATGCCTTTGGGGTAATATGTACTATAATTGGTTGTGACGTTTTAGGAAGCAATGAAATAGTTTTTTTGTTGTCTATTTTTGACTTAGTTTCGTTTTCAAAACCATCCTCTTCATTCGTATCAAGAAAGCCCATAAGCTCGAGAGCTGTATTTAATATATTCGACACTTTTTAGCACTCCTTAGAATTCATGTGAATTATCTCCATCCATTCTGGCAGTATGCAACGTGATCGCTGTTAATTTGCTCCTTCTAAAATAGAATGTTTCCACGGCAGTAAGAGCGTTATAGCACGATCATGAATCGTAGTGGCTAACTCACGCTACTCATAACTCTAAATTTGTCGGCAATAAGTGCAATAAATTGAGAGTTCGTGGGTTTTTGACGTTCAATATTCATAGAGTATCCGAAGATTCGTTTAAGCGTATCGGTTTGTCCTCGCTCCCACGCTAACTCGATCGCATGCCGAATTCCGCGTTCTACTCTGCTGGATGCGGTATTATGCTTTTTCGCAATACCTGGATAGAGCTCCTTAGTTACCGCCCCCAATATTGAGACATCTTCCACTACCATCAAAATGGCATCACGAATATATTGATACCCTTTAACATGGGCAGGAATCCCGATTTGGTGCATGATAGTCGTCACTTCGACGTTGAGATTGAGCACATTTCCCACAGATGCCACGATGGGAGAAGCTGATGCGGAAAACTGAGCAGGAGTAGATGACGACATATCCTTCGTTAACGAGTGAATACGTTTACTGAGAATATCCATATCAAAGGGTTTTAGAATAAAGTAGTCTACACCTAGCGACATAGCTTCATTCGTGAGAGATTCCTGTCCAAAAGCCGTTAACATAATAATTTTAGGTCGTTTCATCGTCGTTCGAGCATTTATACGTTCCAATACGCCTAAACCATCCAAGTTCGGCATAACTAAGTCAAGAATGATCAAATCTGGTTCTTGGGTTTGAATAAGTTCCCAAGCTTCTAAACCGTTATAAGCCACACCAACTATGTTTAGGTCTTCTTGACCTTGAAGATAGTTCTGTAACATTTGACAAAAACCATGGTTATCATCCGCGATAATAATTTTTATTTTCTTACCCATTCGCCAACATCCCGCCTTAACGATATTCCGGATCAAATTTTTTCCTTTTAAACGATTGTCTTTTGCCGGTGTCGTCATTATACGTTACGGGCCATGTCGAAATCGTAATAAAAATGGCAACTACGAAAAGCAGTGAATGTTTCGAGAAAGCCTATACTTAACGGTTTTATGGATAGTATTAAGAATAGTTCTTTTCGCAAATTCTTCTCTTATTTTCCGTTCCTAGTAGAAACGCAAAGAATTTAAGTGAATTGTCGAGTAAAGTATCCGGTTCAAAACTTAATCCACTAGAAAACTTCCATAATTTTATTGCTGTTCTTCTCGGAAAATTGCGAATGTACGATATCGCATTGCATTGAGGTTGAACCATCAATTGGAGCCCCAGGCTCACAATAATTTGAGCCATCACTGTATACTTTGATATAAATTACCAGTGTTAAACACATTCATAAGGATAAGATAAAGACAACCATTAAACATATCAACAAAAACTAATCACACAATTTTGAAGGAGGGCACCCATCATGGCAGGAGAAAGTAACAATACACCAGCAGCTCAAGGAGCTTCGCAACAATTGGATCGATTCAAGTATGAGGTAGCTAACGAAATGGGTCTTCAACTCGGGGGTGACCGCACAAGTCGTGAAAACGGCTCTGTAGGTGGTCAAATGACTAAACGGATGATTCAATTTGCAGAGGAACACCTAAAAGGTGGAAGCAAAATATAATTTAGGTAAATACGAGCAGATCGCAAAAAAGAGGGATAACGATGGTTATCCCTCTTTTTTGCGTTAGTACCTTCCTAAGTCAATCTAGGCGGACACCCCAATTCGCCAACACACCATTCACAAATCCGCCGAGGATGGAACAACAAAATTCTTGCCCTTTCCAAATTCCGGCAATAATTGCCCTTAGCCTACGGCAAGAGCCGTAGACCGATAAATTTGGCATAACCAACTTAGTGCAACTTAAACCTTAAATTTCGTTATAGACGTTTCTAAATCTTGTGCCATTTTGGACAGCATTTGACCGGCAGAGGTAATTTCCTCAATTGAAGCTGATTGCTCTCCGGTCGCAGCAGAAACCATTTGCGTTTGATCGGCAATGATTCTACTGATCTCATTAATCTCAGAGACAGCATCAACAATTTTATTACTTGCATTCGCCGTTTGTTGAATTTCTGTAGAAATTTCTCGCACTTGCGTTGAAACGGTACCTACCAAATTATTAATTTCTTTAAAGGCTCGATCTGCAGTGTTAACCACTTCTGTTCCAATCGAAACTTCGCGCGTTCCTATATGCATAGCAGCAACTGCTTTTTGAGTATCATTTTGAATTTCAACAATAAGTGTTGAAATTTGTTTTGCGGCCTCACTCGATTGTTCCGCAAGCTTACGAACTTCATCGGCAACGACTGCGAATCCACGTCCTTGTTCTCCAGCACGAGCGGCTTCAATAGCTGCATTGAGAGCTAAGAGATTTGTTTGTGCTGCAATCCCAGAAATGGTATCAATGATTTGACTAATCTCATTGGAACGCTCTCCTAAGCCATTGATGACTTGAGACGAATTATTTACAGTTTTTTCTATATTATTCATTTGGTCTATGGTTTTACCAATCGCCTTACTGCCTTCTAACGCAGATTCGGCAGCTTTTTCTGAAGTATCAGAAACTACTTTAGAACTAGTGAGAATCTGAATAATGCCTTTCAACATTTGGTTCACAATTTGAGTCGTGTTTTCAACAACGCTTAATTGTTTTTCCGTTGCATAAGAAACCTCTGTAATGGCAAAGGCAATTTGATTTGAAGCCTGGGCAGATTGTTCTATACTAGCAGTAAATTCCTGAGAAGTTGAGGCAACTAGTCCCGAAGATTGAGAAACCTTTTGAACTAAATCACGAAGATTATCGGTCATATCGTTGAAAGCAGTTCCTAGATATCCAATATCATCATTTGTTGTCACTTTAATCTTAGGGATATCAAGTCTTCCGTCAGCAACTAATTGAGCAGATTCAGCCATAGGAGCAATTTGTTTGGAAATCTTGCGATTAATAACTAATGCAAACCCGACTGAAATCCCAATAGCTGCAAGCATGCCCAATACGGAATAGGCTATGTTTCTCTGCATTTCGCTATTCGCTGTAGCTTGCCGAGTAGCTAAAGCTTTGTTTATATCGTCGATATAGTTCCCTGTACCGATAACCCACTTCCAAGGCTTAAATTCTAATGCATAACCTCGCTTAGGGTATTCTTGTTTGTCGTTAGGATCAGCTTTCGGAAACCAATAATTCACATATCCTCCACCATTCTGACCAACCTTAAGGATTTCTTTCATAAATAAAAATCCTTTAGAGTCCACGGTATTGTTGCGGTCTGTTCCAGGAGCTTTTGGATTTGTACCATGAAAGACGCATATTCCGTTCGTCGTATCCCCCCAGTAATATCCATTCCCATCATCCCCGTATCTCATTTGGGTCATGAGGGTAATTGCCTCCTCTTTTGCCTGTGCTTCGGTCAATATGCTTTGCTGTTGTAGTTGATAAATGCCGTTCAAAGTGCTTATAGCTTGCTGCGTTACA
>OMOF01000753.1:5646-5738 GCA_900290375.1 Candidatus Desulfosporosinus infrequens
ATATTAAAGGCTCCAATTCCGAATGAAATTACTATTGATACGACAATTAAAGCCAGGATACTGCGGTTCATTTTTTCCTTTTTTACCACGGT
>OMOF01000603.1 GCA_900290375.1 Candidatus Desulfosporosinus infrequens
ATCTCCTTCAAACGCTAAAGCTAATTTAAAGGCCAGGTTAATCGTCAACGGATAAAGAGCCCGCCCAGACAGGTACATCTCTTCACCTGGTAATTCTGATTTCATAATCTTAACCGGCAACGTGTTGGACATCTTAACGCCAAAGTCTTTTTGCTTCTCTAGTGCGAACGCCTTGAGACGCTGCAACATCCCAACGCCCTCCTCGAACTGGAGGTCATGGGCGAAGGATTCCTCTTTAAGTTCAATATAATTGTAACCCAGCTTGTCGAAGGTATTTCTCACAAACTCATAACCTAAAAGCGTTGGATTCATCTTCACAAACGTATGTAGCTTCTTTTCACTAATCAGGTATTTGATGATGGCTTCAATCTCCGCCGGTGGACAGCCATGCATGGTTGATAAGGTGATAGACGTGCAAATATGCGGTGAAATCTGTTCTACAAATGAACGGTCTAGATGCTCAAAAAAGCCTAGTTCTTCGTTTAAAACAGCACGACATTCTTGGAAAATCACGGTCTGTGAGGCATCTTTCAGCCCTTCCACAAATTGATCAACCTTCGGTGCTTGAATCCCCTTCAGGTCATACCCCACACTCATGTTAAACACGAAGCGTCGCTCACTAAGGTTGAACAACTCCTTTTGCAGAACATGGAGTACGAACCAGGCCTTCACATATTCGTCGAAAGCCCCCATAATCGGAAGCTCCGTAGACCACTCGGTGTTATAGCCTTCGTCCTCCGCCAAGATGCATGGCTTAGGAAATTCTAACTCATCCATGATTTGGACGGATTTCAACTCAAAGAAACGACTCCCACATAGATACGAAGCGATGATATTTTGGGCCAATTGGGTGTGCGGACCAGCAGCCGGTCCGACAGGAGTATCCAGAGTTTCTCCAAAGATCCGGATAAATCGGTCATTTGTTTTCTGATAAAATTTCTCCTTAGGTACACCAAAAACAGTTTGATCTTGTTTGTATTCTTCGCGCACCCAACGAATTAATTTTTTAAAAGGAATGGGGGTCATCTT
>OMOF01000882.1:0-351 GCA_900290375.1 Candidatus Desulfosporosinus infrequens
CTTAATATTACTCCCAGACAAGATTATTATCAACCAATATCTTTATATATATATTGCATTAAAGAATTTATATAAAGATCTTTAACCATAAGCGTAGGTTAAGTGTTAAGTATTCCATAACCCGCTATAAATCCGCAAAAAAAGATAGAGCCTCACGGCTCACTTTTCGCTACCTTGTGGATTTCCCCGTGGAACCCATAATAGCCTTGGCTAAAACATCCTTAAATTGAATTGGTTGTTTCTTTTTGGCTCCCTCCCTGGCTTGCTGATGGTCGTGCTTTTGAATATCAACTCGATACACTCCTGCCACTTTTGTTACCATCTTAATCGCCCTCCTTGGCGCATTATACC
>OMOF01000882.1:361-532 GCA_900290375.1 Candidatus Desulfosporosinus infrequens
AAGCAGTCTCCAAAATAGAGACTGCTCAATGATCCATTCACTTTAGTTTCTTTTTCCGCCGATTAAGTCATTATCCGCATGTTTCTGGGTAACAGAAGCCGTTTGCTCAATGCCACTGATAATCGTCTGCATGGAGGATTCAATATTTCCTAAAATGGTATTAATTTTTTT
>OMOF01000882.1:542-1384 GCA_900290375.1 Candidatus Desulfosporosinus infrequens
CCGCGCTGCTTCAATTGCTGCATTCAAACCCAAAAGGTTGGTTTGTTGGGAAATTTTATTAATAAACTCAATGACTTCATGAGTATTATTAATGTGAGATTTGGCTTCATTTACCGATTTAGACAATACAACTACTCGTTCATTAATCTCTTCACTCATAATGGCCTGAGATTTTATTAAGTGATATAACATACTGGTAATAAATCCATCGAGCACCTTCACATCAGGTCCTTTATATTGGTCAACTACACGATTAATTTCTTCATCGCCAGTAATATTGATTACCAAATTTATACCTGGTGTTTTTAGTCCATCACGAATCTCTGAAAAAGTTGGAATGTTCACCTTTTTCGCCAATTGAATCGCTAAGGCATCGCTCTTTCCATCAACAACACCGCATATCCTAACATCGGATACCTTGCTACACATTTCTAAAATCCCAACGCCGCCTCGACCGCCACCTATTAATAAAAGATTCGTCATTGTCCCAACTCCTCCAATTATATTGTAATTCATCATATAATTATTACGCATGCATTCATTATACTATATATTCGCTTTCTATGGATCAAAATTTTTCAGAATATACATACAAGCACTTAGGCATCTAAAATCGTTATAAAATGTAAAACTGTGCTCGGCTCCCATCTTTACAGGCCTCAATCTCAAGTCTAGCATCGATACTTGCTTTTAATTCTGGCACATGAGAAATAATCCCCACTAATCGCCCAGAATCTTGCAAGTCAATCAGGCAGCCAATAGCAGTATCTAGTGACTCTGGATCAAGAGTACCAAATCCTTCATCCACAAACATGGTTTCTAAGCTAATCCCCCCAGCATAA
>OMOF01000605.1 GCA_900290375.1 Candidatus Desulfosporosinus infrequens
TGTTATTGCATTAAAACTAGTCAATGGTGTAGTTCTCCCTTGGTCAGCAAGTGCTATCATTGCCGCCCACACTGGTGCCGAAAAACTTGTACCTCCAGCTTCAGACCACCCCGATTGACCATTATTCGGTGTACTGTCATAGACTGGCACGCCAGTCATAGGATCAGCATCGAAGGCAACATCCGGAATTCTACGATGTGGGCCAACAATAGCCGACCAATGACTTTGGTAACTTGGCATATCCATGTAGAGGCTCGTCCCACCACCTGAGTCAGACCATCCGGACTCGCTGAGGTAACTATTATTTGTGTCAATGGCTAAGGTAGTTCCGCCAACTGCTAACACGTTAGGAGAAGCAGCCGGCCACTCTACACCCGCTCCACTGTCACCGGAAGATGCAACATATACAACACCAGAATGCTTAAAATGAGATTCAAAACTAACTTCTGATGAGAATTCGTCTATTCCCCAGCTATTTGAAACAACTTGTGCCCCGTGCGAGGTCGCATAATCAATGGCTGTAACAAAATCATATGATGCGTCTGATCTGGCAACCACTAACAATATTTTGGCAGCTGGAGCTATGGCATGTGCCCATTCAACATCAAGTGATGTTTCTGTTGCCCACCCAGGGTCGATTCGANNGGAAGCCTAAATTTTTTATCGAAAACTTTTAGATCATTTATGATAGTAGGGCTTCCGTATGCATCAACAATGGCAATTATTTGTCCACTACCCGTAGCAGATAACTGGTTGAGACCACAGGCAATTCTGATTTGTGAAGGAGAATAACCGAATGGAGTAGACGCGCTACTCCCTGGTTTAAGACGGATTAGCGGATGTGCTTTCCTTGCTAATCCTGGAATGGGAGCAAAGTCAACAGCTAAAAAAATCAAGGTTGCAACAATAATTATCATTGTTAGATTACTCAGCTTTTTCATAACCTTTCTCTCCCTTCTTGAACCCACGGGGTCTCTGTTTACGTGAGCATTGGATGCCAGTTTGGTTGGTTCACCCATGTCTCTAGACCTTCGTCACAGATTCCCATAGTGACTTACTCCCGCTTTGTTTCGACAATATTAAATATGCGATATCTTTATTGTCGACTTGCAAGTGGGTATGTCGCAATAATACTGTGATAACTGACATAATTCTACATGTAAGATATTCATACACTAGTTGATATATGGAAATTGCATCTCATTAATAGGCTACACCTATAATAAAAGTTGCGCAAACACACCTGTCAGGTAGAAAGTCTTTGATGCATTTGTGTCACCTAATATAATGCTTTCTCCTGAAAACATCCCATGTTTATTGAAAAGTGTTACTACCGCTAAGTGGCATAAGTGTCTGACTTATACTAAAAATGCTCATGTTCTTAAAGAAGAAACATGAGCATTTTTTGTGCTTATTTTATTAGATAAAGATAATAAAAGAAGGAATTATTTCTAGATATGGAAGTACAGAAAGATCATTGGCAATGGATTTACTATAGTTAATATTGATTATGACGATAAGTGTTAGATATAGAATTACGTCAGGTAAAATGTTATTCTCCATTTACGGATATTGTCGTAAATGGACAGAATTGTCCCGAGTGTGTCTAACCATATAGGTTTGATAACGGAAAGTACGGCGTTTTTGTCTAGGAAAGCTAGTTTTAGTTCCGGCAATGCCGGGTTAGAGAGGCGATTTAAAATGAACATTATGATCCGTAAGATCCACATTGTGTCGCTGGCTGTCTTTGTTGGATTGGGAACCTGCTCTCTCGTCAATGGAGTTCCAATTCTACATGCCGCTAAAAACCGGATGACGTCTGATTATGTTTTCTCTCGGAATTTTTCACATAGGCATTTACTTGTTCCAAAGGTTCAGCAAACACAAGGTGCTTCTACAACTTCAATCCCTCCTGCAGATACGGCAGAATCTGAAAATTGGGCGGGATACATTGACAGCCCTTCGTCTAGTAGCGGCTATACTAGCGTTTCTGGCAGTTGGATAGTCCCCAATATTTCTGCTCGTCAACAAAATGCTGCTGCTGCACAGTGGATTGGTTTAGGCGGATCTTCATCCCCTGACCTCTTACAAATGGGAACGAGTGAACAACTTAAAAACGGTCAAATAGTTACTGAGGTATTTTGGGAGAAGTTACCTGCACCTGCACAAACAGTGATGACGGTTCCAATTGGTTCGACCATTAACGCGACCATATCTCCATCGGCGAACTCAAGTTTAACGTGGAATTTAACATTTACCGTGAACGGTCAAACTCAAACGATTCACCCAGTAACACTCGATTCGTCCTATGCACAGGGAATTGGGACATCCGCAGAATGGATTAGCGAAGAGCCTTCAACTCAGAATGACCAATTGGTTCCTTTAGCATATATGGGGACTGTGTCGTATCAAGCCGCATTGGTAAATGATCAGGCATTGAGTTCTGAGGGAAATCAAGTTCAACCCATTGCTTTGGTATCCAGTCATGGAAATATTTTAATTGCACCTTCTGCACTGGGAACAGATGGTGAATCATTCTCAACCAATGATCTAATTAAAAAACCCAACACAAACGCGACTAAAGGGTATGGTCAAAATGGAAATCCGAGGTCTCCTTCGAATTCTAGGCACTTGTTGGATAGCATGCATCTCCACACCCAATAAAAATTCGGTTCGTTTCAGAAACGACACTTCTTAAGTTGAAATCAGCGTGGGACAATTCTTTTCCGCAAGTTGATAATCGCCTATTATATTTAATTCTTGCATAATATTTTGCCTCAACCCATTTTAAAAAAGGAGATGTTGTTCTATGACAAAGAAATTGACTATCCTAATTATGCTTGCATCCTTTCTCGTTCTTGGCATTACTCAGACGGCCCAAGCATCTTCCTTGCGTGACACCTTACTTAAGACAGGTTCAACAGGCGCCAACGTAGTACAGTTACAAACTGAGTTGAATTATCTTGGGTATGATGTTGGTGCTACAGACGGTATCTTCGGAACCAAGACGCAATCGGAAGTCGTTGCCTTTCAAACGAGAAAATCTCTAAGTGTAGATGGTATTGTTGGACCAATCACTGCCAACACTTTAAACAGGGTTTACTCAGAAAAACCGCCTACTGTTCGTGCAAATGTTATTATTGCCACTGCGGAAAAATATATTGGAGTTCCTTACCTGTGGGGTGGGGAATCTCCTACCAGAGGATTTGATTGTTCAGGCTTTGTTCAGTATGTCTTTGCTAAAAACGGGATTACCCTACCCAGAGTTTCGTATAATCAAGCTACGGTAGGAACACCTATAAGCTTTTGCGAGTTACAACCGGGGGATCTGATTTTTCTATCCACAGAAACGAAGGGAATCGTGAGCCATGTCGGCATTTACATTGGAAATGATCAGTTCATTAATGCTTCTTGTTCTAAGGGTGTTACAATCTACCCAATTGGTCCCTACTGGAAATCAATATATTTTGGAGCAAGAAGAGTATTATAGTTGGAATTTTGGTTTTAGTTTTGGGTATTTTTGTTGTAGTCTTTATTCTGAAACAATTATTCAAAATAGCGATCATTCTTACTATTATTGCGTTACTTCTTCACTTCGGATTACCAATCCTCAATACATTTCTTCACAGTATCCGATAATTTATGCTTGAACTTTCCACTATTCAGGTGCTCTGCAAGTTCCATTGATGGATAAAGATACTGTGCTTTGTATGCTTTTCTTCCCACTTTGAATGATAACAGAGAAAAATGCCATTTTTTTATTGCTTTTTTCTTCTATAATAAGGAGCCATTCTATTCACAAGCTTCAACTAGAAAAGCTTTAGTAAGACTTGAAAAGTCATTATTTTTAACTTTAATATTACCAATCATTACCCCTTTTTATAAGTCCAACAGGTTTTCGATGTTCCTGAACACTTGGTCAGCACTGCCCTAGCTAGGATCGTCAACCGACGTCACTGTCAAGCCGCGCCGTTTAAGCGGCCTC
>OMOF01000606.1 GCA_900290375.1 Candidatus Desulfosporosinus infrequens
TGGCAATACTTATTTACCTTGTGGCCTCCTTTGCCTACATGTTAACAAATATGACTGTGGTGGCCATTGCTCTGGGGATCTTGCAGGGCAAATCTCCTTGGTTGATTTGGATCGGAAATATACGGTGGTCAATTCCTAATTTTATGTCGCTAGCGCCGCTTGGTTTGCTTATGGCTTTAGTTTTCCATAATGACGGTGAGGTTGGACTTTTTCTCCTCTTCATCCCTCTTTTGCTTTCACGCCATTCGTTCCAACTCTACATCGACATGCGTGAAAATTACCTTAATACAGTTGAAGCCCTCGTCCAGGCACTAGAGGCGAAAGACACCTATACTAGCGGACATTCTACCAGAGTTGGTAAATTGGCAGTAGCTATAGGTGAAGCAATGGAGATGAGTGAGGAAAAGCTTGTATTCCTCAAATACGCCGCTGTGTTACATGACGTAGGTAAGATAGGGGTAAGCGAAACAATCCTGAATAAAGAGGGGAAACTGTTGGAATCGGAGTGGGAGTCCGTGCGCAGTCATCCAGTCATCGGGCAAACGATTATTAAAGGCATCAAATTTTTGTTTGATATAGGGAATGTGGTTCGCCTTCACCACGAGCGTTATGATGGGAAAGGATATCCAGATGGAGTTCAAGGGGAAGAAATTCCCTTGGAGTCTCGGATAATTGCTGTAGCAGATACTTATGATGCAATCACTTCGGATCGAAGTTACCGCAAAGGCAGTACGCATGACGAGGCCATGCAGGAGATCAAAAGAGTCGCTGGATCACAATTAGATCCTAAGATAGCAGAAATTTTTCACAAAGTGGTTACGACTGAATTGGCGCAAGCAATTGGTGCTGACCGAGTAAAAGTCACTTAATTATTTTAAGGCTGATTTAAGAGGTGGAATATGCTCGTAGAAACATTGATCCTAGCCTTAGGCATAAGCCTAGTAAGTGGAGGGAAATTAAGCCGACTAGGTGACCTCGTGCTTCGGGAATTTTGGCTGGTCCCGTTGGCTTTGTTGGTACAGAGTGGTGTCTATTGGACGGTTGTTCGAGGAATTGGGGTAGGACCGAGTTGGCTTAGCCCAGTACTTGATACAGTGTCCTATTTTTTATTGTTAATCTTTACTTTGCGGAATCGCTCACTGCCTGGAATCCGTTGGCTTACCTTGGGGATTCTGCTTAACACCTTAGTCATCTCGTTAAATGGGGGAGTCATGCCAGTGGACATGTCATTCCTTCCAGAGGCCAACCGTAAAGTTTTGCTAGAGGGACAGGGTACTCACGGGTTGATGACTGCAGCGACACAGGTCAGGTTTTTAGCGGATCGGTTTTACTTAGCTAT
>OMOF01000610.1 GCA_900290375.1 Candidatus Desulfosporosinus infrequens
AGCAGGTTTATTTCTTACGCCAAGATTCACCTTGGACAGCTCAGGATTACCGTAGGTTGTAGTATTTGCCTTATCCAGTAAGGCCATCGCAGCAACACCAAATTTCCCAGTTTCTAAGACTAAGTCGACCAGGCTATTCACTGGAAGAGTATCATCAAGTGTCGCTACTAAAGCTTTTTCAATGAAAGCGAAAACAGTCTCATCTACGAAATCCAGAACAAAAGCGTGGTCAGCATAAGCGGCAATCCCTTTTACTCCGTAGGTGATCACTTCTCTGAGTGAACGCACATCTTCGTTTTCAGTGGCTAATACTCCAACTAACGTTGCTTTTGCTTCAAACTCATCACTAGAGGCCGTCCATATTGCTGCATCGTTTAAGATGTCTGGAATTGTGCCTCCCTCTTCGATAATGTTATGTTTCAGATCTGAGCGAAGGGTAAGACCCACTTGAATTCGATCCACAAAACGACTTGGATCGAAATTCGCGTTTGTTATCGTGCTAAATAGACTTTCCATGATGAATTTATCAATATCTTTACGGACAATACCCATTTCACGTGCTTGAACCGCGTACACTGCAATCCCCTTTAGAGTGTAGATCAGAAGGTCTTGTAACTTAGCAACATTTTCAGATTTCCCGCAAACTCCTTTAATCGTGCAACCGGTTCCCTTGGCAGTTTCCTGACACTGATAACAAAACATGCTCATTTCTGTTTCCTCCTAATATGTTTTTGTCTCAATTAAATTTGTTCCTTGTCTATTAACCCCGAGTAATCTTCAAAACGTTTGAGAACATCCTCCCAGTTTACTAAGTTCCACCAGGCCTCAACCCAATCATCACGCTTGTTTTGATATTTGAGGTAATAGGCATGCTCCCAAACATCTACGGTTAAGAGCGGAATAACTCCCCATTGGGTAAGGTTCTGGTTATTTTCCGCTTGTAAAATTTCTAACTCGCCAAAGTATGGACTCCAAACCAATAGGGTCCAACCGGATCCCTCAACAGCCACTGCAGCGGCAGTAAAGTGTTTTTGGAAATTGTCAAAAGAGCCAAAATCCTTTGTAATGCGTTCCGCTAATATCCCTTGCGCAGACCCACCCCCTCCAGGTCGCATATTTTGCCAAAAAAGACTGTGTAGCAAATGTCCTGAGCCATGAAATGCCAATTCTCGTTCCCAATGCTTAATTAGGGTAAAGTCCCCTTCGGCTCTAGCTTTTGCCAATTTTCCTTCAGTTTTATTAAGTCCGTCCACATAGGCTTTATGGTGGACATCATGGTGGAGTCTTATAGTAGTCTCGTCGCAATAAGGTTCTAGCGCATCATAGGCATAAGGCAATTCCGGTAAATAAAATGACAAATGGGTTCCTCCTCCTTTTATTAAGCATCCTTGCAACACCCTGAAATTATATTCTAAGGGGTAATATGATGGCTGATTTATCGTAGATGTATCATCTAAATTACAAGGACATTGTTCTTCTATTTAAGAGAATAACAGAAAAAAATGCCCTACTCATGGCATTTTCCTTGTATTTAAGAACTATTTATTCGAGCTACTTATTCGAGCTACTTACTTTTTGTACTCAAGCTCACTCCATGCTTCTTCAGTTGCAACTTTCAAATCTTCCCATACCTCTCCGCTAGATTTTTTAAGTGTTCCATATTTTACCGAAAACATAGTTCGTATATTTTCGAGGTTTTCTACTTGATAAAGATACTCTGCTTTCATATCGTCCTGAACTTCAGCAACTCTCGCTTTCATTTCGCTTAACCTTATGTAATATTCTTCCAGTTCTTCTTCAAGCTTGTTCATAAACTAAAGCGCCCTTCTCCCTGAAACTAAGTTTACTACTGCCACAATTAAAGCAATTACGAGAAGGATATGAATTAATCCCCCCATCGTATACGATGTGACCATACCTAGAAGCCATAGTATCCCGAGAATAACAACGATTGACCATAACATGCTTTATCGTCCTTCCACTTTTAATGTTGCCCAGCAAGTTTACTTGCGCGAATGGTGCGGTGCTGTATACTTTTTTCTTCTACTTAGAATGATAACAGAAAAAAATGCCATTCTCATGGCATTTTCCTTGTATTAAAGAGCTATTATATTCTCACGTTAGAACTAATTACAACATCTTACCTTACTTGAAGCGAGATACTGCCTTGTCAATAGACTCCTTAAGTTCACTCCATTTTTTTTCAGTACCGACTTTTACATCTTCCCATGCATGTTCGCTAGATTCTTTAAGTTGTCCATATTTCGCTACAAAATCATCTCGTTTCGTTTCTAGGTTCTTTACTTGGGAAAGATACTCTGCTTTCATATCGTCCTGAACTTCAGTAACTTTTGCTTTCATTAAAACTAATCTTGCATTATATTCGGTTAGATTATCTTCAAGCTTTTTCATATACACATTTCGCTTTTCCATAGTTCATACCACCCTATCCTTTATTAACAATTTTCATCCATTCTTCACTTATGTTTTAGATATTAATAATCTGAGCCACTTGTTCTGCTACCCATTTCTTTTTCTTTTGGCAGCATTAATAGTGATTGCCACTGTTTAAGGGCTCCACCTTTAGAAGTAATTCTTTCAGCCCACTCTCCTTCAGTGCAAGTATTAATGTTAATATTAAAGCCCTCCTTGAACAACTTAACAATCGACTTTTCGAGCATTCTATTCACAATAGCCTCCGTTCATTAACTGCAATAAGGTCTTCGAGGACTCGATCCAGTATTTTGCAGTCTATTGCTTTCTCTATTTAAGATGATAACAGAAAATAATGCCATTTCCATGGCATTATTCTTGTATTAAGGAGCTATTATATTAACAAGTCTTCCAACACAAAAAACCTTGGTTATAACAACCAAGGTTTTTTGCGTTGGATCATCTAAAGAATCGATACCCCTGTTTTATCGATGATTAATTCTTTTAATTCTGTTGAATGACCACTACCTCGCATTTTAACGACCCTTAGATATCTATTTAAATATTTGCCTTCCTCTTTAAAGACCAAGAGTAGTAAATTATCGGCAACGAAACTGACACCATGCTTTGTCAGCGCCGACATTGTGGAAGCATCATGCATTTCGTGGGTAAGCAAAACGGAAACCCCATGAGACTTAAAATAATCGGTAAGTCCCCAAATGTAATCCGTATATTTCACCTTATCAATCATTCCAACTTC
>OMOF01000661.1 GCA_900290375.1 Candidatus Desulfosporosinus infrequens
ATATAAACCGTTTACCAATCCAGCGACCTTTGCTCTGTTTGCAAAAACGTTCAACGAAATCAATGGGCTTTGTCGCTTTGTCCACATCAAATATGTATGTCTCAGGATTATCTAAATCTTGAAAAGCATTTTTATGTGCTCGTTAACCACAATCTCCCCGCTTGCGATTTTGTCATAGTACTCTCGGATATAATTCATCCCTTCGCCTCTATTTCTTCAAGAACGCCAGTAGCTCGTCTTCAGCTTCATCGGCATTCTGCGTTGGCAGACAATCCATCAATTGCTTGATCGTACTGGTATAATTTTTAATCAGAGCATTGTATGTCTTCACAACGGGTCTCTCTCGGAGCTTGCGGGGTCTTGTTTTCAACAATTCAGATGTACCGTTCACCTTAATATCCTCTTCCAAATCTTCAATGGTGACTTGCATAAAAACTATTCGCTGAATAAGTTTATTGGCAATGTGCATATGTTCGTGTGGTACAGCCTTGAACAATTCCTCTAACTCGTCTTGAATCTGTTTGTACCTTAATTCGCTATCCATTTTTGTTCCTCCCAAATTAAAAACACGCCCCAGAAGGAGCGTGTTTGTTTGTTATAAAATATAATCTTTTGCTATGACCCTTTGGAACAAGTCAAATCATAAGACTTTACTGTGTGAACAATAATACTTCATAAAAGCTTGGCTTTTTTCCTAAACCGAAAAGGAAGTATTGAGTTTATGATTTGATTCCTTATGTAGGGTACTCAATAGGTCATCTAAAAAAGCACGTAATTCTAATAGGTCAAATGGCTTAAATATAAAGTGTTTAATTCGTCCCTCTTGAACAGCATCATTTATATCTTTTGCATCGATATAAGCACTCATAGTTACAACGATTGTTTCTGGAGCTAAATCTCTTAATTTAGCTAGAGTTTCCATACCACTCATTATAGGCATCCGCATATCAAGTAATACCAGTACAGGTTTTTCCTCCATAACAAGTTGTAAAGCTTTCAATCCATTAGGTGCTTCTTTAACAGCGAAACCTTCCTGAACTAAAAACTCGCGTAAAAGTTGTCGTATACCATAATTATCATCAACTACTAAAATATAATTGCTACTCAGAAGAACCCACCTCCTTGTCGCCGAATCAATAACATTACTAATCGAGCGTGAGTAATTGTTCAGCTAGTTCTCGGATCATTTTTTCTAATATTTCCACTTCTTGAAAAACGATAATAGAATGATCGA
Source organism: Candidatus Desulfosporosinus infrequens (assembly GCA_900290375.1). Taxonomy (GTDB): domain Bacteria; phylum Bacillota; class Desulfitobacteriia; order Desulfitobacteriales; family Desulfitobacteriaceae; genus Desulfosporosinus; species Desulfosporosinus infrequens. Next base: position 1,235 of record OMOF01000661.1, read on the forward strand.
TTTTATTATTCATTTTGTTCAGTTGTATAAACCCTTTAAGAATAGTTAATTGGTCGATTAAACTGTCGCATATATTGGATATTTGTTCTTTGTTCATTATTTACCACCTTCTATACTTCTATATAAGTGTCATGAAATTCTTTTTGGAAAAAAATTAATCTTCAAAATGACTCACATTTCCCTTACAATCTTACTTGGCGATAATTTTACAACCTTAAATTTACATATTCAAGAGTAAGTTA
>OMOF01000614.1 GCA_900290375.1 Candidatus Desulfosporosinus infrequens
TATAACAACTCCCTTGGTAACGCCTCCTCCAGCACCGCCCAATCCTGCGGTGTTTAGATTTCCTAGGGCGTTGGCAAGGTTGCTGACTGCTGCGGTTTGGGCCTCTGCGGCTGCTGCACCGCTGTTGGTGATGTTGTGTAGTTGGTCAAAGCTCATGGTGTTAGTGTTGACCGTTTTACCCAGGGCTTTCTGTGCAGCATCTTGGGCATTAGCCGCCGAAGTTGCGCCATCCATTGAGTTACCAAGATCCTTCGTCGCTGCGCTGGCGTTGAAAATAGAGGCATAGTTGTTGGCCCAATCCGCGCCGATTTGACCGAAGTTCAAGCTCATAATATCCTTAATAGCACCGGCAGCATCCTCTGCAAACAAGGTGATATATTGGATTCCTATAGCGACTTCGTCACTTAAATACTCAATGCCCGTTGCCAAAGACTGTAGGACTTTATAGAACCCTTCAAACGCCGGGGTAAGTGCATTCACCATGGTTTCTTTCATTTTTTCCCAGCCCTCGTTGAGCTTGGCTTGCTGGTTAGAAAGAGTATCCGCTTGGGTTGCGTAGTACCCGGTTGTGCCCTGTATCTTTTCCATGATCATCTGATAAGCTACAGCCGATGTTTGAGCATCCGTCATGGTCTGCCCCTGTTTTATCAATCCTTCGCTCAGGGCCTTATTTTTAAGGTCTGTCGTGGTTATGCGGATACCGAGATCCATTAAACCTCTTGTCTGTCCCTCCATACCCCGCTGAAGTGCATCAAAAGCTTCAGAAGGGTCAATGCCTTTTAGTTTTCCTAAGTCATAGGATAACTGAGTAATTTTTTCTGACATTTGCTCCGCTTGGGTCGGGTCAAATCCCAACATTCGTGTGTTCGTGTATTCTTTGCCCATCATACCTTCAATGGCCTCTTGGCTGACTCCATAGGACGCACTCAGCTTCTTACTGAACTGTTCAGCCTCTTCAGACATCGAACCCATCGACGCATAAAATCGATGTTCAACGTCCTGGGTCTCGGCAGCAAGGTCTTCTAATGCGCCGATCCATTCCCCGATTTTTTTCACGATCTCAATGGCGATAAATATCTCAACGGCCCCAGTCATTAGCCCAAAGCCATCCACTACAGCGTTACCCACAGCTCCTATTTTATCGCCGAAGCTCGCGCTGCCATCTGTCATGGTCTGGAAGGCGTTTACTACTGATTCTTTGAAGGCACCAAAGTTGGCCTGTATTCCAGAGAACGAATTGCCTAATGAATCTCGAAGATCCTGGGCCTTATTGTTTACCTCTTCAGCCGCAGCGCTGACCGCTTGGAAACTCTTAACCGCGCCTTTGGCGAATTCAGCATGAACTTTATCAGCATCCATTAAGGCGGCTTCATAGGCTGTTATATCAATCCCAGCCTCTGCGAAGGCTGTCCTTACCCGCTGCTGGAACTGGGTCAAGCTTTCCCCTGCCTCCTGCGCGAAGTTGACGACGACACGCTGGCCCGATTGGATAGCTTCAACTAGATTGGTGCTGCTGATGTGCGGTAAGCCGAAGGATTTAAGGGCCGCTAAAGATTCATCTTTAAAGGTGAGGATCGTGTTCTGGGCCTCTTTCATGCCTTCTGCAAGTGGAGAAATATCGGCCCCAACACGAGCAATAATATTTCCTACTGTGCTGCCCACATCCAACACCTCCTTTCAAAAGGGGCCGGAGGTTAGGTTCCAGCCCGGATTATCACTATCGTGTAAACTTGCCCGTTGTATTTAATTTTTACAAGCCCCGGCTTGATATCATACACGCCTTTATTTGGCTTTAAAACCACACCATCCTGAGACAGTGATACATCGGGTAAATATAGTTCGAACGTTTCCTCTTCCATCCAATGAATATAACTAAAGCTCACGCCTACTTCGAATTTAGGCGTGAGCTTTAGTGGGATATTAAACTTCGATTCAAGTGCATCAATTTGATGGTCACCTTTAGCAACGCTTTTAAGAAAACTGAACATATCTTCCGCAGTTTGGGGTTCCGCACTGAGACTGTTCACGATCTTGTCATAAAATTCCGATGGCTTCTCAACCTGGGCAAAGCATCCGGTGTAATATGCGTTTCTTATATCGCGGTACATGGTTTCTTTCTGCGTTTCTTTGTACCCATCAATGATGAGGTTATATTCAGCCGGGGTTAAATTCCAGAATTCACTGGGCCGAATCCCTGCTCGCATCGCCGTTTTATAAACTGAATTCCAATCCCACTCTAGATCGCTGTTCCCTGGACTACCTCCGGAACTGCTGCTACTGGAACGTCCACCGCAACTAATACCGGAGCCTCTTCCGATGGCTGTTCCTCCACCACCGTTGCCTCGTTTTTTCCGAAGGTCTCATTGATACACTCAAATGTTTTTTTGATTGCACTGTTAATATCACTGTAGTCGTCGATAAGGTCCATAACCTTATCGACTGTAATATCAGGAAGCTCTCGTCTCAGTGATTCTGCGAGGATTTCTGCCACTTGATCAAAGGTGAGTTCCTTCAAATTCCACTTGTCGACATTCTGACCAAAGACCTTCTCTAGTTTAGCGATACCTCTAAAACCCAATTTAAGGGATCGGTCTTGGTCTAACGTATAAATAACTGGTAACATTTTTACACCTCCAAAAAATTAGCCAGGGGTAGTGCAATTTGCTCTCCCTTGGTCTATACTGAAGAACCTCATCGCACCGCTGCGAAGAGGTTTAAATGGTTCAGATATTAGGAAGTTCTGACCGCAATTGTGCTGTAGGTCAAAGGTGTGTACCCGGTTCCCGACACCACCAAATCGATTTTGTGCGACGTTCCCGCACTCGCATACGCGATGGCTGGGGAGACTGATCCGGTGTTAAACGTCCCTTGGTTCACCCCATCAACGTACATGGTGTACTGCTGCTGGGTTCCCGCTGTGGGAGTTACTGTAATTGAAGTGAGCGTTGTGAAAGTATATGCGTAGGCATAAATCCCGTTGGCAAAGGTCGGGGTCAATGATCCTGCTGTTCCTGTTAACGTTAGGCCGCTAAGTCCTGAGGTCACTGAAGTACCGATATTAGGCTGCCCCGATACTTGGAGAGACATCTTAAAGTCCAGGGCTTTCGTCATATCCACATTGGTCGCAAGGTCTAACTCGTCAATAAAAGCCGTCGCCGTCCAACTTGCCCCTGTTATTGTGGGGAAGGTTAATGTGTAGGTGTCTACCGTTCCGTTGACAAATTTGTTATAAAGTAAGTTCTGTCCTGAATCTGCCGTATTGAAAAAGCCCTCTGCCACGATCTTTCCAGGGTCGGCAAGCCCT
>OMOF01000666.1:0-971 GCA_900290375.1 Candidatus Desulfosporosinus infrequens
CAGAGCGATTGATGGCAATCAGATGTTTGTTATTCCGAAGCCAATGGCTCAGGATCGATTAGAGGAGATCTTGATGGCCCATGGACTAATGGATATTTAAGATCAGGAAAATGAGATCATTGAAATGGGCTATTTAACTAAAGTGTTCTACTTTCAAATAGATTGGAGGATGTCATTATGATCATGATTAGAGCGATTATCAGACCGGAAAAAGTTGGCATAGTGCTTTCGGAGTTAAGTGATGCAGGATTTCCAGCCGTGACTAAAATGGATGTGATGGGACGTGGCAAGCAACGGGGGGTAAGGGTTGGGGATGTTTTCTACGATGAAATACCGAAGGAAATGTTGATGATGGTTGTCAACGATGAAGATAAGGATGATGTCATTAAGCTGATTATGAGGAACGCCAAAACAAGTCTAAAAGGTGCCTTCGGGGATGGAAAAATATTTGTGAGCCCGGTTGATGAGGCTTATACAATTAGCTCGGGAATTAATCAGCTGTAAAATATAGGATAGATTCTTTTCAATAAAAGATATCAGATAAGTGTTATTTGAAAAATATTAATAATTAGGAGGTCCTTATTATGAGACAGGTTGCTATTTATGGAAAAGGTGGCATAGGTAAATCAACTACGACGCAAAATTTGACAGCGGGTTTAGGCGAAATGGGCAAAAAAATCATGATCGTAGGGTGTGACCCTAAAGCAGACTCAACCCGATTAGTGCTGCACGGTCTGGCCCAAAAGAGCGTTTTGGACACCTTGCGAGAAGAGGGCGAGGAAGTCGATCTTGAAAACATTATGAAGGTTGGGGCTTTCGGCATTCGTTGCGTTGAATCAGGCGGACCGGAACCAGGGGTTGGTTGCGCAGGGAGAGGGATTATTACTTCTATTAATATGCTAGAGCAATTGGGTGCTTATACCGAGGATTTGGACTACGTGTTTTATGATGTCTTGGGAGATGTGGTCTGC
>OMOF01000666.1:980-1215 GCA_900290375.1 Candidatus Desulfosporosinus infrequens
TGAAATGATGGCGCTGTATGCCGCTAACAACATTTGCAAAGGGGTTGCCAAATACGCCAATACAGGAGGATGTCGCTTGGGTGGCATTATCTGTAACAGCCGGAATGTTGATGGGGAAAAAGAACTGTTAGAAGCCTTTGCCCAAGAACTTGGAAGTCAGCTGATTTATTTCGTGCCTAGAGAAAACCTAGTCCAGAGAGCGGAGATCCATAAGAAAACCGTGATTGACTTTGCT
>OMOF01000616.1 GCA_900290375.1 Candidatus Desulfosporosinus infrequens
AGAGATCATCCTGCTTGCTCCTGAGGCGAGCCAACGTGAGGTACTCGAAAAGGGGAAAGCAGACATCCTCAAATTGGCGGGAGGCGCGAGTGTAGAACTATTTGAAGCGCTGGCAGAGAAACCTTCTCAAGCGGCTAGTGCAGTTCTGGAGGGTGTAGAAATTTATCTTCCGTTGAAAGGACTCATGGATCTGGAGAAGGAAGTTGCCCGTCTGGAAAAGGAGAGTTCTGTGGCGACCCAGGATCAACAGATTTTGGAAGCGAAACTCAATAACCCTGGATTTACAGGTAAAGCACCAGCGCAAGTTGTGGCCAAAGAACGGGAAAAACTTGAGGCGGTATTGGCTCGTAAAGCGGCCTTAGAGGAACGTTTGAGAGAGTTAAAAGAGAATTAAAAGAGAATTAAAAGAGAACGCCTAGAAAAGGAAACAGGAGGGGGAAGCAGGTATGCCTGAAACACAACTGGAAAAGGAATATCAAGCAAGCTTAGAATACCTCGTTAACTTGACGACCTTCGGGATTAATTTTGGTTTGGGGCGGATAGAGGAACTTCTCAAGCGGTTAGGGAACCCAGAAAAGTCCCTGCGTGTGATTCATGTGGGTGGTACGAACGGCAAGGGTTCGACAACGGTCATGATCGCCCGTATTTTAAAGGCATCAGGGCATAAGGTCGGTGTCTTTACTTCACCTCATATGCATGATTGGCGTGAGCGCATGGTGATTAATGGCCTCATGATTTCCAAGGAAAGAGTTATTCAGGTGATCAAGCGCGTGGTTCCGTTGTTGGAAGACATGGTTGCTGAAGGCTTTGAGCATCCAACCGAGTTTGAAGTCAGTACTGCGCTCTCGTTTCTCTATTTTGCAGAGGAAAAGGTCGATTTTGCTGTAATTGAAGTCGGGTTAGGTGGGGCCATCGATTCGACAAATGTGGTTTCCCCACTGATATCTGTCATTACAAATGTCGGAATGGATCACATGGATTATTTAGGGTCGGACGTGGTTTCGATTGCTAAAGTTAAGGCGGGAATTATTAAACCAAACTCGGTCGTCGTAACGGCTGCTGAAAACCCAGACGTGATCCAGGTGTTGCGTGAACAAGCTAAGGCCGTAGGCGTTCCGCTGTGGTTGGTGGGGGAAGATGTTCGCTGGGAAAGCAAGTGGAGTGGAGAACTGGAACAGGAATTTGACCTCGTAGGGCTACATTCAACCTACTCGAAGTTGCGTCTAAAATTGATTGGGTTACACCAATTATGCAATGCGGCCACAGCGGTGACAGTTTGTGAAGTGTTACAAAGCGAATATGGGGTGAAGATCCCCCGCAAAGCTATTTATGCTGGCTTGAGCGAGGTTGAGTGGCCAGGACGCTTAGAACTACTTTCCCTGAAGCCTAAAGTCCTTCTGGATGGGGCGCATAATGTGGACGGGGCGCAGGCCTTAGTACAGGCTCTCCCCTTTTATACACGGGCTCGCCTCATACTTTGTTTGGGTATGCTGGCTGATAAGGAACGGGAAAAAGTGGTAACTATGCTGGTGCCCTTGGCGGACGAAATTATTATCACGCGTCCGGATTCCCCGCGTGCTGGAGACTGGAGGGCTCTGGGGAGTTTGGCGGAACAACACGGTCGTCCGGTATCCTGCATCGAAAACCCTAAGGAAGCGGTTATTTATGCGCTTAGTCGTCTTGAGGAACATGACATGCTTTGTGTAACTGGTTCAATCTATATGCTGGCAGACGCTCGTCTGGCTTTAATAGAAAAGTTGAAAACAGTGAACTAGAGCAACTAAAGATGGTCGATCTACCCCCACTTCTCTAGAAATGGGGGTCTTATAATTTAGATAAAAGGCATCGTAGGACAAAAACTTAACATACAATTTACACAAACCCATTAAGATTTGATATAATACTCTGTGGAATGAAGCGGCACTATTCTTGATGCTCGAACGTCCTGACGATAAGGTGTGAATTTCGCGCACAGAAGGCCGATTCTGTGGAGGTCTGAGAAAATTCTTAGGTTGGGGGTTATATTAGATGTTTGGTTTGTCACCAAAAGAAGATAAATTTTATCAGCTTTTTGCTCAAAGTACCGAAATCATCACTAAATCTCTGAAAAGGCTTGAAGGGATCATGCAGCAAGATTCCGTTTCCGCTGAAGACGCTGCTCAAATGCATCGGTTCGAACATGAAGCAGATAATGTCACTGCTAAGATTTTGGAGAGACTGAATTCCACGTTTATTACTCCGCTGGACCGTGAAGATATCTATAAGCTAGCTCAAGTATTGGACGATATCGTAGATTATTCTGAAGGTACTGTGGAACGGATGCTTCTTTACCGCACGGGCAAACCATCACTGGGAACACAAGAACTTGTCCATCTGGTGGGATTGGCAGCAGAGCAAATTCAGGCTGCGTTCTCTTGCTTAGGACACATTCATTATAAAAAGGCCAAGATTCAGGCTGCAGCTGAAGAAATCTATCACTTGGAATGCGCTGGGGACAAGCTTTATCGGCAAGAAGTAGCCCGGTTGTTTGAACACGAGAAAGACCCAATTGAGATTATCAAATGGAAAGAGATCCTGGAACACATAGAATCGATGCTGGATCATTGTGAATCCATTGCCGATCTTCTCAAAAGCGTGGTCTTAAAATATGACTAGTATAGGTGCCTTGTTAGTCGTTGTCGTTTTTTTAGCCCTTGCTTTCGACTACATTAATGGATTTCACGATACGGCCAATGCCATTGCCACGAGTGTTTCAACTCGGGCCTTAACCCCAAAACGGGCCGTAGTTTTAGCATCCGTATTTAATCTTGTTGGGGCTCTTTATAGTACCGGGGTTGCCCAAACGATTGCGAAAGATATTATTTCGCCCAAATACGTAACGCAAGAGGTTGTGATCGCCGCTTTGCTGAGCGCGATCGCCTGGAACCTCGTCACCTGGTATATGGGAATTCCAAGCAGTTCTTCGCATGCTATTATTGGCGGTATGAGCGGAGCTGCTGTTGCTAAAGTAGGTTTTAGCGTCTTGCAGTGGGAAGGTTTAGGCAAGATCTTTGCCGCGCTGATTTTTTCCCCGATTATTGGTATGATTTTAGGTTTTATCATTATGAAGTTATTGGCCTTGATTTTTGCCCATTCCGCACCATCCCGTGTTAATCACGGCTTTAAAAAAATGCAGATATTCTCGGCAGGATTGTTGGCTTTTAACCATGGGTCTAATGATGCGCAGAAATCAATGGGAATTATCACTATGGCTCTCATTGCCGTGGGGTTGCAGTCTCAAGCCATTTTGGACCCACCGCTTTGGGTGAAACTTGCCTGTGCGCTGGCTATGTCTTTGGGAACTGCTATGGGTGGGTGGAAGATCATTCATACTATGGGGGGGAAAATCTTTAAACTGGAGCCCATCAACGGGTTTGCCGCAGATTTGAGTTCCTCGATTGTCATTTGGTCAGCGACTGTATTCCCTGGTCTTCATCTCCCTGTTTCCACTACCCATGTCGTTTCAGGTTCTATCATGGGAGTCGGGAGTGCCAAACGGGTTTCAGCAGTGCGCTGGGGTGTGGCCCAACAAATGCTTGTCGCATGGGTTGTAACAATTCCCACAACATCTCTGCTAGCCGCACTTTTTTACACAATCTTATCTAAATTTTTTTAAAGGAGTTTATTTAAGGCCTTGGTCGGTTGATCAAAGGCCTTTTCATTTAACTTAAAGCTTCTATTTCCCACATT
>OMOF01000617.1 GCA_900290375.1 Candidatus Desulfosporosinus infrequens
GAATTCAAGCAAGATCGAAATATATAATACATCCTATATAGTATTATATGATTTTACTGCATAAACCTCCATATGCTTGTTTCAATTTTAGTCATATAGATTTTTTCGAAATTAAATTCCTTATTTCCCATTAAAAACAACGAGGAACGCTCTTATTTGGGGAATATTATCTGTTTTTATGCTCTTAACTTGCCACTAAGGCAGACTCTCCCCTTGATAGAGGTATATCCAGTTTGTTACCAATTCCTTTTAAGACCTTAGCTGCTTTTTTAGCTTGTCGCGTTAAACAATGCATTGCCTGTTGAAAGTTGCGACCTATCATTTTTAATCCAACGACTACTCTGGATTTATGAATACCGCGCACTTGTAATTTCCCCATGCTTTGACCCCGTTTAAGTGCTGAATTAGTTCCTTCTATGGCGGCTCGATAACTTGTTGCATATTGGCGACCGCCATCTTCTAATTTTGCACGTGTTTCATCAGCTACTAGTCTTTTTTGACTGACTCTTATGACAGCTTCCTTTTTTTGAAGTTTAATTGGACATTGATCGAGCAAGGGACATTTTTTACAAACTTCCACATCGAAATGGGCACTTAACGTTTTATCATTTTCATTAAATTGAGTGCGATTAGGCTGATGTTCTTTTGGGCAAGTGATAATAATTTTATAGTCTTTAATATTAAATTGATCGAATGACACTTTATCATTTTTGGGTTTTGTACCACCCATTGCACTATAGTGCATGGTTACATTATTTTCTTGCGCGACTTTTTCTATTGATTCTGCGTAGTAACCACCATCGGCATACATGTTTTTTAGACCAGTACGATTTTTGATCTCTACCATGCGTTCTTTCAAAATTTCTACGTCAGATACTGTATTTTTTTCTAAGTTGTAATCGGTAATTAGTTGCGCTTGATTTTCTTTATTACAGGTTTCAGTGATGTTGCTGATATAACCAGTAGAACCTACTCTACCTTTTTTACGATAAGTTGCATCCGGATCATGTGCAGATTGCAATGAATTAGCAAAGGAACTTCCAGATTCTTTAGCAGTCCACTTATCATTAATTTCATTGTATATTCCCTGTTCTTTAAGAAATCTTTCTAATAGGACAATAGGTTGCCTTTTTACTAAATCACTCATTCCTTTTGTGATTGACAGTAGTTGCCCGCTTAAATTTAAAAGATTTTCTAAACGGACTTGAAGTCCTTTGCTCTTCGTTTTATATAATAAATCCGTCTTGAACTGTGGTTTAATCACCGCTTGTAAATCATCTGGTAAGATGTTTTGGGGACAAATTTGAACAGCATGGAATAATACATCAAAAGCTAGTGATAAACGGCCAGCTTTTTGTATGTTGGGGGTGACAAAAGTAGAATCAGTTCTTTGGTCATCCGTTTTAACGCCAGTAAGCTTAAAAAAATGATCAGTGAGCTTTTTAAATTGATCAAAAATCAAATCGCCATCAGAACCGTTTAACAAAGCATGACGATAAATGCGTTCGCGAAAATCATATAAAGTTCTAGGTGCGATATATTCTTCACCAAGGTCGCGAAGCCCAATTGCATAAGCTACTTGATAGTTAAAGGAAGCTTGTTCTAAAAGTTCTTCATCGGTTAAATCTTTCCAGTGTTTTATAAATTCAAGAGCTAGCAATATGTTAATTGGAAAGTTTGGGCGACCATTGTCGGCACAGTATAAAACAGCAAATGGTGTTTCGTCTATTTTGCTAAATACGTTATCGTAAAAAACAGGTGCCCATGTATTAAGCAATCGTTTTTGAAGCCGAGTATCTAATTGGCTAAAATGGCTGAATAATCTTTCTTGGTTATGATCATCATTTTTGCGAAACATGCAGAGCACCTGCTTTCAAATGTTATTATATAGTTAGTGATTTCAACATTTAGCATGTAAAGCCCTGTTTTTGAATGCTACTAAAGTTGGATTTTTCGAGGCATTTAACCTTTTTTAAAATTTAAAATCTTTAACTAATGGAATTTGGTTTCCGCAGTAAAATCATTAATATTTTCATTAAAAAACCAC
>OMOF01000915.1 GCA_900290375.1 Candidatus Desulfosporosinus infrequens
GCGACGCTGACGTTGAATTTCGTATTGAGGAATCGTTGATTACAACTGAAATTAAAGACAGGGTATTTTCTTATTTGGCAAAGATCGCTTACTGCAATGATTGCGGGGAAGAAATTTATATTTCTGAATTAAGTGATGACAATGTTAGTGCGGCAAACAATGAATATCGGAAATTGAAAGGATTAATACAAGTCAGTGAAATAGAGAACATCTTAACAAAATATAACATCGGTCAAAAACCACTGGCGTCTTTATTAGGCTGGGGAGAAACCACGATTATTAGATATGTTAAGGGACTTACTCCTACCAAGGAGTATAGTCAAACTCTTAAAAAATTATTGAATCCCCAATACATGTTTGAATTGTATCTAAATAACAAAGAGTCTCTAACCGATGTATCCCAACGAAAATTATATACTAGACTTATGGCGCTTTTGGATCAAAGCCCAACAAGTTTAAAGGAAAATAAGTTAATCAATATTTCTGAGTATTTTCTAAATAAACTTGATCCTGAAGCGGGAGAATCCATCACACCCTTAAAACTTCAAAAACTAGTCTATTATGCACAAGCGTGGTCATTAGCCTTTAATAGTTTGTTGATTCAGGAAGATTTTCAAGCTTGGGTACATGGCCCAGTAATCCCTAGTTTATATGTGCATTTTAGAGAATATGGTTCTGCGAATCTACCAAAGGTTTATTCATTTGATGCAAGTGTTTTCGAGCAAGAAGAACTAGATATACTAAATTTGGTCTGGTCTGTCTATGGTAAGTACGATGCTAAATATCTGGAAAGATTAACTCATGCCGAGAAACCTTGGGTCAATGCCAGGCAGGGACTAGACCGTAAGGAACGATGTAATAACATTATATCAAAACAAGAAATCCAAGAATATTATTCGAGATTGAGAGAAATACACGGTATATCTGGGGAGTATAGCCTTAATAAATATGTTTCGAATTTGAACGTTTGATACATTGATAGGGACGGATTAGAGCTGCAACTCGATACCAATCTGGTGTTAAAAGCTGCTCTAACCGAGCATGAATTGTATTGATAAGAAGCTGAGCTTCAGGGAAACTTCTATCGAAGAGTGTTAGGATTAAGGTGTCGAAAGGCATTAACACAATTCGGAAGGGGTTTTTTATTATGCATGAAATGACTTGTCAAATTGAAGACAATATGTCGGTCACGCAGGAAGAGGAAAGGAAGACGTATTATCATAATCTCTATCTCGTTGAAGTGAAACATAGAAACATTTTTTTGTCTAAGGTGGGTGGTATAGTTAATCTCAGCAAATAAAATGCGAGGAAAAAGA
>OMOF01000618.1 GCA_900290375.1 Candidatus Desulfosporosinus infrequens
GCTAGACGTTACCTCGACGACTTGGCTGAAAACTTGTCGAAAGCAGTGTTCTAATTCTTCAATATAGTTAATCTGCAAAACATTCGGAATTTTCTTTTATCTCCTCTTAAAATAACGTTATGAACGTCTGTCGTGAATGTGCAACTGCAATGAAAGAAATCACTTCGCAACAATAGCATAGACTTTTTTACATCAATAAGCTCTACTAGATAATAATCATCCATCCCAGCTTCAACATATTTTTCCAGATCGCCTACCAACCCAGAATCAAGGATATATCTTTGTGGAGTATCATTGATTGAACGTTTGTTTTAAACTGAATAACTTCTCCATGTGCTTACCGGCTATTGAAGCCACTTCAGAAGCATCCGCCGTATTCGACCATTGAAGCGTTTTGTTCGTCTGAGAGAAAAGTATAATAATAATAATTCCAATCAAATTAAATTCCTCATTCTTCCGACAGTAGACTCTTACCGCAGGAATCTAGAATCAGCAAAAGCTATGCCTTTTTCAAGAAACTTTCTTCATCAATAGCACTTCGTTGCCTTTAGCGTTATATATTACTTTATCACAGAATAGTTTCATCAATAAAATCCCACGTCCAGCTTCCGCCTCTAGCATTTGCCCAAATTCCTCTTCAATCATATCTGTCTTTTGTTGAGCATTAATCGCTTCAGCATAAAAGCCCTGTCCATCGTCTTTTACCCTTATGATTAGTTTTCTACCCATGCGCTTTAGCTTGAGATTAATTTGCCCATAAGTATGAAAACCATTGTTCATTGCTTCGTTAACGGCAACCTCCAGCACAGGTGCGTGGATTGGCGAGTTCCTTGCCAAGAATTCACTGATAATTATTTGAGCACGTTGGAGTTCCTCATCATTTTTTATTATCATCACGTTGGATTCCTCCTTAATTCTATTTAGTCTCTGCATAACTATAATCAAAGATTAGACTTACAGACAATTCAGCTTTTAAAACTTTGTGCAATAGTACAATATAATTAATTACATGTTTAAATCTAGTATATTTCATTTGTAGACACCAAAGCAGTCCAAAATGGCATTAGTTCGAATGCCAAAAGCACAAATTTTACCTGCCAGTAATAAATAAAGAAAACAAAAATAGCCAGACAGTCCAAATGATCTGGCAAATAAGTTCAGTTGGTGACCTTGACTATATGTTATAGTTTCATTGATCATATAGGCTTCCAGTGATCCTTCACATAAAGATACGTAATCGTTAAGAAAGACAGCCAACCCGGTGTTGTTCACCTTGAAAAAGGTGTCCAAAGCACGGGTCGGCGACGATGTGCGTGAGGGGCTTTAACTTACAGGCATCAACTACTCTCATCTAATTCCATGGATAATATGCTCTGCCCCACCAAAATATCCACAAAGCGTCTATTGATTTCGTTTTGTGAGAAAAGGAGAGTTTTCACGCACCTTCCCTCACTAATATTTCTAAATACTTTTAGCTAAATTTGCTAATTCGATCGCAGACTCTGCTAACGTTTCGATG
>OMOF01000314.1 GCA_900290375.1 Candidatus Desulfosporosinus infrequens
GGAATAATATGATTTAATAACTCTTGCCGCAATGTACCGATGACCCTCTCCGCATAAGGGTTCTGCCAGGGTGATCGTATAGAAGTTTTCTTCGATTGAATTTTGGAGGCTGTCAGAAAAGCCTGAAATGCTTTAGAGACAAATGCAGAATCATTATCATGAATTAGGTATTTCGGCTTATGATCGTAAGGTGTAGCATTTCGAAACTGCTGCTTGAGCCAGTCCAGATTAGGATTCATAGTTACAGCAAAATGCTCAATTTTTCGGGTTCCGTGGTTAATAATGATTAAAACGTAAAGAATGTTAAACTTGAGGGTTGGTATAGTAAAATAGTCCATTGCCCAAGTATTGAATTGATGGTTTTTGAGAAATGTTTTCCAAGACTGTACCTGTTTTTTAGAAGGAGGCTTTTTGGTAGATGGAAGGTATTTGGCAATAGTATTGGGAGCAGGTGCATCCGTCACATTTAACAAAACCAACTTTTCATGTATTTTTTCTGGAGATAATAGTGGGTTCTCCTTATGTATTCGTTTTATGAGAGCGATGGTTTCTGAACTAATGGTTGGGCGTCCCTTCTCCTGAGATTTTTTAAACCAGTAAGAAGAAAACGCTGTGCTATGCCATTTCTTAACAGTTTGAGGTGTAAAGTTTAATAGACAGTTGTCCCAGTCGGCATAATACTTGGAAAGAAATACCCAGAGCTGGCGAAAAGCTGGTGTCGCTTTAGGTTTCGGTCGTTTACCAGTTTCCACTTGGTGGTAAAAAAGTGCCAATTGGGAACGCAGAGCAGTAATCTCCATCTGTAACAAACGTCACAGCAGCGCGGATGAACAATATCGAAAACGGCATATCCGCCCTCGATGGGGGGCACATAACCGGGCCAGTTACCACTGCGGGACTCACGGGCGCAACGGGTGCTTCTCGTTATGTCGGGGCTACAACCGCTGGAGCGCCGGTAAGTGGCACCTTTATTGTAGGCGATTTTATAATAGACCACACAGGTGTCCTCTGGATCTGCACTATAGCTGGAACCCCTGGCACATGGGTCAAGCCGGGAAATTCGGGCTATCAAGTCTTTAATACGTCTTTAAACTTCATCGTCCCTGCTGGGATCACTCGAATCTATGTACAGATCTTCGGTGGTGGGGGTGGAGGTGCTGGTGGCTATGGTAACGCCACGGGGACAGGACTTGTGGGGGGTGTCCCCGGCGGGGGTGGTGGTGGATACGCTGGGTTATGGCAAGTTGTTAGCCCAGGTCAGTCACTCCCCGTAACGGTGGGTGCTGGAGGTGCTGGAGGCGCGGGAGGAAGTGCCTCTGGATCAGGTAATACTATAGGGGGTACGGGTGGTACAGGTGGGACATCCTCATTCAACGGTGTTTCTTGCACTGGGGGGAATGGGGGAGTTCCCGGTAATACCACGTATGGTGCTGCTGGGGGAACGGGATACCTCTCACCCTTAATTGTTCCGGGTGGAGTTGGTGGATATTACACAACCTACAGTTCAAGTGGAGCAGCCGGTGGTCTGTCAGCAAACGGTATGTATTCAACCTCTTTCGGTGCGGGTGGGCAGGGTGGTCCACAGAGTCCTGGCTATTCCCCTAATGCTGGTACGGCTGGATCACCCGGCGCTACTGGCCTAATCTTAATAATGTGGTAAGGAGGGTTCGACCGTGTATGTATTTCACGATTCACAAGGGTTTGTTCAGACAATAGCCCTAGCAAGTGCTCCTATAGCGGGTTATGCATCGCCATTCCCCGGCTTAACAGAATTATTTCTGGAGGATACCCAATACGCCGATGTAGCTCAAGAGCCCTTAATGTATAAGGTCATTGACAGTGTGCCCGTTAAGCAAGCCCAACCTTTTGTAATACCTGTCGTTACCCCGCCACCCGCTACCGAAGAGCGTCTCACGGCAGTGGAAGCTGCTATTGCGGCATTAATGGGGGTGTAGCATGAACGAGTTTATAACGAACATGTGGGTACTGAAAAAGTTTACGCAGGTTCAAATCCAGACCTGTGTAACGAAAGGGTATATCACCCAAGATCAAGCCAATATGATCCTCGCAACACCTCAAGCGTAGGTGTTGTTTTTATGCCCGATGAAAGGAAGTACTTATGAAAACACTTAAAATCCTAGCAGCATCTGTTTCTATGATCGCCGTACTCGCAGCCCCAGCGCAAGCCGGTGTCAACATTGCGCCAAGCCAACTTTCGGGGTCGGTGGTGAAAATCCAGCCATCTATGATCCACACGCCAACCCAGAGAAGTAGCGTTGTTTCGATATCGACATCCCAATGGAACAGCGTTGTTTCGGTCCCAACTACAGCCCCGACGTTGGCTCAGGGAAGCAACGAAGTATCGCTGAAAGGAATAATCCCTCCCCAGGCTGTTTCGGTCCCTGCCGCGACCCCTAACCCGGACGATATCGGCGTTTACTCTTCTCCAGTCAATCAAAAAATTGTAATGCCACAAATACCGGCGGCGACGGATCTCACGGCAAGCGAACAGCAGATGGTCGATGAAATAAACCAAGCGCGGGCAGCCGCAGGGGTAGATCCTGTGAAAGTTGATCTTCGACTAGTAACGGCTGCACGGATTAAAGCTGAAGACCTATATCTCAACCATTACTTTTCACATGTCTCACCAAACTTTGGGTATACCGCGTCACTCTTGCCGGGCCTGGGGCTAAACGTCGGCTATTGGAGCGAGAACGTCGGGGGAAACGACTCAGTTGGTGGAGCCATGGCAGCTTTTATGAGTTCAATTGGACATCGGGTTAACATCCTCGATCCGAATGTGAACTATGTCGGGGTGGGCGTTCTTGAAGGCATTTCCCCTTATAACCTGTATGTTCAGGAGTTTGTACACGAGTAATTCAACGCTACTGCAGAAAACGCCCCAAGTATAGGCGTTATTTTTATGCCCGAAAGGAGTTGAAAGCACATGGGGGAGCAAGAAATTGCTGATCTCAAAACGCGAATAGCCGTCTTAGAAACCAAAGATGATGCCCAAGAGTGTCGGCTGAACTCGTTAGAAATTGATGTGGGAAAAAAGTTCGACCGTCTCGAAGCGAAACTAGATCAGGTTCTGAGGGCTGCTCAAGGGAGGCCTACATGGGTCGTTGCTCTAGCAATTTCAGGATTAATGACGGTTGTTACAGGTTTAATTGTTTATTTGGTGACGCATTGAGGAGGAGAATATGAGCTATACAATTGAACAAAACTTCATCCCTGGACTGCCAAAGGAGCCTTACGACGCCGGGTATTATGTCGGTGTCGTGGCGCACGCGACCGCCAACAACGGGGATTCTGCCGATGGTGAGAGAAACTACGAGTCCACCACTTGGCAGAACGCCTTTGTTCATTTCTTCGTTGACGACCTGAAAGTCGAGCAAGTAGCGGACACCAACTTTCTGTGTTATGGGGCCGGGCATACCGCAAACCACATGGGATATGCTCAGGTAGAGCTTTGTCAAACAACGGATTCAACCAAGTTTGCCAAGGCTTATGATATGTACACATGGTTACTGGCTAAATTGCTATATAATAGGAAGCTTTGCGTCGTGGACGGAGTAACACTCATGTCCCACGAACAAGTTTCAGCGAAATGGCATGAGACTACGCATACAGACCCAATCGATTATCTAACGAGTCATGGAAAAACATGGGCTACCTTAGTGGCCGACGTAACTGCTAACTATAACGAGATGGAGGGAGGTGAAACAGTGGAAGAGGGGATTTTAATCTTTGGACCAGACGATTTTGTAACGGCAAAAAGTTTGGCAGCAACCTTAAAAAACGAGGTTGCTATTTTTATGCGCAAGTCAGATGGAACGGCACCGACAGCTATTAAATCAGCCAAACATCTATATGTGGTCGGCGGTGATCAAAAAGGTGTGGGCCATCCGAATGAAACGGTACTGGCTGGGGTGACCTGGTTTGATACTGTGGCAGCGGTTGCCAAGAAACTCGGGTATTAAGAAAGGGGAATAAATGATGCAAACAGTTATTTTCAGTGGCTTACAGGACGTTGTAACGGCTCTTGCGGGTGTGCTTGTTGCCTTCCTAGTGGCCTATATTAAACAACATTTCTCCGCGACCCAAATTAGCACGGCTAGTGGGATCGCAACAGAGGCAGTGAACTTTGCCGTACAAGCAGCCAAGAAACTCGGCATAACTCAAGATCTAGCGAAATATAACTCTGCACTCACGAAAGCCAAAGAACTGGCTTCAAAAGCAGGACTTAATTTCAGCGACTCGCAATGGGAGACTTTGTTAGAAAGTGCTTACAAGAAAGCTAAAAATGAATGGCAGCCGCTTCAAACCGTAGCAAGTACAACTTATACCGGGGATGATATCGCCAATATGGTTAAAGCCGAATTGGAAAAGGTTGCACCCAATGTGCCAGTGGACACAATAGTGACGTTGATTCAGCAAGAATTAAGTAAGCTAAGCCTTTCTGTAAAGGTTGCTCCGGTTGAAACGCCGAGCACAGAACAACCGGTCTCGAATAGTGCGGGGCCGGTTGCCGTCCCAGCTGGGGAGGCAATGTAAGATGAACGATCCTTGCTCTGAATGTAACCGACAATCGTATTGCATGGAGCCATGTGAACAATGGCTAATTGAACACGACAAATGCCCCGTGTGTCAAAATAAGCTCATTCGTGTGGGGGGATGTACGGAGTGTATAACCGGAGATTGGTCGAAGTGTGGGTAAAGGTTTAGTCACATACCCTCCTGCTGTTCATAGCGGCGGGAGGGCTTCTTATAAAGAGAATTGACTTGCTAACCCGGTGCTTCAGAGCTAACATGCATTACTAACAACCTAGGAAGGAGTGCTTAGCTTTGGAAAAACGAGAGCTTAAGGTAACAGAAAAAGAAGCGTGAGAGAGGCTAGAAATGTCTCTTTTTTTAACCCTTAAAACTTAACTTTCCTATAGAAAACGGATGGGAATTATTAGTGAACGATAGCCATTAGAGATAATTTTAATAGGCTCATAAACCGAGGGAGGAATAAAAATGCTGCTCAATCAAGCAATCAAGGGCTTTTCAAAGCACATGGAACTTATTGATCGATCTAGGGAAACCATCAGAGGGTATGATCATGAACTCATGAGTTGCAGCAACTTTGTAACCGTAAAGTATAATTGCCCGGTCTATGTGGAGGATATTGGACTCCAGGACCTTGAAGACTATCTGCTCCACGAAAAGGAACGTGGAATCGCCTCCGCCAGCAGAAGCCGGTCTTTATATATCATCAAAAGCTTTTATAACTACTGTTGTAAAAAGGATATCTGCACTAAAAACCTGGCTAGTCTTTTGGAACCCGTCAAGGTCAAACAAAAGGAAAGGGCTTTTATTACAGAAACGGAATTTCACGATCTAGTCAAAGCCATCGACCACCCGGTGATTCGGACCGTAGTCCAGACTATGTTTTATACTGGTGGCAGAATGTCAGAGATGATCAACCTAAAACTGGAGGAAGTAGACCTTAAAAACAACGTGCTCCACATCATTGAAGGCAAGGGCAAGAAAGATCGGGATGTGCCCATTAGTGATAAGCTTCATAGTATTCTGACCCATTACCTCACTCACATCCGGGAATCGGAATCAGGTCGTTTCTTTGCCATTGAAAGCACTGGCAAGGTCTCCAACAGTTATATTAATCGCTACATTCATGATGCCACCGATAAGCTGGGCTGGGATAAAGACGTCAGTGCCCATGTATTAAGACATTCTTTTGGCACGAACTTACTTGAAAACGGGGCCTCGCTGGTAAGTATCCAGAAGCTCCTGGGCCATGCTAATTTGGTGGTAACATCAAGGTACCTGCATCAAGATATGAACAAACTTAACGCTGCCGTTAATCTTTTATAAAGGGAGAGAAAAGTATGAGTGATCAACAACCCATTTATGATGCCAAGGTCAAAAAAGTCCTGGAAATGTTAAAGTTTAAGGATCGAGATGAGGTGGCTGAAGAGCTGAAGTACAAGAACTGGAGAAGCCTGGACATGTACATGCGGAGAAAAAACTTCACATTTGATACTCGGGAAGGTCAATACATCCCAGCCCACACAAGAGTTGAGAAATTAAACAGAGATCCTAAAAACTACGCATCGGCGAAAGTCGTCAGTATTATTACCGCTTTCGAAGAAGCGGATATAGACCCCAAGTTGGTGGCTAAACAAGAAGGATTCAAAGAGCACAAAGAAATGGCAGAATATATGAAAAACAAGGGCTTTGAGTGGAATGTTTACAAAAACAACTATGTTAAAGTGGTAGGAAAGGTGGACGATGCCGATGATCGACCACCGGAGACCGTCACTAAAACAGAGGGAAAGAAACCGTATGAAGGGATAGAAGAGTATCTTCCCTTCATACGGTTTTTGTATGAAAAGCGGGATGATGTTTACCAGCTCTTATCGGGTACGAAGGAAGATGGCAAAATCCCTCGGTATGCCTTGCCCGGTCTGGTAAGAACTAAAGCCATATACATGAGCGATATGATAGCCAAGCTGACCGGAGAATTTAGCCGGGAAAAGAATGTTACCCAACGCGAGATCATGGAGGCGGCCCTGGTTGAATACCTTCAGAAGTATGGGTTTAAGCGAGAGATTGAGGCTTTACTTAAGAATCAGTAAAAAAGTTATTTCCAAAGATTGGCCTTGTGTTATATTATTAAGCTACATGATATAATGAAAATGTGAGGTGATGAAATGAAAGTACAGAATCCCCACGATAAATTCTTTAAAGAAACCTTCTCTAATGTAGAAGTAGCAAGGGACTTCATAAAGCATTATGTGCCAGAAAACATTTTGAAGATCATCGATGTCAATACACTAGAACCCCAAAAGGACAGTTTTATCAATGAAGATCTACAAGAAGTTTTTTCAGATATGCTTTTTAAAGTAAGAATAAATAAAAAGAAAGGCTATCTTTATTTCCTCTTTGAACACAAAAGCTATACCAGCAAAAATGTATCTTTCCAGCTACTAAAGTATATGATCGAAATCTGGGAAGCAAAAATTAAAAAAGAAAAAACAGATGAGCTTCCCATGATCATTCCATTGGTAATCTATCATGGAAATGACAAATGGAATATCAAGACTACACTGGGAGAAATGATTACAGGATATAAAGACCTTCCTGAAGACCTTAAGAAGTTTATCCCGGACTATGAATATTTGCTTTATGACATTTCACGATATACTGATGATGAGATCAAAGGTGAGGCACAGCTAAGGATTCTGCTCACCATCTTTAGAGACATATTCACGAAAGACAATAAATGTCTGCAGGAGTCTATTCTAAGAGCGGCAGAGTATTTACGAGAATTAGATGATAAAGAAACTGGCATTGAGTATTTTGAAACATTTATGAGATATGTGTTTAGTGCAGGTAAGAATTTAACTAAAGAGGATATCGTCGAAATAATTGAGAAGATGGAATATATTTATCCTGAAGGGAGTGAAGTGGTTATGAATATAGCAGAAAAACTTAGGCAAGAAGGTAAAGAGGAAGGGATCATGGCTGGAATGGAAAAAGGCATAGAGCTAGGAGCAAAACAGAGAGCCATCGAGGTTGCTAAAAAACTAATTGAAATAAACCTAACAATCCAGCAAATTACTGAAGCCACAGGATTGCCAAAAATAGAAGTTGAAAAAATAGCACAGGAAATGAAGCATTAACAACAAAATTCTAAGGAAACCTGTATGAATGATTAGCTTATATTTCATTACAGTATGAATAATGGTACGCATGATATGTAATGGGTCTACAATGAAAAGTTAATAAGCCCCGAAACCCTTGAGTTCATGCGGGTTTAGGGGCTTTTTTATATGCCAAATCCTAGGGTGTCCCCTTCAAAAAGTCCATCTAGAACTAATGTGCAACCAATAAATATAAATAAAGTAAATATATGAAAGTTAAAGATATAAAAAAAGATCAACAATAGTGATCTAAAAGTTTTATAAATTTCTATTTAGGCAAATCAAATAAACCCTAGATGAAAAGGTTTTCAAGAATGATCTAAAATATTAATTAAGCAACTTTATCATAATTATGGTAAAGTCCATTAAGAACAGGTTTCGCCTTAAGTTTAGTATTAGCAATTTTTGACGGTATATACTTTGGCGATGGTATTGGTGTTTTACAGTCAATCCCTTGGTGGGTGCGGTGGGGGTTATAATAATCGTCAATATATTCTTTTAGTAAACGATGCAGATGTTTTTCATTAAAT
>OMOF01000624.1 GCA_900290375.1 Candidatus Desulfosporosinus infrequens
TTAAAGCTCTATCCTGTTCTAGGAAATTTAGTTTATCAGAAAAGAGATAAGGGAAATTAGGTACAGAAAAGGCTATAAATGCTAATAAAATCAGAAGGGCTACGGATTTTTTAAAGTAACCAGGTTTTTTTATACTCACTATTTCATCGTCTTCAAATTGTTTCTCGTCAGCCACTGTATTAAATAATTCGTCATCGTTCATTGCTGCCTCCTTGCGTTAGGTTTTCTATTGTCATTCAAGTCACATAGTGAGTCTCATTGAAGCCATTTCCTTCTATGCTCACAGCTTCCCTTCAAAACTAACCCATTTCGACAACTATTTCTCACCTTCGAACTCCAAAGTAGCTCCTTCCTCTGGCCAAGCAAGACAACCACCCCAACGTGGTTCGCCTGAATAATAGTTCATGTACAATTACTTTACTGTAAGCCTAGAAGAATAACCAGATAAATTAAGGGCGAATAATAAAGGATGAAAAATACTTTGAAAATCATAATCTCTCCAGCGAAGAAAATGAATATGGAAGCGGATTTTCTTCCGTCTCGCAATGCCCCCGAGTATCTTGAAAAAGCCCAAATGCTGAAAGAATATCTGCAAAGCCTAACATACGAGGAACTTAAAAAACTGCTTTGCTGTAACGATGAAATTGCAAGGCTGAACTATGAACGCTATCAAAAAATGGATTTGTGCGGATACACAAACCCAGCCATTTTATCCTACGATGGCATTCAGTACAAGTACATGGCCCCACAGGTATTTGAGCACGACTATTTTAATTACATAGAAAATCATCTACGGATCTTATCTGGATTTTATGGGATATTGAAACCTTTCGATGGAGTTGTACCCTATCGTTTGGAAATGCAGGCAAAGTTAAAAACGGCCTTCTGTCATAATATATATGACTATTGGAAAGATGATATCTATCGAGTGTTAACCCAGAATGATACCACGATTTTAAATCTTGCTTCTGCTGAATACAGTAAAACTATTGAGAAATACCTGACTGCCGACATTAATTATGTTACCTGCAGATTCGGCGAGCTGATNNTCGGTAAAGTTATCGAAAAAGGAGTTTATGTGAAAATGGCTCGCGGAGAAATGGTGCGTTTCATGGCTGAAAACGCGGTTGAAGATTTGGATGAAATCAAAGAGTTTAATAGACTTGGTTTCGTGTATAAGGATGAGTTATCGGATAACAAAACCTTTGTATTTGTGAAGATCATGAAAGTAAAACTGTATTAAAAAACAACCTCGAGCGAGATGGATTGGAACTGACTGCTACTGATCAAATGTTTCCTTGGACGTTTGTCTAAGGAAACTTTCTGGGATGTATAAGTATCCTCGTCCTAGACTTATCTAGGAAATATCTATAAACAGTTATAAGTTTTATGCATATAGTTAATCCTACTTCCTCAATTTCTTATACCGGCCTTATGGATCGTATTCTACCTACACCCATTCCTGATGACAGTATTCCGATATGCTCCTCCGCCCGGAAGAATGGCTTAATTTGT
>OMOF01000625.1 GCA_900290375.1 Candidatus Desulfosporosinus infrequens
TGGCTACGTTCTTCGTCGCCTTCGTGAAAAGAGTTCACTTCGCTTTCTAAAACCACAAATAATGTTTCACGTGAAACATTATTTGTGGGTTTATCTTTTTATATAACAAATTTACCGTGGCTTTTCGGTATTTCAGGCGGTTGAGTCCCGCTCAAAACTTCAACAATTCTTTCGAAATCCTCTGGGGAGTAGAATTCAATCTCAATTTTACTTTTTAGTTTACCAGGCTTAATTTTTACCTGTGTTCCCAAAAGAAGTTTTAATCGATCTCCTGCTTCTACAACAAAAATTCCTTTTTCTTCTGTTGATTTTGTCTGGGCCTTTGCTTGTTTCGGTAATTCACTGTACCTTCTAACTAATTCTTCTGCACCACGAGCTGATAAGTCTTCTTCAATGATAATTTCTGCTGCTTCGATTTGTAAGTCACCGGTTTCCAGTGCTAATAATGGCCTGGCCTGCCCCATTGACAATGTTCCACGTGAAACATATTCTTGCACCTTAGGATGTAAGTTTAATAAGCGAACCATATTTGCAACCAAAGAACGACTGCGCCCTACTTTTCGCCCTACCTCTTCTTGGGTTAAGGAAAGTTCATCCATTAAACGTCGATAAGCCAATGCTTCTTCAATTGCATTCAAATCTTCCCGTTGTATGTTTTCAATTAAAGCAATCTCAATCATTTCGCTATCTGTATATTCTTTAATAATAGCTGGAATATTATCCATTCCAGCTAATTTAGAAGCGCGCCACCGCCGTTCACCCGCCACTAATTCATAACCATTTAATGCTTTGCGGAGGACAATGGGTTGCAATATCCCATATTGTTCAATCGAGCTTGCTAGTTCATTGAGTGCTTCATCATGAAATATGCGACGAGGTTGAAATTGATTCGGACTAATTTTTTTAACTGGAACGGAAATAACTTGAGGTTGGTCTTCCTCATTACCACCACCAGGAGAAAATAAAGCATCTAGCCCGCGACCGAGTCCCCGTTGCATTTTATTCATCATCAATTACCTCTCTCGCTAAATCAAAATATACTTGCGCCCCTTTGGATTTCGGATCATATTTGATGATTGGCTGTCCATGGCTAGGTGCCTCACTTAAGCGAACATTACGTGGAATAATAGTTTGATATACTTTGTGACGAAAGTGATTTTTTACTTCATCTACAACTTGAATTGATAAATTAGTGCGTGCATCAAACATTGTGAGTACTACGCCTTCAAGAGACAATGCCGAATTTAAGTTCTTTTGAACTAAAGTAACCGTCTTCATCAATTGTGATAGCCCTTCTAAAGCGTAAAATTCACATTGAATGGGAACTAATACTGAATTAGCCGCTGTTAAAGAGTTAATTGTCAATAATCCCAGAGACGGCGGACAATCAATAATAACATATTCATAATTATATTTGATCGTATCTAATACTCGCTTAAGCTTAGTTTCCCGTGACATAATGGAAACTAATTCGATTTCTGCACCAGCGAGTTGAATCGTAGCAGGCAACAGCATTAAATTCTCAATCTGTGTTTTTAAAATAACTCCTTCTGCTGGTATATCATTTACCAATAGATCATATATAGACTGCTTTATTTTGGTTTTATCAAAACCAAAGCCGCTTGTTGAATTGCCTTGGGGATCTAGATCAACCAACAATACCTTTTTTCCTAATTCCGCTAAACATGCGCTTAAATTAACCGAAGTAGTTGTCTGCAATCGCAATCACTTTTACCAATGGATTCACCTCATCTTCATATTTATATTTTCAGAAGAAATACTCTCTAAAACTAGCAATGTATATATTATAAATTAAAGATTTATCATAAAATATTCCTTAAGGGAAAGATTTACCTTCTCTTTAATTCTTCCTATGTAGACCTAAATTCGAAAAATCTTATTTCTCCAAGTAAATTTTTCTTTTTTGATCTAAAATAGTGTCTATACAAACAAGTGCAACCTTTAAATCACTCATTCTATCTATAATACCATTAATAGTATCTGTTTTGAAATACACAAGCTATCCTTTTTATTAAAATATTAGTTTATACCAAGTTATTGAAGTTAATGTTTGTGAAATCTTATTTTTTCACGAAAAATATTGACATTTATGTTGTTATGCATTATCATAAGTTCAATTTTATAAATAGCTCTCTTATCTAGAGTGGTCGAGTGACTGGCCCTATGACACCCGGCAACCAGCAGCAATGCAAATGGTGCTAAATCCAGCAGATTGTAATGATTCTGAAAGATGAGAGGAAAGAACGGATAAAAAAATAAGCCGCTTTCCTCAAGGAATATGGCTTATTTTTTTTTATAAATAGCTATACTCTTCATTAATTTATCTTTTAAATAATGAACT
>OMOF01000627.1 GCA_900290375.1 Candidatus Desulfosporosinus infrequens
ATAGAAGAGAAAGAAAAGTTCAAAAATAAAAATCACAAAAATGATTAAAACACCGTGATGTATTGTACAGCAAACATCTACGGTGTTTTTTTTGTACTAGGGATTAGCGATTTCAAGCTGAAGCGATTGGTCAAACGTGACAACCATTCTGACGGACGGGCAAAAAATCCGTGTCGATGGCACAAAGGGAACAATAACACTGCTGGGAGACTGACGACTTAATTATAACTTTATAAGATTAAAACTTTGTAGGTGGAGATCGTGTGACAAGTTGAAAACCTAAATTCATAAAGGGGTGCGGGCTATTTTAAAGAAGTAAAAAAATAAGCCACCGTTCACAGGCGGTGGCTTGTATAGTTTAAGTGGCTAATAAAACGGCAAATTAGAACTTAATTATTTTAGGTTCACCTGCAAAGGAAGCTATCGTAGCTACAGCATCCTTCAAATACAATGCCTGTGTGTTGTCATCTGTTGCAGAATACCGAGACTGAAGTGAAGGATAACTATCAAGCATACTCTGCTTTGCTTCAACCCGGTCATCCTCCACGGCAAGGGCTTGAACACGAATCCATTCTTGGCCATTAAAAGCGCAAATTTCAATTTTGGGATTTGCCATCATTTGTTTGGAAACGTCTTTTACCTTACCGGTCTGAATATAAAGCTTACCCTCAAAAATGTTGACAGTTCCAAAGGGACGAACTCGTGGTTGATCTCCATCCATGGTTGCTAAATAATAAGTCTGGCACTTCTTTAAGAAATCAAAAACTTCTTGCATAAGCTATCTCCTTTCAAATTTATACAATAAATTTATAATAAAAGGCTTGAAATAACAAGTACGATTATTTATCATACATAGTATCTAGATAGATACTATAGGGAGGCAATAATGGAAGCTGAGAAAGATTTATTTGGGAAATGCCCTTATACAACAGCCCAGAAGGTTCTTTCGGGTAAATGGTCAATACTTATTCTTTACCACCTCGAGATAAAGACCATGCGTTTTGGAGAATTGCAGCGGCAGTTGCCTGATTTAACCCAGTCAACGCTGACGAAACAGTTACGTGCTTTAGAGGAGTATGGATTGATCGAAAGAAAGATTTATCCGCAAGTCCCACCAAAGGTCGAATACTCTTTAAGTGATATAGGTATAAAGTTTAAAAAAGTGTTGGCTGAATTGGCAATTTGGGGCAACGAATACATCGAAACTTTGAAGGATAAGATAAATTAAAACGGCTGCATTCATGCAAGAAATCTATTTTTTATGCGATACCACGACATTTCCATCCACTTATCCAGATGTGGCTGATGGGTAGCTTAAGTTTCAAAAAGGATCAAGACACCTCAAAAACGAGGTGAAGGCTTCTTAATAAATCAGAATGCCCAGATCTTATCATAAATATTCTTTGGACGCATTTTGCAGAAGTTCAATAATGATATAAAGTGATCTGCTGAAAAATCTTGTATTCCTACAACTTGAACGGTATAATAACGTATAAGTAGTAGATAGGTGGTGAGCCTGTGTCAGAAAAGCCTTATATTCCACCATATAGTGTCACAGATGCAATCGTTCACCTGGTCGCTGAAATCAGCGAGCAAGTGGGCGTTGTTA
>OMOF01000228.1 GCA_900290375.1 Candidatus Desulfosporosinus infrequens
CCAAAAGTCCTTTTAACAAGCTGATAGATAACCCAAACCGAAATTACTCCCGCCAGTGCTTGGGGAAGAATTATACTCCAACCGCTGAACCCAAATAATTTTGCGGATAACGTTTGTATCCAGAAACCTAAAGGCGGCTTATCAATAGTTACAAATCCTGCTGGGTCAAAGGAAGCAAAGAAGAAATTTTTGAAGTTCATCATCATGCTTTTTACACCAGCAGCGTAAAAAATATTAGCATACCCTTCTATGCCTATATTGGCAAAATTCAATATGGCAGAGAGCACTAGAATTAGTGACAATAAAAAGGTTTCCCATTTGAATTTAATTTTCTCCTTCAATATCGACGTCCTCCTTAGTGAATACCCGCGACGGACATTAAACAGCCCTCTTCACATTTCGTTCTTTTTTCATCAGCCCATAGCATTCACTCACAATATATAAGGGGCGATCTCTTGCTTCATCGTATATCCGTCCAATATACTCTCCGATAATCCCCATCATTGTCAAAAGAATTCCAGTCAACACTAATTGCATTACCATCACCAGATTCCACCCTGAGATGACAGATTTATAAAATACGTTTAATAGTAACAGAACTGCCAAATAGATCAAGCCAGCAATAAATATTACCGCCCCTGCATAGGTTGCTATTTTAATGGGTTTGTAGGAAAAGGACGTAATCCCGTCCATGCTTAACTTCATCATCTTTTTCAAAGGGTACTTAGTTTCTCCGGCCAAACGTTCCTCCCTTTCATACTCGACCGCAGTTTGCCGGAACCCCACCCAACTCACCAAACCGCGAACGTAACGGTTTTTTTCCGGCAGGCGTTTTATTTCCTCACACACTCTGCGATCCAATAAGCGAAAATCCCCTGTATCCACAGGGATATCAAGATCCGTGGAGGCTTTCAGAATTCGGTAAAACAAACGAGCGGTTTGCTTTTTAAAAAATGTTTCGCCCTTTCGTTTTGTTCGTTTGCCGTAAACAACGTCATAGCCCTCTTTCCACTTGACAATCATCTCCAGAATCAGTTCAGGTGGATCCTGCAAATCTGCGTCAATTACAACAACGGCTGCCCCTGAGGCGTAGTCCATTCCAGCCGTGATGGCAATTTGATGGCCGAAATTTCGGGAAAAGGTTATGAGTTTCACAGCGTCATCCTGATCTCTGAAACCTTTGATCATAGCCGTCGTACGATCGCAGCTGCCATCATTCACGAAAATCAACTCATAAGGCTCCCTTGTTAAATCCATCACCTTCTTCAACCGCCTATAAGTTTGGTCGATGACTGCTTCTTCATTGTAGACTGGAACGACTATAGAATAGCGAATGTCTGCATTCATGCTCTTGCCTCCTATTTTAAGGAAATATTCGAACTTATTCTTGACAATCATTTGTTTCATTTTATCCAACTAACAAACGAGAAATACCCTTGTTACGACCAACTCCGCACATCTAAAGCGCATACTAGCAAAGCAAAGTATCTTGATTTTGACTACTGATCCTAAAATTATTATGCTAAAAAAGTTGCCCATACCCTCACTTCTCGTGCTAAGGGTAATGATAATCTAAACTTGTTACCGTTCCGTGACCTATATATGGAGAATTTGTTAAGGCATATGAAAGGAAATAACAAGTCAAAAATGCCTTGGATAGCAAAAAAGCCCTCCACGTTTCCGATGAGAGCCAAATGAGTGGACCAGAAAGGACATTACATCTGCTACTGTCCTATAACCTCGAATGGTCTGTTATACTCTGTAGCATAATTTCTGGCAGTAGATAGATCGCCCCCTATAATCTTTGTTGCGGCTGGAATTGTGTCTGCACTGTCATATATCGTCGTTGTTGCCGAGTTAATTATTAAAGTTGTTAAGCCTTGGCAACAGGAAAAGGCACCTTCGCCGATACTTGTTACGCCTTGCGGAATGCTTAAACTGGTTAAGCCTGTACAGCCCCAAAAAGTATAGTCGCCAATACTCGTTATAGCTTGCGGAATACTAATACTAGTTAAGCCTGAACAACTATCAAAAGCACTGTCGCCGATACTGGTTAATCCTGACGGAAGGCTAACACTAGTTAAGCCTGTGCAACCCAAGAAGGTATAATCGTTGATACTTGTTACTCCTGGCGGAATACTTATGCTAGTTAAACCTGCGCAACCCACAAAGGCCTCGTCGCCGATACTTGTCACTCCTGGTGGAATACTTATGCTAGTTAAACCTGCGCAACCATCAAAAGCTAGGAGTCCGATACTTGTTACTCCTGACGGAATACTTATACTAGTTAGGTTGCTGCAACCAGTAAAAGCACCAATACAGATATTTGTCACTCCTTGTGGCAGGCTGATACTCGTTATGCCGGTGCATTGGTAAAAAGCATTGTTGCCGATACTTGTGACAGCGACTCCAGCTAATGTACTTGGTATTGTCACAACTCCTCCAACCCCTGTGTACCCAGTAATTTGGGCATCGTCAGGTGTTGTTAAAGTGTAAATATAATCTCCATCCTGCGCTGCTAGCACTTGACCACTATTACACAATAAAATTGCCATCATCATTATACCGATAAAAAAAGTATTTAATTTGCTAATTTTAAATAATCTCATGAGATCTATCTCCCTATTTCCTACTTTAGTATTGGCATAGGCGCAGAACCTGGTTACACCTACCCATTTTCTGCCAAGACGTCGCCGTGCTCGACTACATTTGAGTTCTCGATAATCTGTACTGTTCGTCAAACAATGGTCATATTCCTTCTTTGCCCAATCAATAGCTATTTCTCCTTATCAAAATTAAATCTTATTTACATTTTATGGCACCTTAACACAATCTTCATATCCACTTCACAGAATATAAAAGGTTTTATCCTAAAATTATATAAGTGACATTTAGTAGTTTTATCCAACAGGATAAAATAGAAAAGAGTTGGTAAGTGGAGTTATCACCCTGGTAAGACCCACCGTCACGCATAATTAAAGGAGGAAATTTAGAAATGCTGAATCAAACTGAAATTCGTAAATCAACCAAAAAACCCTTGATAGTCGTCGGTATGTTATTGTCCTTGTCCATAATTGGAGTAGGTGGATGTGGAGCATCAACCCCAACTGCTGCCCCTGCCGCTTCTACAACACAATCGTCGACTGCGGCCCCTGCTGCCTCTGCTGCATCTGGGACACAATCATCGTCTGCTGGTCAGCAAACCCAGGGACAACATGTCCAAAATCCAGCCCTAAGAGCCGCTATGAATATAACTCGTCTAGAAAAAGACCAACAAAATGCCTTAACCAGCGACCAAAAAGCTAAACTTAAACCTATTTTGCAAGATTTGATCAGTACGTCTGCTCCAAGTCAAGATGTTTTACAACAAAAAGCTGACGCAATTACCGCTGTTTTTACCGATCAACAAAAAACCTTTTTGGCCACACCAAGAACTCCTAACGCCAATAAGTCGAACACAAACAACCCCAATGGAAACTCAACAAATGGGAACAACCCCCAAGGTGGAACTGGTGGCAAGCAAGGTGGGGTCGCTCCAAAACCTCAGGATTTGTATCAAAAGGTATTAGACTCTTTAACATAATTTCAAGTGGTTACACAAATATCAAATGCCCTCCTAACCTTGCAAGTCAACATGGGAGGGCAATTTTTACTTTCTGAACATTGGTTTCTCTAGCATAATATCCTCGTACGTTTCCAAGCAAAGAGACTAGCTTCAACAAAAGCTAGTCTCTTTGCTTGGTTACCCGGCGCTGACCTAAGTGTTGCCACCCTGTCCCAGTTTAACTGTTCGTACCATAGGGTATTGTAACGCTCTGAGCTGTTCCAAGGGTATACCCCACATAATTAGCCGTTAAGGAATATGTTTGGCCTGCGCTCAATGCGGCATTAATAGCATAAGTCGCTCCTCCATTTAAAGTGGTCACACCTATAATAGTTATGGGATATCCCGAACTATTGAGCAGGGTAAAGTTGCTTGCGGTTAATCCATTCAATGCTGCGCTCAAACCTACTGTTAGCCCCGTTGTCGAGGGGTTGCTGACCGTCAGCGTTTCACTGGTCGTTCCTGACGGTATAGTCACACTCTGAGCCGTGCCTAGGACATAACCAACATAATTGGCTGTTACAGTGTAAGTTTGACCCGCACTTAAAGCGGCACTAATTGTATAAGTAAGTCCTCCGTTTAAAGTGGTCACACCTGTTACAGTTATGGGATATCCCGAACTATTCAGCAGCGTAAAGTTGCTTGCGGTTAATCCATTCAGCGCTGAACTCAAGCCCACTGTCACTCCTGACGTCGTGGAGTTGCTGACCGTCAATGTTTCGCTGGTCATTCCTGACGGGATTGTGAAGCTCTGAACCGTTCCAACAGTATAGCCACCATAAGTTGCCGTTACAGTGTAAGTTTGGCCTGCACTCAACGGAGCATTGATTGTATAAGTCACACCCCCGTCAGTGGTGGTCACACTTGTCACAGTTATAGCGTATCCCGAACTATTGAGCAGGGTAAAGTTGCTTGCGGTTAATCCATTCAGTGCTGAACTCAAGCCTACAGTTACTCCCGTCGTCGAGGGGTTGCTGACTGTCAGCGTTCCATTACTCATACCATACGGTACTGTGACACTCTGAGCCGTGCCCAGGGCATAACCAGCATAATTGGCTGTTACAGTGTAAGTTTGACCCGCACTTAAAGCGGCACTTATTGCATAAGTAAGTCCTCCGTTTAAAGTACTGACCCCTGTTATAGTTATGGGATATCCCGAACTATTCAGCAAGGTAAAGTTGTTTGTGGTTAATCCATTCAACGCTGAACTCAATCCCACTGTCATTCCTGCCGTCGTGGGGTTGCTAACCGTCAGCATTTCGTTAGTCGTTCCTGACGGTATTGTGAAGCTCTGAGCCGTTCCAATGGTATTTCCCCCATAATTTGCCGTTACAGTGTAAGTTTGACCTGCACTCAACGGGGCATTAAGTGTATACGTCACTCCACCGTCTATAGTTGTCACACTTGTAACAGTTAGGGGGTATCCCGAACTATTGAGCAGGGTAAAGTTACTTGCGGCTAATCCATTCAGTGCTGAGCTTAATCCGACTGTCACTCCCGTCATCGAAGGGTTGCTTACCGTCAACGAAATAGCTGTCGGAGGAGTAACTACTGGAGTTGTGGCGGAACTCCCAAGAATATCATTAACCTGAGTAACTACCCAATCAGGAACACCAGCTGTTCCACCAAGCACATTAACTTGCGGGCTACTGCCCGTATTGCGAATGGTGATAAGATAGTCTTTAATCGATGGAGGCAACTGCTGGGCTTTTGGATCAATCAACAAAATTGGTGCGTTGTTTTGAGCGGCTAATGTACTTCCAGATAGTGCATCGGCAAAATCAAGACCATTAGCGAGATAAATTTGCGTTGGGTTAGGGTAAAATTTAGTCAAGATTTGCGATAAGGTTTCAAAGCGATCCTGTCCACCAAACCGTTGTATTTGGGCGCTAGGAGCAGCACTTTGCAGCGCAGTTTGGACTGAATCGTGCAATACGCCCTCACCACCAACTATGTAGATATTGGTGGGTTGATCTGTAGTAACAAAAGTTTGGGCTGTTTCCGATAATTGATTAGGCCCGCTCAAGAGAATAGGCCAGCCTTTACTAGCGGCCAGCGAGGCGACACCTAGAGCATCAGGGAAATCGTTGCCGCTGGCGATGATTACAGGCGTTCCATGACTTACAGCGAGGTTATTGACGATCAGAGAGTCCGTTGCAAACCGATCTTTGCCACCCATGCGCTTCACATGATAACCCGAATTATTTAACCATTGCTCAACTTTTTGGTTGATTGCACCAACTCCACCAACGATCGTTACATTCCCACCAGCGGTTAGATGGTTTTTGATATAGTCCAAACTGTCTTGTGAATCGTTCATGTCAGAACCCACGAGGATGATCGATGCTTTAAGTTTTGTAGCTAGCGTACTGGCTGATAGAGCATCGGGAAAACTATAGGCCGAGGCAATGACTACATTTTGCATTTGTTGTCCCTGGAATTCTTGCTGGGCGATAGCCGTAGACGTTTGGAAGCGATCATTGCCTGAGTACCGATTATAATGAGGCCTTGCTTGGGCGCTTCCTACTAGGGTAAAGATAAGTAGAGTACTGGTCATGGCCAACGTAGTTAATTTAGCCTTTTTTTTCAAAAGATTTCCCTCCTAGATTTCTTTTCCGTTGAATGGAAAATTATCGTTCCTAAAAGGATATACGTCTGATACTTGACTTTTAGGGGGGGAAGAATCCAAGTTAGGAAAATAAATGAAAGATTCTGCTGCAGAAACCCCTTGTCATGCTATTAATATCACGTTTTATTGTCATCCTGAGCGCAGTGAAGGATCTTAAGGCCCTAGATCCTTCGCTGCGCTCAGGATGACAATAAAATAATTGCAGTGACTTGGAAAAACACTGTAAATACGCCTTGGGGAATTCTGAACGGGGAACCACAGATTACACAGATTAAGAAGATAGAAACACACAGACAAAGGATAAAGGGGATGGAGAATGTGGAACGGGATTCACAGACCTTTTAATCAACTTTGGCGATCATCAATTGAGTTACAAGCGATTTGTAGTTTAGAGCCAAAA
>OMOF01000638.1 GCA_900290375.1 Candidatus Desulfosporosinus infrequens
CAGCAAGTTTGAACCCCTAGCGAGTGACAGCAATGGTCTGGATGGGTTGAATACACATTTTTGTATCATGGATGAAATTCATGCGAGTAAAGATAGGAACCTCTATGACGTCATGAAACAGAGTATGGCGGCCCGAAAGCAACCACTCCTTTGGTGCATTACTACAGCAGGGTTTGACTATGCTGTCGATACTATTAAGGGAACGATTAAGGATGAACGATTTATCGCCTTCCTGTATGAACTTGATAAGCACGACGATTATAAAAACCCGGAGGTCTGGGTGAAGGCCAACCCTGGTCTTGGGACGATTAAAGACATTGAATTCCTGCGGGACAATATTAATAAATCCGTAGCAGACCCAGCCTTTAAGGCAACTGTGCTCACCAAGGATTTTAATATCATTGGCACAGCATCCACGTCCTTTCTAGAATATAGCGAGATTCGGAATGAAGAAACTTTCAGCTTGGAGGAGATCAGGGATTCATATTGCGTCGGGGGCGTTGACTTGTCGAGCACGACAGATCTAACTTCGGCGACTATTTTGGTTCCAAAGCCCGGAGGGAAGTTTCTGTGCCACCAGATGTATTGGATGCCTCAAACGACGTTCGAGAATGTCGAGCACTCCAAGCAGGTGGTGTATCGGGCCTGGCTAGAGCGGGGGCTTTTGGAATTAACGCCGGGAAACCGAATTGATTACTCTTATATCACTAATTGGTACGTAAGAATGAAAGACGATTACAGACTGTACTTCCAAAGTGTTGCATTCGATCAATGGAACAGTACGTACTGGCTGAAAGAAATGGAACAAAATGGATTTAACGGAATAATGGAGATCGTGCAGCAAGGGGCAAGAACCTTAAGCCAACCGCTCAAACATCTGGCGGCTGATTTAAGTGCCAAGAAGATTAACTATAACAAGAATCCGTTATTGGAATTTTGTCTCATAAACCTCGGCGTGGTCTATGACCGCAACAATAACATTACTCCGGTTAAAACGAGAAGTCGAGGTTTTATCGATGGCGCGATGTCGTTATTGGATGCATATGTAGCTTTTGAAAGGAACAAAGAACTACTTGAGAGCTTGATCTAGCAGAAACGAGGAGGGCGTTAATGCCTAGAAAAATAGATTTGACAGGGATGAAATTTGGTAGACTTGTGGTGTTAAAAGAGTTACCAGAAAAACGCGGTAAAAATATTGTATGGTTATGCGAATGTGAGTGTGGCAGACTTAAGAAAGTTTCTGGAAATAGTCTAAGGGAAAAAAGTACTGTTTCCTGTGGGGATTGTCCTGTAAATAAATACTTTGAAAAAGATGGTTATATGATCGGCTTAACAAGTAAGTGTGAAGAATTTTATTTTAATAAAGCCGATTTTGATTTAATTAAACAATACGCGTGGTATTTAAAAGATAATTATCCCTCTTCCAACGTTAATGGAAAACTTAAGAAAATGCATCGACTTATTATGCCTGAAACTAAGGAGATAGACCATATTAATGGTATCCCGTATGATAACAGACGAGAAAACTTAAGATCTGTCAATCATAGCCAGAATATGATGAACAAGCGAAAAGCTAAAAACCCTAAATCGTCAATTTATAAGGGTGTTAGTTGGCATAAACAGGGAGGAAAATGGACAGCTAATATTGCTTTCAATAGAAACCAAATATATTTAGGATGTTTTACGTCCGAAAAAGAAGCCGCTTTAATTTATAATAAAGCCGCTTCTTTTTACTTTGGAGAATATGCAAGACTAAATGTTATACAGAGTAGTCCAGTATACCACGCGTGCTTGCCCCACGCACATGAAAAAGAGCTGATTGAAAGCCTGATTTAGGTTTTGGTCGGTCTCAGTCAAAAGAGAACTTATTCGCAGCGGCGCGAAGAGGTTTAAAGAAAGGAGGTGGCCGTCTTTGGTCAGTTTCCGGTCCATGTTTGGTTCCATCTTCGGAAAAGTAAAAAAGCTGCCGCAGAACCTACAGTTCTTCAAACTGCTAAACGGGTATATCCCCATCGTAAGCAACACCACGAATTCAGAGGTCTATTATAACTACCTTATGCGAGCTTGCCTCCGTGCCATTGCAACCCATGTCGCCAAAGCAGACATAAAACACATTCGCTACGTCAAGGGGGACACCGTTCCCCAGGACAGCGATATCGCCAACTTGCTCAGCAGCCAGCCCAATCCTTTCATGAACTCAACGGAGTTCATTTTTAAATTAACGACTAACCTACTGATTCACAATAACGCATTTGTTTATATCAAGCAAGATGAGTTGGGGAACATCGAAGGATTCTACCCTCTCAATTCTAGTTTCGTAACCTACATGGAGTCAAG
>OMOF01000628.1 GCA_900290375.1 Candidatus Desulfosporosinus infrequens
AACTTAATCTTACCAAATTCGCAAGTAAAGGGGGACCCCCAAACTTATACTTTCTGATACGTTAAGAAAAACCGAGGCTGCGGCCTCGGTCCTTTTATTGTTCTCTGATATCTGATATTTTGTATTCGTACCCATGAAGTCCTTTATAATACTCTGGGTACATATCCCTTCCACATTTCTCGCAACTAAACTGCGGAGGAACGGTTTGAATATAACGGACCAAATTGTGCAGTTGAATCGGAAAGTCAGTGCGGTTGTCACGGAAAATGAGTGCATATAGAACGGAAGCCAGTGCAGGGGTTGCATAAGTACCATAGCGCCTGCGGCGCAGAGTTTATCGCTTGGTTTTCTGGAGAGAGCGATGAAAAAAGAGAAATATGTCAGCATCCTGTGCCAAGGAGGGATTGCACTGTTTTCCGATAGCTACGCACTCATTTTCCGAGATAGATGCACTCACTCTCCGAATCAACTGCACTTATAAAACGAAATATTCACGGTTGGGTCACCGTCATCCATTGCATCAAAATTCCTTACAACTTCTAACGGTATCTCCTCTCGTTCATTACACTGCAAACAAATGTAATTGACGGAACCCTTCTCGATTGACATGCTCTTCTGGTTTTCTGACTTCTTCTTTTTGTTCGGTTTTCGTTGTTTTGATACTGGTGAGATTGTCAATCATCCTTTCCAGGCAAGCTCTTGCTACCTCATCACTTGCATATTTTATTTTTAGTTGTCCATCTTTTAGGCAGACTTCCCCCTTGTACTCATAATAACATTGACAATGCGGGCATACCATGGGATCTTTTCCTGTTTGCTCTTTCATCCGTTGCTCCCAGTTTCTTCGTCTCACTGTCTTTTTAACCTTCACGATCAATCGTTTTATAAACTCTTCTACTGTTAGTCTCTCCCGCTTCTCTTGTCCATCCTTTTTGTCATGATATCGATAGGTAACATATTGCCCGTCATATTCCTCGATCCGATGTAACGCAATTGCAGGTCGACGAATATAACGACCAATATATCCCAATTGAACTTTCACATTTCCCTTTTGTCTCGGAGCATAAACATAGAAGCCTTCTCCATTGGCTGAATAGGCCTTTTGTAATAGATGCTGAATCTTCTTCTTTTCTGCTTCGTCTAAATTACTGCGTATTAGCTTCAATACAACGGTCTGCCATTGTTTTCTCAACATTGGAAACGGTATATAGTCGTATACCTTCCACTCTCCATTTATCTTCATTCCGCCCATGGTTACGCATATGTACATGAGGATTAAAGTTCATCTGAGCACCAAACGTATGTAGCCCCGCTATGATTCCTGGCGTCATCTTGAATTTCTTCTTAAACCACTCTTGAATAATCCCGACAGCCTCATCCATAAGAGGTTTCAGTAAGTGCCGATGTCTCTGAAATATTTCTCTTAACACTTCGTCTATTGTAAACACGACATGTCGATGATTCACCTGGAGAACGTCTTCTGCCATCATTCGGCTCCATTCCTCAGTTTCACCGCTTGAACATGTAGTGCAGAATCTTCCTTTACATCGGTACGGAACGATCCGTATATCATGGCACCCTTCACAAACTAATATCTTAAATCCATTTCGGGGATTGCCGCAATTCCGAAACTTCTCGACCTCTTTTACAACAATTGGTCTTATACGATCTCCGTACTTTTCGACAAATCTATCCCAGTGTCTCTCATTATCGAAAAAAATCTGCCTCAGAATGTTATTTTTCATAAACTCCATTTTACCAAATTCGCAAGTAAAGGGGTACCCCCAAAACTTATACTTTCTGATACGTTAAAAAAACTGAAACCCTTGCGTAGCAAGGGTCCTAGAAGGTATCAGAAAGGCGTACCACTACATTTCCCTCTTTATGGATATTGTGGCCTTCCTCTTTACGATATAAAATTCCTGAAACCATTGTACCACAAGGGTTTCAGGACATAAAGGTATTATTTGGAAATTTGCGGCACTACTTTTTGATTTTTGGTCCAATTTTGGTTAGATATCGAGGCTGGGAACCCGCATGAAAAGCGGTTATTGCATTTTAATTGTAAGCTTTTTTTAGGCTTAGCTGTCAAACGGAAGTCTAGAACAGCACATAAATATGTTGTTTCGTGAAAGACATAACCACTAGAATCGAGGTAGAAATTAACTACATTGCTATATCCACCTACATACAATGATTTTACTTCTAAAAAGAATGGTTTTTCCGTTATCCTTCTATAAACATTAAACATTTCATCTAACATATATTTTGCCATATCATCTTCGAGAATGGATACAATATCTGGTGAAGTATCCTCTTGCATTGCAATTGCGCCAATTGCTTTTGCCGGGGGACATTTTGTATTAATCACAATTACCTCGTCATTTGAAATATCCTTTTCAAGTAGAATGACACTTTTGAAAATCCGTATTATACTTGGTGAATGTGTTGAGATAATTATTGTTAGGTGTTTATCTGAAGCATAATCTTTTAGCTGGTTCACGAATCTAACTTGAGCAGAAGGATGTAGTGCCATTTCAAGTTCATCTATCAAAATCAATGCTCCTACTGGAACATCTTTCAATCGATTTAGTAAATTTAATAGTACTATTTCTCCAAAGCTAAAATTTTTTTCTGTATATATTGTAC
>OMOF01000631.1 GCA_900290375.1 Candidatus Desulfosporosinus infrequens
CTAGGTGTCGCCTCGCTGGCCGCTAGTAAAGGCTGGCCTATTCTCTTGAGCGGGCCTAATCAATTATCGGAAACAGCCCAAAATTTTGTTTCTACAGATCAGCCCACCAACATTTATATAGTTGGTGGTAAGGGTGTGTTGAACGATTCAATCCAAACAGCACTGCAAAGTGTTGCTCCTAACGCCCAAATACAACGTTTTGGTGGTCAGGATCGATTCGAAACCTTATCACAAATCTTGACTAAATTTTATCCTAACCCGACGCAAATTTATCTCGCCAATGGTCTTGATTTTGCTGATGCACTTTCTGGAAGTACATTAGCGGCCCAAAACAATGCACCNNTGATCCAACATCCCAGCAGTTGCCTCCATCGATTAAAGACTATCTAATCACCATTCGCAATACTGGCAGTACCCCACAAGTTAGCGTGCTTGGAGGAACAGCTGGTGTTCCTGATTCGATAGTTACTCAGGTTAATGATATTCTTGGAAGTTCTGCCACAACTCCAGTAGTTACACCTCCGGCAACTATGACGTTGACGGTAAGCAACCCCACGACGATGGGAGTTACAGTGGGATTAGGTTCAGCGTTGAATGGTTTAACTACAAGCAACTTTACTATTCTCAATAGTTCAGGATATCAGATAACTCCTACAGGTGTAACCACTTCAGACGGAGGAATGACTTATACAATTAGTGCCCCATTAAGTGCAGGCCAAACATACACTGTAACGGCAAATTATGATGGCAATACCATTGGAACGGCTCAGAGCTTCACAATACCGTCGTATAGTACGACTAATGAAACGTTGACGGTAAGCAACCCTACGACGGCAGGAGTTACAGTACAACTGAGTTNNACAAGCAACTTTACTATTCTCAATAGTTCGGGATATCAGATAACTACTACAGGTGTAACCACTGTAGACGGAGAAATGACTTATACAATTAGTGCCCCATTAAGTGCAGGCCAAACTTATACAGTAACGGCAAATTATGCTGGGAATACCATTGGAACGGCTCAGAGTTTCACAATACCGTCGTATAGTACGACTAATGAAACGTTGACGGTAAGCAACCCTACGACGGCAGGAGTTACAG
>OMOF01000077.1:0-531 GCA_900290375.1 Candidatus Desulfosporosinus infrequens
ACATTAAATGATGCCAGTTTAGATAATTACCTCATGTTTAGGTAAGGGTGATGAATGTAAGTTACTGGAAGTGTTAACATGGGAACAACCTCTTCGCCATCAATTCAGACGTTCAATACACCTGTACCACTCTTCAATCTAGGGGCTGGAGCTAATGCGCCTGCCTGCCCAAGTGTGTCAGTTACTGGATTAAATGCCTCTCACTTAAATGATAACACTTCTCCAGTCATTGCCTTGACAACGGGTGAAGATGGCACAATATCCGTTACTTTGGCAGATGGTAACGTAAACTATGTTGCTAATAGCGGATCAACTACTGCGAAAAACAGCTATATAGTAGACCCTGGAACATTGATCAGTCAACAAAACTTGGTGATCTTTTCCAATTCAGCCCAAGCAGGGAAAATGGGATCTATTGTATTGAACTGGGGCAGCAGCCCGAATTAAGGGATAACAGGAGTAAACATAAATCATACTTCATTATCCCTGACAGTCGGCGGAGGTCTCTCCCGCTACCCCATTATGGCCGAG
>OMOF01000077.1:541-1841 GCA_900290375.1 Candidatus Desulfosporosinus infrequens
CTGAACTATGTTCCAAATTTATTTTTGGAATTGGAACTTGTCGATTTGGAATGTCACGAATACACTCGATAACGTGGAAAACACCTTCACTAGCTTGAATTTGCTTCGATACTCATTTTTTTGGAACTTTCCACATGTTTTTACCAGTGTTTTACAGACGTTTGCGGTTGGTTACAGCTATGCTGGTATTACCC
Organism: Candidatus Desulfosporosinus infrequens; assembly: GCA_900290375.1. GTDB lineage: Bacteria > Bacillota > Desulfitobacteriia > Desulfitobacteriales > Desulfitobacteriaceae > Desulfosporosinus > Desulfosporosinus infrequens. The sequence continues at coordinate 736 of OMOF01000077.1, forward strand.
CTATACACATACCTTGAATCATGAAGTAATCAACCAACCATCGATATTAATGTTCTGATTATTCTTATTTCGTACTGTATTCTGCTTGCTAACTGAACTTCACGTTATCCATATGACTGGACAATTGTCTATAATGCGCAGCTTGTTTATTGAGCTAACCAGTAAACAATCAAGGTGTCAAGATTATCGAATCGATGGAACATCCAAATTTGAAATAGTGAGTCAAGCGCACATCGAAGACAAGAAAATAAAAACAAAATTAGCCGAAAAGCAGGAAATGAAATAGCCTAGCCCGACTTCCCGCTATAAAGGGCTAATTATCGTGATTTATACCATATCTAGAGGGCGCCAAACCTTGAAACCCTTGGTACAGGCGAGACGGCTTTCCAAAATGCCAATGTAGTGCTGTAACGAAATCGACCCTATATACTTTTCTCCTTTGCCCAGATATTATGAAGAGAAAACTGTCCTTGTGGATAAAAGAAGATTGTAGTGCCAGAATTAAAATGAAGAAATGCATTACAGCAGGGGGTTGAGCTATGTTTAGCGGGAAGTTGGGCAAGGGTTTATATGGATAGCTAGAAACTATGAAATTGCAGGGATGCTTGATGTATACGTAAGGACAGGCTTAGCATGTATAAAGAATCATATAACAATGAGCTTTAATAATCGAAAGTTAAATGAGGTGCCCACATGTTAGAAATGCTAAAAGAGCTTGAAAAGCTAAACAAATATTCTATAGAAAGCAAATTGTTAGGATGTGAAAAATACGCTCAACGCTTAATGAAACCTGATACTTTGGATTTATCAATAATTGCAACTGGTGATGGTGTAACACCAACTGAATTAGAAGTTTTTTCTCTTTTCTCAATCATTTTTGACTCGGGTTCCAATACACCTTTAGACACAAAAACATTTTCAGAATTGATAACAAAGATACGAAGTTATTGGCACCCAAAGTTAAATGATGCAATTGAGGATGGCGATTATGCTGAGAAGTTTATGATGATTTGCGGATTAACTCAATTTGCAGTACAGGGAAATATTATACAGCGGCTTTATCGCTATAATTATTTCTTTCACTTTATAAATAAAAATATAAATAT
>OMOF01000632.1 GCA_900290375.1 Candidatus Desulfosporosinus infrequens
ACAAATCCTCCAACGACTTCTACCTCCACAACTTCCTCTACGACCTCCTCCACACCCCCACCTACGACACCTGCTTCGACAACTTCGCTCGCCGGAAAAACAATTGCGATAGACCCAGGCCACGGGACCCCAGATACCGGTGCTATTGGACCATCCGGTACTTTGGAAAAAGATAATACCTTAGCTATTGCCTTGCTACTGGAGAGTGATTTGGAAGCTGCAGGGGCAAATGTAGTCATGACTAGAACTACAGATAATTCACCCGCTTGTGCAAATTTTACTACAATTAATGATTTACAGTGTCGAGTTGATACAGCCAACAAGGCCAACGCCGATATCTTCGTTAGTATCCATAACAACTCGTTCAGTAACCCGTCGGTGTGTGGAACGGCTACTTACTATAGTTCAGATAATCCTCAGTCAGACAAAGGTGAACAACTTGCTGATAATGTACAAGACGAGTTGCTGAAATACTTGGGCACAACGGATCGGGGAGTGAACGAAGCTGCGTTTTATGTAATAAAAAATACCACTATGCCAGCAATCCTAACCGAAGCAGCATTTATCTCCAATCCTGATGAAGAGAAAAAACTGGGTAGCGATGCTTTTAGACAAAATATTGCTACGGGGATATGCTGTGGTATCGAAGACTTCTTTAATAACACTAAAAGCGATAGGTAATTCTCGCCTCAAGGTAATATTTAGTTATCTGCTCAGGTCAGAAAAGGAAGACCTCCGGAGATCATCTTCGAAGGTCTTCCTTTTCTTCATAAGGTCACCCTTAGCAAATAAGTACTTTAGAACTGATTTCTTTATTGCTCATTAACATTAATTTAACACACTAGTAGATATTTCTTTACATACACATGTTAAAATTAGGCATACGAAAGAAAATAACAAGTCAAAGACGCCTTGGTTATTTTCTCGAATGTGCCTTAAATCTAAAGAAAAAATCCCTTCACTAGGAAGGGTAGTTGGATGAGAGCGTGGGTTGTTATATTTATTATAATCTATATTTGTTACCCACTCATGAACTTTGCGTAAAGAATACGTTAAACTTATAATAGCAAATAATGAGGCTGAACATCTTGACACAATCTAAAGAATTTAGCCATAATTTCATCACACCATTTGCTTATTATTAACATGTCCTTGTCAAATCTCACACCCTCAAATCTATTAAATCTGGTGGAAGATCAATTTCTTGATAGCCAGAATTAGATCCATACGGGGTTTCGACCCCGTATTTTACGTTCATCACCTATAACCTCCAAGAAACTTCCCTGTTCAATTGTTCAACCATTGAACAGAATGGCAGGATTCCCAAGTAGATAGAAAAACATGCTTACCTAAATAGTAATCTGAAACAGGTTTAAGCTTAGACGATTTGAAAGGTAGGAGCAATGATGCTGAACTCTATAGGAATTATCTATGCAAATAGCACAACTGACAACTTACAAGGACTGGCGTTAAAAAGGCCGATAGCAGCTGTTCCCTTTGGAGGAAGATATCGAAT
>OMOF01000739.1 GCA_900290375.1 Candidatus Desulfosporosinus infrequens
TCCCCACAAAACGAAAGTAATTATCCACGTCTTCAAAAGAATAATCTTCTTCACTCCTACGGAAATGATTATTATCTTCGATGAACTTGGTACTATCAATCACTCGACGAAGTAGAGGAATCCTATTTGTTTTGCCGATATCAAAGGTTCCCATTGCTCTTGCAAATTCATCACCTAAATTTGATGTACCCCACGCTTTCGGCCCTTTTTCGGGTTTGATTTCGTAAACACGCCTCACAAATTCGAAGGGAAACGCACCAAACGAGATTAGCAACTTAGGCGCATGTTCTTTAACGATTTCCCTGAGCAACCCAATTTCTTGAGATACTTCTGTTCCCCACCAATTTAACGTATTAGGAACGATTCCACTATCGCTCACAACATTCCTAACATAAATATTTGAGGTATCAACCCTGGTGTGTAGCGCCCTATAGACTTTGTCCTGAATCTCAGCTAAGACTGGAGTCCAAATGTAATGTCGGACCGCAGGATGTTTCGGATTAAATAATAGCCAAATCGGATAAGATCTTTCCCCCGTCTCCCTCTTCGTACCATTTTTTTCAGCTACAGATGTCTCTTTATCGAGTGTTAAACCGGACATACAAATCCCACCTTTCACTTTTTATGCTTACTGTCCACTCTTGACACAGTCATGATAAAGTTTGGCAAACAGTATTAAAAACTTAGATTCATCTCTGTTTGTCAGACATTAGTGTTATTCAAGGATGACCAAAACCTGCTCAAGGCAGTAACTGAGATACCGTTTTTCGATTTACCATTGTACATATACTCACAATTAAAGATTAGCATTATGAGAGTACTGTGTCTATAGTAAGTAGATATGTTCGTAATCAATATATCCTATTGATAGATCATTGTTTTTTGCAATTTATGTCAGATATACACGAATTTGCATTTATTCCATGCCTAATCTATTCTTTCCGGAAATTTGTATAACGCTATGACCGATTGAAATATTCTCTAAATGTTTTTGCCATCCTTATTCAAAAAGACTGCAACCGTCTTTATACAAGGTCTTCCCTATGTCCGCTGTGATTAATATGACCTTGCTTGCTGTACTTTGATCTGTAATATTCTCCTCTCAGCTACCATTATATCTATAGGACCAATATTGTAATCTTTTATGACATAAGTTATACTTTTTGCATCAATTCATAAATTTACGAATCCTTCTCAATAATTTCCTGCCAATACCAATAATACTTTACTTACATTCTCTTTCAGCTTAGACGTATGCGAAATAAGCTGAACGTATAAAGCCCCGAAGAGATAAATATTCTCATCGGGGCCAAGGTAATTCTATTGATCTTATCCACAACCTATCTTATCTGCTTTAGATATGCAAAGCTATCAAATTTAGTATAAAACATTTACAGACCTGCCATTCGTCATACTCGAGATATCACTTGATATTTGCTGCGACTTCTTTCTTTCTAGCAAATACGTATCTACAAAGTCTTCGGGAAGTTTCTTAACCAATACTACAGGAATGGTGGATTTATTGCGCACAGTCTGCGGTAGATTGCCAAAATGCAACCAATTTGGAGTCGTAGACTCCTGCTCGCCCATAATTATTAGACCAAAACTATTTTTGGTTGCATAATCAAGAATTAAATCTGCTGTATTCGTTGCATCTGAAATACTTGTATTGGAATATAATATTTGATGCTTAATATTGTTTTTGTTTTTTGAGAATATATTTTTAATTTTTCTCAATACCTCGTCATGGTGACAGTTAATTTCCAGATTAGATTCGTTAGACACAAGACTCAACCATCCTGTTCTGGGACCCACTGGCCAATGCTCAATCCAACCTGTCTCTGTCCCCTGAGCATAACCCCAATAATATCTCTTGAACTTCTTACGCAACTCTTTCCAACTGTATTCTGTTCCCATTGTACCTTCATTACTTTCTTTTATCTGCACAATAGTCAAATCCATATTCGGCATATTCTTCAATAAGGTAGCCGTGTAAACAGCCGCAGAAAGAGCCTGCTGTGAGCCATCGGAATACAGAAGCACGTTAAAATTGATTAAATCATCCATGTTAAATACCCCTTCCATTATTTTATGATATCTGCCAACAACCGATATAAACATGCTAATAGTTCACCCGGTGCCGTAAAAACAAGGTAATCAATCTTGTAATCAAAGATTAGCATTGTGTTAGCATTGTGTCTATAGTAAGCATATATGTTCTTAATCAGATTAAGCTATGGCTAAGCCGTCTAACATTAAACCCCTAAAGCTACTCTGCCCCTAAATTAATTTCTTAAACGTAAGTCGTATTGTTAAGTCTGCTTTTCGATGAGTTCTCAGAGCTTAAATAGTTCGGAACATATTAAAGCCCCGAAGAGAAAATTTTCTCTTCGGGGCTTTAATATGTTCCTTCAATATTTCGCTATGACCTAAACGAGATATACTTTACGACTCAGTATGTGATAGATAATCATCGATAAAGTCTTGTGGGAGCTTCTTGATTAGCATCACAGGGATAGGGGACTTATCAAGCACGCTATGAGATAAACTGCCAAAGATGACCCCATTTAAGGCAGAATGTCCTCTAGTGCCCATAATTACTAATTCAAATGTGTTTTTAGATATATAATCGACAATCACTTTCACTGTATCCGCTATATCAGTTGTGTCCGAAAAACTGACATTAGCACATAATTCTTCGTAAGTAACATCAAGTTTTCTCTTTGCGTATATTTCGTTAGTTTTAGTGAGTATTTCAGCATATAGTTGTTTAGCCTCCGCCGATTCGTCGAGTACGTGTTTCATCCATTCCTGCGTAGGGCTTACTGGCCATGTGTCTATCCATCTATAATCTTTTCCCGTCGAACACCCCCAGTAATATCTTTTATATTTCGGTCGTAACTCTTTCCAACTAAATTCTGTTCCCTGCGAACTTTCATCACTATTTTGTACCTGTACGATGGTCAAATGCATATTAGGCATATCCCTTAATAGGGTCGCAGTGTAAACAGCTGCAGAAAAGGCCTGATATGAACCATCGGAGTAAAGAAGTACTCTAAACTTAGAATCATTCACGCTAAATACCTCATCCCTAGATAATGCTAACATGATTATAACATAAATCATCGCTCATGGTAAACGCCATAGAAAATATACACTTCCATAATTATTTATAGTTTAACTATAAATAATTACAATCATTAGACTGTTTAAAATATTACGATTCCAATTAATCCAGAGATGAGAATTAAATAGGCTGGATGAAATTTTGTTTTAATTAACATAATAAACGCTACAACCAATAGTATTGAACTCTTGATATCAATAAAATTACTTCCACCGATAATCCCGTTGCTGATGGCAAATTTGATTGCTGCATAAGCGATAACTCCGATAATTGTAGGTCTCAGCCCATAAAACGCTGCTTTAACAAGAGGATGATCTTGATATTTAAAAAACAACTTACCGATTACCAATATAAGCAAAACGGAGGGGAGCGTAACTGCTATACAGGCGACAACAGCGCCAGAATAACCTATAATTTTATAGCCTACGATAGTTGCAGTATTAGTTGCAATCGGACCTGGAGCCATTGCAGACACTGCAATCAAGTCCGTAAAAGTACTCATATTAAGCCAATGGTGGACTTCCATTTCCTTCTGTATAAGTGGGATCATTGCATATCCGCCACCAAAACTGACTAGCCCGAGCTTGAAAAAAGTGATAAAGAGATCTACATACATCATCATAATTTTTCACTGCTCACTTTCTTTTGAGATACAGATACAGTCTGTTTTAATGTTTTGGTAACCTTAGAAATTGAAATCCCAACCATGGCGCCTAAAAAGATCACTAAAATCAAATTAAGACTTTTGAAAACTAAAAGTGAGGCAAGACATACTACGAAAATGGCGAGACTGGTTTTATCCACGATAGAAACCCTACTCATCTTATAGGCTGCAGAGCCGATCAGTGCCACAACCACTGGCCTAATACCTTCTAACGCAGCTTGAACGTGGATGTTATGTTGAAACGAGGCAAGTAGGACTCCTAAGACTAGGATAATTCCAAAAGTAGGTAGTACTATGCCTACTAAAGCTGCCAAGGCACCTGGAATTCCTGCGATCTGATACCCCACAAACGTGGCTGAATTAACAGCGATAGCGCCTGGTATCGATTGAGAGACAGCAAAAATATCTACTAACTTTTCCTTTTCTAACCATTTCTTCTTTTCTACCATAACATCTTCCATAATCGGAATCATCGCGAATCCGCCACCAAAAGTAATTGGTGAGATCTTAAAAAATGCTAAAAATAATTCGAACAAAAGTTTATAATCTCTTTTGTCTTTTTTCATTATTACTCCCCCCTACTACAATTTAAATCTATAACATAGTTGATTTGTGAGACGAAGAGAAAACCTGTGCCTTGCAAAAATAGCACCATCCCACTTCTTAATCTGCGCGATTAGTGATTAGC
>OMOF01000633.1 GCA_900290375.1 Candidatus Desulfosporosinus infrequens
CGTCTGAGATGATACCGGATTTGCTGCATATCATCACTGCGATCAATTTCGCTTCCTGCCTCAAGCTCAGAGTAATAGCGCGTCACCATCGCAGCAAATAAATCTTTATGATTCAGTCCGGTTTTTTTAGTTAATTCCTGTATCCTCTCAGTGACATCCGTGGTCGTCTTGACGGAATAAGAATCCGATTTTACGACCAGTTTAATTTCTTCGCTCATATCTAGACACCTCTTTAATTACTTATAGTATACGTACGTTAGCATATTTTGATGAGTATTCATGGTATACAAGAATACTTTAAGTATACCATTTGGGGAAGATGGTATAAAGACATTTTTGCAAACAATGATTGTAACGGGAAAAACCTAATATAACCTAAATAACTGTGAAAATGTCTGAACTGAGAAGAAAGAGCGAATGTTACACAAGTGCCTTGTGTAACATTCGCTCTTTCTTCTCAAACCTAAGCGTACCAAGGGTTTGGGCTATGATATTTAGTTAGAAAATTATAGACTAGATCTTCAATGTGTCACAAATCAATGATATACTACCTTGTGACACATTAACCCAATCTCGTTACTGACACTAATAGAAAAAGTGTTTACACGCGTTAAATTACAGAGAAAGAGGGAGGAGACCGTTAAGATGGAATATGTTGAACCCATACGTGATCGAAAGAAGATTGAAGCGATAAAGAAGATTCTTAGAGGTAGTAATCTGAGAGATTATGTTCTTTTTACACTAGGGATCAATTTTGGGCTCCGAGTCAGCGATCTATTAAATCTCAAGGTTTCTGACGTCTTGGATGAAAAGGGGAGAGTTAGGGATCGTATTACCGTCCGAGAAAAGAAAACAGGAAAAACTAAAACTTTTCCGTTCAGCGATATCGTGATAAAAGCACTGAAGGAGTATCTCGTGGACACTCTTTCTGAAAGGGCCTTGTTTCCTTCGCGCAAAGGGGGCGGACCGATCACTCGACAACAAGCCTATCGAATCATCAATGACGCGGCAAAAATGGTCGGCATTAAAGGGAAAATAGGGACTCACACGTTACGGAAAACTTTTGGTTACCATGCGTATATGTCTGGGGTGGACGTGACTCGCATTCAGTCTCTGCTCAATCATTCTTCACCGAAAGAAACTCTGCGGTACATAGGGATCACGCAAGATGAGTTGGATGATGTGTATTTAAATCTTAATTTATAATCTTAGATATATGCTCAAATAATAATCTGGTTGTAGCTAACTTAATCAATTCCGGGACACCCACTTCTTTAAGTGGGTGTCCCTTATTCTGCTTCGGTGACGATAGTCTCCGGTGGAGACTTACGACACCGAAGTCTCGATGTTTAGCTTTAGCGTAAGCAAGTTGACTTATATCTCGGTAATAAAGGTAATCTATAGGAAAAAGAGAAATCGCCTTGACTTACACCCTTAGTAATACTACTATTAATAATAGCAGTGTTACTAAGGCATATGAAAGAAAATAACAAGTCAGTATGACGCGAAATAGACTGGCATAGTGACTTGTTATTTTCTTAAACGTGCCTAAAGGGAGATAAGGTGAAATTCATGCTGTCAAATGTCGAGCTTCTCTTAATAAAATTTGTTAAGACTAAACCGTCTTATGCTTATGAGATCGAAAGGATGATTGAGGACCGCGAAATAAGAGTATGGGTAAAAATTGGGGGCACAACCGTCTATCAAGTTTTGGACAGGTTATGTAATAAAGGCCTTCTAGAATTTAAAATTGAAAAAGAAGGTAACATGCCCCAAAGAAAGCGTTATTATGTAACAGAGAACGGAAATAACGCTTTTGATAATGCGACGGTCAAAATGCTTAGAAATAGTGAGCACTATTATTTTGATTTGACGATTGGATTAGCTTGCCGTCATTTTATGGAAGCGGAAATGTTTAAACAGACAATTCAAGAACGTTTAATTAAACTAAACGATTTTGTCGACCATTTCAACGAGAAATTCGAAAAGGTCAAGGAATTATACCCTAAAAAAAGGCTATTAGTTAGGGAATATTTACTATCTCATTATCAACTCGAACAAACTTTTTTAGAAAGAATCTTAAGGGAGGCGGATGAAAATGAGGAGTAATACAACAATGAGCGCGGGACTCAAAAAGACTTATCCGGCCTTAACCTATCGCAATTTTCGATATTTCTGGTTTGGTCAATGTATTTCGTTAATAGGTACCTGGACGCAGGCTACAGCTCAACAATGGCTAGTTTATACTTTGACTAAGTCGGCATTTTTGCTAGGTTTGCTAGGGGTTGCTCAGTTCGGGCCTGTTATGGTTTTGTCATTATTTGCAGGGGTATTTGTGGACAGATACCCTAAAAAGAAAATGCTCATTTTTACCCAGATTTCTCTAATGACTCAAGCCTTTATTTTAGCTTTCTTAGTTTTGTCAGGGCATATTGTTTATGGAGAAGTTTTTGTTTTA
>OMOF01000635.1 GCA_900290375.1 Candidatus Desulfosporosinus infrequens
TAAAGTTGTTGGAGAGCCGTATGCGTTAATAGCGCACGTACGGTTCTAAGAGGGTCAAGGTCGTTGACGGCCTTGTCTACTCACGAAAGATGATTCTTACACTGGTTAACATACTGATTTAAGCTGAGAAGAGCAGTCTACGACTCACCCCACCGTGCTTTGTAGTGTATCTTCTCCCTAAACTAATTATAACAAAGTGGGTGAAAGTCGCGCACCATTTTTCATTACTATTTGTGCCGCCAGCGGCAGCGGCNNTTAACATGAAAAAGAACACTATTTTCAAAGGTATCGCCACTGCTCTCATCACTCCTATGGACGAAACAGGAATTAATTATGAGCAGTTTGGCAAATTGATTGATTGGCAAATTGCAGAAGAGATTGATGCTCTGGTGATTTGTGGAACCACAGGTGAAGCGTCGACCCTAACTGACGCAGAACACAAAGCAGTAATTACATTTGCAGTTCAGCGCGCAGGAGGCAGAGTGCCGATCATCGCAGGCACAGGTAGCAATGATACCGAATACGCGCATGAACTCACTCGTTGTGCCAGCGAAGCAGGTGCGGATGCAATGCTCGTAGTTACCCCCTATTACAACAAGGCTACGCAAAAAGGCCTGATTAAAATGTTTACTCAAATTGCCGACAAGAGTACAAAGCCTATCATTCTCTATAATGTACCTTCAAGAACAGGTATAAATATTGAGCCTGCAACCTACGAGGTATTAGCTGAACACGAAAATATAGTAGGGATCAAAGAAGCAAATGGCAACATTTCAAAAATTGTTGAAACGATGGCGCGTGTGCGTGGCAAGCTTGATTTGTATTCAGGCAATGACGATCAGATAGTTCCACTTATGGCACTGGGTGGAATTGGCGGTATTTCTGTACTTTCCAACATTATGCCGGCACAGACACGTGAGATATGCACCCGTTTCTTTAAGGGTGACATTGCCGGCAGTGCTGAGCAGCAATATAAACTTTATCCCCTTATAGAGGCACTGTTTTGTGAAGTAAATCCTATTCCAGTCAAGGCTGCTGTGGCAGCTATGGGTTTCTGTAAGGATTATCTCAGATTGCCTCTCACTACATTAGAGGATATAAACCGTGAAAAGTTGGTCTCGCTTATGAGAGCACATGGATTAAACGTTTGAGGAAAGTTATTAGGGTCGAGATCAGCAATTAATGAATATATGTCATTTGGCGGGAAAGCATCAAGAGCTTCGCTTCCTGTAACGCAGTGCTTCGCTCATTATGAATCTTGGGAACTATAGGACAGCCTACTTGTAGGCTGTCCATTTGTATGTCCGAGAATAAAAAGAGCAAGTAACTAAGTGTAAATATATTACTTTTGAATATGAGGGAATCTTATGTTATTCTTAAATGGTAGAGCGGTCAGACCAGTGATACCGATGAAAGAATCGCATTTTTCATCGGCCGGATTTAAGTCAAAATAATGTTGCGTCATAACCAATTAATTTAATTAGATTTTTTTAAGTATATTACAGGAGGTTGAGCCATGGAAATATTAGTTTGTATCAAACAAGTTCCAGGAACTTCGAAAATTGAAGTTGATCCAATAACGGGTGTTTTAAAAAGAGACGGAGTAGATTCGAAGATGAACCCCTACGATCTCTATGCCATAGAAACTGCCTTGAGAATTAAGGAACAAGTTAGCGGAACGGTTAAAGTTATAAGTATGGGACCACCGCAAGCTCAAGATGTTATCAAAGAAGCATATATGATGGGTGCAGACGAAGGTGCTTTGGTATCCGACCGAAAATTTGCAGGAGCAGATGTTTTGGCAACCGCCTACACAATTTCACAAGGGGTTCGAAAGATGGGCAATTTTGATCTTATACTTTGTGGAAAGCAGACGACTGATGGAGATACCGCTCAAGTAGGCCCAGAGATGGCCGAGTATTTGGGAATACCACATATTTCCAACGTTTTAAAAATAATTGAACTTAAAGAAAAATCAATGATTGTAGAAATGGACATGCCCAATACGCTTGAAATAGCTGAAATTAAATTTCCATGCCTTTTAACCGTAGAAAAAGACATATTCCAACCAAGGCTTCCCTCCTACAGGAAAAAAGTGAGTACGAAAGATAGAGAAATTAAGATTATAACTCTAAACGATTTTGAAGATCAAGATGAAAAGAGATATGGTCTTACTGGCTCACCAACACAAGTTGAAAGAATCTTTCCGCCNNCAGGCACTGGGGCACAGCTAAGTTCTAAAATGTCAGACAAACTTAAGCAGCTTAAGTTTGTATAACGAAACGGAGGAAGTCAGATGAGCAAGTTAATTTGTCACCAAGAAAAAGTAACGGAGTCAAACATTCAAGAGCTAATGAATGTTTGCCCCTTTGATGCTATTGAAAATAATAATGGGATTATCGAAATCAATGCTGGTTGTAAGATGTGTAAGATATGTGTTAAAAAGGGACCTGAGGGTGTCATGGAATTTATTGAAGAAGAGGTTGCTAAGGTTGATAAGAGTCTGTGGAAGGGTATCGGCGTCTATGTTGACCACGTTGAAGGGGAAATACACCCCGTGACCATGGAACTGATCGGAAAAGCAAAAGAACTTGCTGCAGTCGTTAATTTTCCGGTATACTGCATATTCATTGGACACCATATTACAGAAAAGGCTCAAGAATTACTTTACTATGGAGTCGATGAAGTCTTTGTCTATGATTACGAGGAATTGAACGATTTCAGAATAGAACCATATACAGCCGCTTTTGAAGACTTTGTTAAGATAAAAAAACCGTCTTCGTTACTGGTTGGAGCGACAACGATTGGTCGATCACTAGCACCAAGAGTCGCCGCAAGGTTTCGAACAGGTTTAACAGCTGACTGTACAGTGCTTGAAATGAAAGAAAACACAGACCTTGTGCAAATAAGGCCTGCTTTCGGTGGCAATATTATGGCTCAAATTGTCTGCCCTAACACAAGACCACAAATGGCAACGGTGAGATATAAGGTTATGAATGCTCCGGAAAAACAATGCAATGCCAATGGCAAGATTACGGTATGTGAACTAGACAGAGCAAAATTGAGGTCTGATATTGAAGTATTAAAGGTTACCAAAAAAGAAATTGAAGAAAATATATCTGACGCAGAAGTTATCATAGCCGTGGGAAGAGCCTTAAAGTCAGAAAAAGATATGGCCATGATTCAGGAATTAGCCGATCTTTTGAACGCTCAAATTGCAGGGACAAGACCCTTAGTTGAATCGGGTTGGATTAATGCTAAGAAGCAAATAGGTCTATCTGGTAGAACGGTTAAGCCGAAACTCATCATTACACTGGGCATTTCAGGGGCAGTGCAGTTTGCTGCCGGAATGAACAGTTCAGAGCGAATATTCGCGATCAATAAAGACCCTAATGCTTCAATTTTTAACGTGGCTCATTATGGGATCGTCGGGGATATCTATGAGATCGTTCCGCAATTAATTGAAGACATTAAAGATTCAAGAGCTAAGATTTATGCGTGTTAATAATCGGAGTGAAGTTAACGGAACAAAATTAAGAATCGTGGAGGAGATTTCATGAAGGATTATAAGACAATTGATAGTAAGGATATACAGTTTTTAGTGGTACTCTTAGGGCAAGAGAGAGTATTTACGGGAGAAGCCATTAATGAAGATTTCAGCCATGATGAATTGGGCGGAATAAGCAGAATGCCTGACGTGTTAGTAGAAGTTCTCTCGACAGATGAAGTGTCAAAAATTATGAAATATGCCTATGAAAACGTTATTCCTGTTGTAGCTAGAGGATCGGGAACAGGACTAGTGGGGGCATCCGTGCCAATTTTCGGCGGCATTATGATGAACATGTGTGGAATGAACAAAATACTTGAAATCGATGAAGAAAACTTAACGCTAACCCTCGAACCAGGCGTCCTTTTAATGGAAATCAGTAAATATGTTGAAGAATACGATTTATTTTATCCGCCGGATCCAGGCGAAAAATCAGCGACCATAGCGGGTAACATCAATACGAACGCAGGCGGAATGAGAGCTGTCAAGTATGGAGTTACAAGGGACTATATAAGAGGTCTCGAAGTCGTTCTTCCTAACGGAGACGTTATTAATGTTGGAGGAAAAGTCGTGAAGAATTCTTCCGGCTACAGCATAAAAGACTTAATCTGCGGATCTGAAGGAACGTTGGGTATTGTCACAAAAGCAATCTTGAAACTTATACCACTACCTAAGAAAGCCATATCTTTGTTAATACCGTTTCCAAATCTTGATATGGCCATAAGTACCGTTCCAAAGATTATCAAATCAAAAGCTACGCCCACGGCTATCGAATTTATGCAGAGAGAAGTTATTCTAGCTGCCGAGGAGTTCTTAGGCAAAAAATTTCCGGATAATTCTTCAGATGCCTATCTTTTGTTAACGTTTGATGGCAACAGCACGGAAGATATTGAAAAAGATTACGAAAAAGTAGCTAATATTTGCCTCGAAGAAGGGGCTTTTGATGTCTTTATCATTGATACGGATGAACGAAAAGAAGCCGTCTGGTCTGCAAGAGGTGCTTTCCTTGAGGCAGTGAAGGCCTCAACGACGGATATGGACGAATGTGACGTTGTTGTGCCAAGAAATAAAGTGGCTGAATTTATTAAATACACCAATGTGTTGCAAAAGCAATTTGATGTAAGAATCAGGAGCTTTGGGCATGCGGGTGATGGCAATTTACACGTTTATGTATTAAAGGATGATCTTTCAGACGAGGCCTGGAAAAAGAAATTAGCCGAGGTTTTTGAAGCAATGTATAGTAAATCTGTGGAACTTGAAGGCTTGGTATCCGGAGAACACGGTATTGGATTTGCAAAAAAAGGCTATATGTTAGAGCAATGCGGTCTTGAACATGTAGGGCTAATGAGAAATATAAAATTAGCGTTTGATCCTAAGAATATTCTAAATCCAGGGAAAGTTTGTGGGTAACTAACAATGTTATTTAGAGGATTTGGATTCCTGTTCTCCTCAGAGTTTTGTCGACAAGTCACAACGTGAACTGAGGAATCGTCGTGTACCGAACAGTCCTCACGGGGGGGGGAGGCCGACCACTCAAATAATAGGAGACCTCCTCCCCGATTGATTTTTAAAGATTTTCTTTATAGAAAGCGTCTAATTTTTCAATTGAAATAAGTTCCTCCTCATGCAATTAAGTATGTAGTCATTGCTAGGTATGTAAACAAGATGCCAATCAGAAAAAGATGAGGCTAAGTTTAACTGTTGCCATCGCAACCGCGCCTAGTGAGGAAGATTTGACTGCGCCGTTGAAAGAATTGAGTTGGATTTAATGAATATCTTTGATAAGATGAAGGTGAGAAATTAACTTAATTATACAATAGTGTAATCAAGTAATTGAGGCTGTAGGACTAACAATTACAAAGGGGAATGAAAGAAGATGGTAGAGCAAAAGGTTTTAGAAATGTTGAATGAGCTAATGGGTGAAATTAAGAAAACGAAAGCTGACCTATCAAGTGAAATAACACAAACGAGAGCTGATCTATCGGG
>OMOF01000887.1 GCA_900290375.1 Candidatus Desulfosporosinus infrequens
TATGTCAATATGACCCTATCTATGATGAAGATGATGATGACCCTACCAAAAGTAGAGGTAAAGGAATAGATGTATCTACTTGTTCATATGGTTATATAGATTATAAACGTATGCCAATGTTCAAAGGTAGTGTATATCCAGATGGTAGTGCTACATTTATGGAACGTTGGTCATATCATAATGATTCTGAATTTGGCCCTACTGGTGATACAGTTACCCATTGGATGTATTACCCTGAACCACCTAAATATTCCACCAAATACAACGCAGAGAAAGACCACCTAGAATTTATCTACGAAGGAGAAGAGGAACCTAATGAATCAATTAATTAAAGAATTACAAGAAGTTATCGACAAAAAAGCTGATAACCATGAACTGAAACAAGAGCTATCAACATTGGTAAAGATGTTGAAAATTGGTTTCGAGAAGAAAACAAATGGTATGGAAAAGATACCCAAGCTATTTTCTTCAAATGACACCAAAAAGATTACAAAATTCTATGATAATCTTGCAAACAACATCAATGGGCTAAAGGTAGCTGGTAGTTTCGATCAATTCAACGAATACCTAAAAATTACTTATGGTATTACTATCAACTTCAGCAGTGAAGATGCTCCAAAAAATTCATACATCAAGACACCTAAAAAGCAAAAGAAATTCTATGATCTTTACTCTTCATATTTTCTTGATGATGTACCAAAGAATCCTAGTGATGCTATCAAAAGAATCTTTAATTCTTTAGATAAATTGAACAAGGAATATTCAAATGAGAGTGATGGTGTAAAGGAATCACTCAAAGCTATCATTGAAAAACAGAATGAACACTCCCCAACAACTGTTAAAATCATTGATAAGCTTCTTACCAATTCCAGACTAAAATCTGTCCCTCTGGAAGATATCGCCAATGATGCTGAGAATAGTTTAATGCAGCAACAGCAAGGTATTGATATTATTCTAAAACAATCTGAATCTGGCGAGTAATTTGACTTTTTTGCAAAAATGGTGCAATATGTCTTATATGCATATTGCACCATTTTTTGTAATGGGAGTACACATGATATAAGGAGTCCTATGCTAATTGAAAACTTATTTTACACCCTTTTAAATGATTCCAATTTCTTTTCAATAGTTTACATGCATTTGAATGAGAAATATTTTGTAGATCGTGA
>OMOF01000160.1 GCA_900290375.1 Candidatus Desulfosporosinus infrequens
ATTGTAAGTTTTGGGCATAGAATTTGATGAAGAAATATTTAATGCGTTGGTAGAGAAGATAGAAATTCTCACACAACGCATTTTTTGGTTGGAGAGCGGGATGAGGGTGGAGGAATAGAAGAGTAGACTGTAGTTCTGCATGGGGGTATCGCGAGAAGTAGCGTTTCCCTGAAGTTTTCAATTACTTGCTTTTTTTGCATTGCAGGAATCCAATTGCGTGACTAATTCCAGCTCCCAGGGGAATCATCCCATTGAAGATATGGTTGCTCCCTGTTAGGCTCAAATTAATAGGTAGTAACGGCATATTTTCGAGGTAATTCGATAAATGGAAATAAGTAGCTTGATTTTTGAGTTGAGGATTGTGGCTAAAGTGGGAGGCTGGAAAGAATTTTGTTGTAACAAAAAGGATTTTGNNTGAAAAAATTGTGTCTCCAAATCCTACAGAAATCTGTGCCTGAAATTTAATGGATATTAGATTAATCCAACATACCATATTAAGGTAAATTGGGATTTATAAAAAGGTAGGAGAAGATTTATAATGAAGTTTTTTAAAAAGGAAGCACCTTGTCATGAGGCGGTTTGTATAATTAAGCATGTTGAAGATAGACTTGATGGGAAAATAGTGGAACCTCCTAAAGTGGATTATCCCATTCACAAAACTTTGTTTAAAACATTTGATAGACTTTTAACAAGTGAAGAAACAATGTCAAAAAATTCCAAAAAGATGATTAACATTACATCATCGTTAAGTAAATTTGATGTTGAGATGACATATTCTTCATATGAATTAATTAAATTTGCAAATGATATGTCAAATATTAGTGAATCTAATCTGGCAATAGTAGAAGAGATTACTGCAAATATGAATGAGGTAAATGGAACTATTGGTAAAACCTCTGATATAATGCATCGACTCCAATCATCTTCCGAAGGTTTAGTTAAAAAGAATGATGAAAGTATATTTCAATTGAATGAAGTTAATATATTAAAAGAGAATGTTACAAAAGATGCGACAATAATGAGTGAACAAATAAAACTGTTAGTTGAAATGGCTATTAAAGTAAATAATATAGTAGATGGTGTAGAATCAATAGCAGATCAAACTAATTTGCTAGCATTAAATGCAGCGATTGAAGCTGCAAGAGCTGGGGAAGCTGGAAGAGGTTTCGCAGTTGTTGCTGATGAAGTTAGAAAGCTGGCAGACAATACTAAAGCTAATTTAAAAGATATGAGAACTTTTGTAAACAATATTCAACAGGCAGCTATTGGCGGCCAGGAAAGTATGAATAATACAATGAATTCTACTAATAATATGAATTTAAAGCTGGACAATATATCTGATATCATCAAAGAAAATGTGTCCATGTTAAAAACCACTATTAAAGATGTGGATAAAATAACAGAATCTATGGGAGATATAACTGAAGCCACAAAGCAAATAAATCAAGCAATGGAATCGTCAGCTAAAGATGCGGAAAAACTAAACTACATGACACAGACTATCCAGGCTGATGCAACTCAAAGTGCAGAAAGTGCTAAAGAAATATCAAAAATTGATGAAGAACTTAGTGAGATCGTACGAGATATGATTTCATCTTTAAATGGTGGGAAGAATGCAATAACGAATGAGGATTTGCTTAAGAATCTTTCAAATGCGAAGGAAGCCCATCGTAATTGGTTGAAAGGTCTAAAACGAATTGCAGATGAAATGAAAATTTACCCTATTCAAACTAATTCGAAAAAATGTGCCTTTGGTCATTTTTATCATTCTATAAATGTAACGCATTCTGATATAGCTAGTGAGTGGATCGTAATTGATAAAGTACATGATGAGTTCCATAGCATGGGCATGAAGGTAATAGATGCTATTAATAGAAATGATTCAATACAGACGAATAATTTGTACTCTCAAGCAGAAAAACTATCTCAAGAATTAATTGTCCTAATAGATAACCTTATTATAGTTATTGAAAAGAATTCAGAATTAGGAACAGAAATATTAGGAGTTGCTAAAGGTTAAATTAATTGTCATATACAGAAAAGAACGTAAAAACAAGTTCAATCTTTTTCCCGCAGACAGGGCACGTGGAGACCTGTGTACTGCTATATAACAAGGATTATGCGGTGGGTGAAAAGGGCAAGAAAGTAACGGTTGAGGTTGGGATGCATAAGTAAAAGTCGGATAATTCATTTATATTAAAGAGCATCTGCTGGATCATTAAAGTAGGTGCTTTTTAATATGGGTGAATATCTTCAAGTCCACAAGGGGAAATTTGGCGTAGCATGGGCAGTATGAAGAATATCTACTTAGGGCTTGAAACGATAGAGGATGAATTAACTATTGAGCAGATCGATGAAAGGCTTCAGGAGCTGCAGAGGGAGATAATGAGTAATGTCACGATGGAGTTTGATGATAAGGAATATTCAACACTTGTTACTGAAATTAAGCGTATGCAGGAACGGAGGCAGGGCACATCTCTTTGTCAGGCCAATGCAGGACTTGCGATCAGCAGGATGGTGCTGGTGCAAGCACACGATTTATCGGAAAATCTCATCCGTCTGGTACGTCAACCTTCGCGCGCTGGGCCAACCAGCCTTTACAAACACGTCAAGCAGTTCCAGAAGGGTATGCCGACAATCTGGGTTGTCTCGGAAGATCCCTCGAAACTCCGCTAGGTAACGCTCCACTAGTTTGACAACCAAATCGGCGGCCAAGGACTCGTACTGATAGCCGCCTTTTTGGTCGGCAAATACGGTAAGCCCAATACGGAGGAACACTCCAACCGGGTCCACTGGCACTATGTACTCTAGCGTCTCCAAAAGATGGTGAGGTTTTTACCCTGTCGCCATGTATCGAAGGCATCTCCGTCCCACCCCCGGTGTAAGATTAACGTTTTGATGCGCGGCTTTATTAACATATTGGAACGGTACTTTCAGGGTTAAAAATGATATAGTTATATTATTAAGCAGCGGACTATTCCCCGCGGTTATTAACTTTTTTTAAGCATAATTGATGATTGGCAGGGCTTAAAATGGAATACATAAGTGGAGTTGTCGAGAGGATTACCTTCGAAAATGAAGATAATGGCTTCAGTGTCATCAAAATAAAATCCAACGGTTATTCTGACCTCGTAACTGTCGTGGGAAGCCTGGCCGCTGTGAATGTTGGATCAATAATTCGGCTTAAGGGCGAGTGGAAGATGGACAGCAAGTTTGGGAAGCAGTTCGCGGCACAGGATTATCGTGAAACCCTTCCTGCAACAGTTGTTGGTATTCAGAAGTACCTTGGAAGCGGACTTATAAAGGGAATCGGGCCGGTGTTTGCTAAGAGAATCGTTCAACATTTTCAAGAAGACACCTTGAGGGTATTGGAGGAAGAAGCAGACTATTTAGTTAAAGTTGCGGGCATCGGACAAAAGCGAGTAGACATGATCAAAAAAGCCTGGCAAGAGCAAAAGGAAATTAAGAACGTCATGCTTTTTCTGCAAAGCAATGGAGTGTCCACAGTCTTTGCTGTGAAGATATATAAGACCTACGGAAATGACAGCATCGAAATTGTGAAGACTAACCCATATAAACTGGCGGATGACATCTGGGGAATCGGCTTTAAAACTGCTGATAAGATTGCCCTACAGATGGGTTTCGATAAGAACTCCTTCGAACGCTGTCGGTCGGGGATTGTGTATGTACTTAATGAACTTTCCAATGACGGACATTGCTATGGTACACGGGAACAGCTTCTGGAAGAGTCTGAAAAAATCTTAGAGCTTGAGAAAACTCTTATTGATACAACCCTTGATAGGATGATCGTGGAAAAGACCGTCATGCTCGATGAAGAAGAATCCATCTTTCTCCTGCCCTTTTATCACAGCGAACTGGGAATAGCGAAGAGAATGAAGGCCATTCTTTTTGTGGAGACTCTCTACCCTACGACCAACGTGGAGGGTATTATTGAAATGATACAAAAGCAGTACGACATCAGCTACGACGAGGTGCAAAAGGATGCGGTAAAGATGGCAGCGGCCTCGAAATTCATGGTGCTTACGGGTGGTCCAGGAACGGGTAAGACTACAACAACTCTGGCCATTATCAAGGTATTTCAGTTACTCGGTGCCAGAGTTCTACTTGCAGCACCAACGGGCAGAGCGGCAAAGAGAATGTCAGAGACTACAGGACTAGAGGCAAAAACCATTCACAGATTGTTAGAGTACAGGCCAACTGAGGGTTACAAAAAGAATGCTGAATACCCCTTGGAATGTGATGTTCTGATTATCGACGAGACTTCTATGGTAGACACAATCCTAATGTACAACCTATTAAAAGCGGTTGCCAACGAAACAGTGGTCATACTTGTTGGAGACGTTGATCAACTGCCGTCGGTAGGAGCTGGAAATGTGCTTAACGACATTATTGATTCGGATATCGTTAGTGTTGTTAAGCTCACAAGAATATTTCGACAGGCCCAGGGGAGCGCCATTATAACCAACGCCCATAAAATTAATAAGGGAGACTTACCAGACTTAAAGGGTAATCGTGATAGCGACTTCTTTTTTATAGAAGAAGATGAACCGACAAAGGTAGTCCAAACGATTAAAGAACTTTGTACAAAGAGGCTTCCGTCTTTCTACAATGTCGATTCTATCAACGACATTCAGGTTTTGTGCCCAATGCAACGGGGAGAAACAGGAGCGGTAAACCTCAATGTGGTGTTGCAGGGAGCTCTGAATTCCTCAAACGTTTCTATTAAATATGGGGGCACAGTCTACAGACTTGGCGACAAGATCATGCAGATTAAGAACAACTATGATAAGAACGTATTTAACGGAGATATTGGAAGCATCTCTAAAATTGACACGGAGGAGCGTACTCTCGTCCTATACTTTGATGGAAATTCAGTAGATTACGATGCCACGGAACTTGATGAGGTTGTTTTGGCTTATGCTACCACAATCCATAAGAGCCAAGGCAGTGAGTATAAGATCGTCGTGGCACCCCTAACAATGCAGCACTACGTGATGCTACAAAGAAATCTTCTATACACTTGTGTTACTAGGGCTAAGAAAGTATTTGTGCTAGTGGGTACGAAGAAGGCTGTTGCTATGGCAGTTCGCAATAATAAGACTTCAAAGAGGAATACTCGCTTGGCGGAGAGATTACGGGCTAATAATAACAATGATACGATGTTCGGCGAACGGGATGACTAACGCTATCCCTATCATCTTTCTCAGTTTATAATTACTAACTGTCCACTTTGATTCCCCACCAGACAACTACGGGAACATGAAAAGTTGCCGACAGCTCTGGAAAGTTGCCGATGGTTGCCAATATCGGCAACCGCTGAAAGGCAGGCCCCGCAAGGGCTGAGAGGTCAGGTTGCCTAGGTTGCCGATAAATATAATAGAAGTAATAATATATAGTATATACATAGGCGGTAGGTGGGGAGGGCATAAACACGTGTATTTGAAAGTCTGCAGAACTATCGGCAATCGGGAACTACGGCAACCTGGCGTACAGAGAGGTACATGTTGTTTATTTATTGAGAAGGTGGTGGTGTGAATTGAATACTGCGTACGAGTATCGAATCGCCTTCAGGGGCTCGGATGGAAAAAAGCACACCGACCACAAACTAACAGTTTCTACGATGCAGGATTGTTTCAGGCATATTTCCAGTTGGAATTTCAGGCTCTTCGTAAAATAGGTCTTGTTTTCAAGGAGGTAAAACATGGATTACATTTCACCGAAAGAAGCGGCGTTAAAGGTGAAACGGTGGTCTAAAAATACCATAGCGGCGGGTCGTCGTCATACCGTTGGTCTTAAATCTGATGGAACGGTGACGGCTGTAGGTGATAATAAATATGGCCAATGTGATGTAAGTAGCTGGCGCGATATTGTGGCAGTCGCGGCTGGTAATGTTCATATGGCGACGAACACGGGTAATGCTCATACAATCGGTCTTAAATCTGACGGTACTGTGGTGGCTGAGGGTTGGAATAAGCATGACCAATGCGATGTAAACGACTGGCGCGATATTGTGGTGGTTTCGGCGGGCCGTCGTACGGAACGACGCGAAACTAGGAACATGGAAATTGATTACTCGTCTAATTATAGGCGAGTTTTTTGTTTCTAGTAAACCTACCACCGTACTAAGGTTTCCATACTTACATAGTACGAATAGGATACTAATAAAATCTAAATGAAAGGAATGGTGTTATGTCTGAAAGTTGGCCATATCGTCCAAACAATCCCTCGGACGACTATTCTAGCAGACTAGATGCGCTAAATTCAATACTCGGCGGAACATGCTAATGGGCTGTCATATTTTGTCGTTCTGCGTAGGTTCCGCGTAGGTTCCAGGACCCTTCGCGAAACGACAAGTTTCGCCGAATGTGAACAAAGCCCTATTCTGGGCGAACTTCGTAGGGGTGGACTCTCTGCCATAACAACTACGTATTTCTATGTGACGGGTCACCGGAACTCTACATGATCATTGAAACTATATAGGCAAGATTTCCTACTGAACTTATTTGCCAGATCGTTTGGACGGTCTTGGTAAACAAGATGCGTAAGTGTAAAGATTATACGATATATAACTACCGGAGCATTTTGGGCGTGTGAGGTGGTTTTTCATTATGTGTTAACTTGGTTAATTTTACTAGTCTTGGAGGAAATAAGATGTGGATGTAGAAAGTTTAATGGTAGCGAGGGGGAATATTGTGAAGAAAATAGCTTTTTGTGGGAATGATTGTTCCGAGTGTGACTTAAGTTTCAAGTCGTTCGAAAAGACCAAAATATATTCTGAGAGCATAAAAGGAAAATGCAATGACGAAGATTACCAGATGTGTTATAAAGCCTTCTTTCTAAAAAAAGATAACTTGGACAATGCTCGTTCGTATTGAGCTGGGAGACATTTATTCTTTTTCCCGAACTTGGCATGTGACTATTCGGAATCGGTGAAGGGGTGTTGGATAATTGGCATCTCTGGAATAAGCTGAATTCAGACGCATCACTTCGCGCCGTTATTGGCGGGTCTCTCGCTTCGCAGTGGGCGAACCCCGCCAGGGTAAGGCTTGGAAAATTGGGCGTTGGGGATATGTCTTGGGCGGTGTCGGGGTATTAGTAATGGTAACTGGGATTTCCAGAATGTCGTAAATGGTTTCGATTCTAAAATGAGGGAGTGGAAGATATGAGCATTAATACTTTTAAAGTAAGTATTTCTCCGAGGGAAGCATTGGAATTGGTCAAGCAAAATGAAGATGCAGATTTGGTGCATGAGGAAACTCATGACTTGGGGAAGGGAATTTACATTGGCACATTGGTGTTTGAGAAATACTTTATGCGAGTTAAGAATAGGGTGGCTTTAGTTGTAATAATAGATAATATTTATGGACAAACGGATGTGCGAGCAATATCTACAGGGAGTTCTGATGGGATGATTTTTAATTTTGATTGGGGTGCAGCAGATTCCTTTGCTAGTAGCGTACAAGAGATTCTTGAGAATTACATTATAGAGGTATAGTTTGATGTGTGTGGTCAAAAAGAGATTGCCACTGATCGTTATCATTCTAATTTTGTTCCTATTATTGTCTGGTTGCGACCAAGGAGTGGCTCAGCAAAAAAAGTTGAAACACAGCCACAAACTAAGGGTCAAATTCAAGTTCAAGGACCAATGACTGTTTCTGATAATATAATTAATAACAATATGACATTGAAACTAAGGATGTACAAGGGCCGTTATTATGAGGACTGGAACCTAGGGGCGATTCAGGGGACAATTTGGGAAGGGCAGTTTGTTGCAGAAGTGACAGATGAAAACGGTAAAATAATTAATCAAACTGACTTAAGTAAATTTTATAAAGGTCAGCCACTAACTTTTACATCAATGTTCAAATTAAAGTTTAGCGACTATAACAATGACGGTGATATGGATTTTGCGTTAGGACAATATGGTTCAAGCAATGGAAATTTCTATAAGATATTTACGGTTCGCAAGAATGGAAAAGTGGAAGAGTTAAATGTCAAAGATTATCCTTCCCTAGTTATGAGTGGTCCAGCGAATTCTATGAAGCTGGAGAAAGTGGATAATCTTACGTTCAAAAAGAATTTTTATGATAATTCAAAGCTCAAGTATTTTGAAGATTTCTTTAAATGGGATGGTCAGCAATTCATACGTATAAAGCAAAACGAAAGCGAGACTCCTTTTGTAAATTAGGGTTTATTAGCCTATCCTGTCAGCTCGCACATATATGTCCTGAGAGAGAAGTACCTAAAGCCCCTTCCGGCCCCCTCGCCCCCAAACCGTGCTCGATGCACATATCTGGGCGCAGCCCGCCGGGGTGGCTGTCTTTCCTAACTGGTGCGTTTGTATATTATGAAGGTGATTGGATTCCTACCACGGGAAAATGGGGCATCCAGTCCATGACGTTGTCACCGTCGGGGTAAAGTCTAGTCAAATGGGGGCGTGTGAGTATGCGGGAGTGTTGGAGAACGTTGGGTTTGGTGTGACGATGTAAATATCATTGGGTTGCAACTGATTAAAATGCTATAATTTGGTTATTAAAACAAGGGAGAAAGAGGGTAATGAGTTGATCGATAGACCGTTTCGTCCCCCTACGGACTACTACTGTGAATCGCTAGCCCCGATTGATGAGCAGATTTGTGCACTGCTTGCAAAGCGTAAAGAGGTTTTCGAAAATAATCCTGGATTCCCACATCTTGACATAATTTCATCTTGGTGCAAACAATATGAACTTAGAGAGGATTTTGTACGAAGAGTTTTTGCTGGTCTATATCATGAGTACCACCATTTTTCACTGGTAGTGCCTACAGAATTTATTAGGTTCGTATACATTCTAAAATCTGAGAAAATAGGAGACGTATTGTATACTATACCGTACACGAAACAGTACAAAAATGCCAGTAGAGTTTATGTTGAAACCGAAGTTGACACAGATGATATAAAAATCCATTTTGAATTGTTCATTTCACTGGAGCATGAATGCCGACCGGAAGGCGGAATCAGGCATAATAGAAATATGCTGCGCACTTTTGTGGTAACGCCTCCGTTACCTGACGACATGAGTGGCGTGGAGTTTCACCTGACCATAAAGCCAACCATCAATCCACACCGTGTAGCACCTGAAATGCAAGTGGTCGCTATGCCGGCATTAAAGGTGACCATCAAGTGAGTTGTAAAATGTTCAAGATAGGGGAGTGACTAAGTATCATATTGATGTCATCTTGCAAACCGTAGACATCCCTAAGCCCCTTCCAAGCCTCGCTTGCGAACAGTGTTTGAGGTGCATATCTGGCCGAACCCCGCTGGGGGAAAGTCTGACGATATGGACGTGCTGTAGTGGCATTCGGAATGGAGAAACTGGGATTGTAAAAAAAGGGAGGTAAAAAGTGAGCAAACAAGAAATTGCTAGTCTTGCCTGTAAGATTCTTGGCGTCTACATGATCATACAAGGAATTAACGTAATGGTAAATGTAATTCCAGTAAATTCTTTTACATCCCAGCAAGAATTCAGCAACAATCTATTGGTAACAATTATCCCTTTCGTATTTCTGATTATTTTTAGAGTTTTATTATGGCCTTTATCTAATAAGCTTGCTGACATTATGGTAAAAGGAGAGTCGAATTTTCGTGATGAATCAGGGATTAAGGTAAGCGACATTCAGCGAGTATCATTTTCCGTTCTTGGTTTATTATTACTTGGTAATTCAATACCAAAGTTGGTATCGGTATTGGTTAGTTTCTATACGATGAGAGGAATGATAAATTCCACGGTAAGGCTTATCGGACAACTTGGAGTGGCAGGGACGATTGCCCAATTCATTATTGGATTAGGCATATTTTTGGCTCACAGGGATTGGTTAACTTGCTTAATGCCATTAGATATGTTGGATTAAATAGGGAGAAGCATTTTGATGAAAATGACTAGATAGCTCGAAAGTTAATCACGTAGGCTAAGGGCCTTGCGGCCCTCGCTCCCCTCGCTCCCGGAACTGTGGTTGATTTATGCGGCGCTTTGTTGGCAAACCCATGGTGACGAGTTATCGTATGCGGTGGGGCCGGATGATACATCTTGAGAAACATGCCAATGTGAAGTTTTGATAAAGAGGTGATTATCTGTGGATATCAATTCTATTGATATTTCAATAATAGAAAAGGAATTGAAGTCAATACTCTCTCTTGATTTTGTGGGTATGCTTATTGATTTGGGTTACATGCAGAAAGAGACGGTGATGACAGACCCGGACATTTCGTCTTTCGATGAACGCCAGCAGGAAATTGCCCTAGCGATGAGACGTACATATAACGAGCGAATACTTGAAGTGGTATTTGAATCCCCAAAATATAAAAGTGTTGCAAAAAAGTTCAAAGATCTTATGGAAAGCTGGGATAAAGCGTTCATAAGTCGCTATTTAAATGAATTTGACTTTAATATTTCGGCTCAAAATATTCATGGTACTATATCAAATCTTTTAACTGTGAAACCAGATGATCATAGCTTTCTAATAGGTTTCGAATTACCTGGTTACAGTCCGTTACAAAGGCATACCTTTAATGAGCATTGGCAAGTTCGCCCAATATCAAGTGGGCTTTTATCAGAACTAGGTGAAGATTCTGTTTTGGTGTCCAGCAAGTGGATTCCATCAATTTCTGTGGAGCATAGATAGTGGAAGTACAGGATCTAATGAATTATATGAATCAAATAGTGCTAGAACTACTTACAAAGCCAAAGTTGCCTTTGTCTCTGGGAGTGTTGAATAATAACGTAACTTGCGTTCATCTGGTACGGTGTCTTGATCTTTAATCTTACCTGTGTACTTCTGGTCATCTGAAACATAAATTTAAAAGGAGATCAGAGCGGTTTGGTACGACATAGGGCTTTATAAAAGCTACCAGTATATGATTTAGGGGTTTAAATTTTATGATCATATCTTGGCGTGCCACTGCCGGGAGTGGATGTCTTGGTACATGAGAGCAGTAGAGTATAGGGTACGGATTAGGTTAACTGGAATATTATAGAGGACAAACCT
>OMOF01000754.1 GCA_900290375.1 Candidatus Desulfosporosinus infrequens
TATCCGTCCAGTTGGCGGGAAACTAGTAATCGAATATGTATCAACACGAAGTATGGCCAAAGGCACTATGGAGCTGAACGACCTTGGCCCAAAAAATGAAAAGAGGTAATGAAAATTATGGCAAACGCAATAAAAGTAGTAACTGGAAAAGCGAGATTCTCGTTTTGTAACGTATGGGCACCCAAGAGCATCAACGGAGGAGATCCAAAGTACAGTGTGTCTATAATCATCGTAAAATCAGACAAGGAAACCATCGCCAAAATCAAAGCGGCTACAGAAGAAGCTAAAAAAGATGGAATTGCCAAGTTTGGGGCCAAGTTTACGAGTGGTGCGGGCTTCAAGACTCCACTCCGTGATGGTGACATCGACCGGGCCGACGATGAAAATTATGCAAATTGCTATTTCATCAATGCCAATAGCACGACAGCCCCTGGGGTCATAGACCGCGACAAACAAGCCATCCTCGACAGCACAGAAGTCTACTCCGGCTGTTATGGTCGAGCGAGCATTACGTTCTATCCTTTTAACGTCAACGGAAACCGGGGCGTTGCCTGTGGTCTTCAGAACCTTCAAAAGTTAGCCGACGGAGAGCCACTCGGTGGAGGACGCAGCAGAGCAGAGGACGACTTCGATGACTTTGAGGATGACGATTTTTTGAGCTAGAAAGGGAAGTTTTCAAATGAGGAATTGGTATTGTCCTGTAGGTTGTAAAGGTGTTACTCAATATGGCGGAGGATGTCCCGATGATCTTGGGTCTGACGAGCCATGTACTAACTCTATCCTTGATGATAAGAGAACGTTAGGTATCGACCTTGAGACCTACTCAAGCGTGGATTTAACAAAAGCAGGGGTGTACGCGTACACCTCTGCCCCGGACTTTGAAATAATGTTATTTGCCTACGCCTATGATGATGAGTCAGTGCAACTGGTGGATTTAGCTAGTGGTGAGAAGCTGCCAGCGGAAATACTAGCAGCCCTCACCGATGATAACGTGCTAAAGACCGCCTTTAACGCCAATTTTGAACGTACTTGTCTATCCACATACCTCAAGCATCCCCTCTCACCCACCGGATGGCGTTGTACAGCGGTACAGTCAGCCATGTTAGGGCTTCCGCTCCATCTAGCCGGGGTTGCTAAGGTTCTTGCGCTGGATGAGCAGAAAATGAGCGAGGGCAAGGGGTTAATCCGGTACTTTTGTTGTCCCTGTAAGCCCACCAAAGTAAATGGCGGCAGAACGAGGAACTTGCCAAGTCATGCGCCGGAGAAATGGGCTGTGTTTGGAAATTATTGTAAGATGGATGTTGAGGTTGAGCAGTCCATACGAAAGAAACTTGAAAAGTACCCTATATACGACAACGAACAGGCCCTTTGGGTGCTCGACCAACAGATCAATGACCGAGGGATTCTGGTGGATACCAGACTAGTAGAGAATGCAATTAAATGTGACAAGCAGTACAGAATGGGTATTTTCGATGAAGCCAAAGAACTGACAGGGCTGGACAATCCCAACAGTGTGGCGCAGCTCAAAGACTGGCTTTTAGATAACGGGGTTGAGAGCGAGAGCTTATCCAAAAAAGCTGTGGCAGAAATGGAAAGCAGCACCGAAGGCGACATCCAAAGACTCCTTCAATTGCGACAAGAAATGGCTAAAACTTCCATCAAGAAGTATGACGCCATCCAAAGAGCTATTTGCCCTGATAACAATGTGCGGGGACTTTTGCAGTTTTATGGTGCGAACCGCACCGGAAGATGGGCTGGGAGGCTGGTTCAAATCCAAAATCTTCCGCAAAACCACCTTAAGGATTTAGAACTGGCTCGGGGTATCGTGAAGGCGGGGGATTTTGACTTTTTGGAAATGGTATATGAAAGTGTGCCCGGTGTGCTGTCGGAACTCATTCGAACCGCCTTTATCCCCTCGAAGAACCATCGGTTGATCGTAGCTGACTTCTCAGCCATTGAAGCACGAGTAATCGCATGGCTCGCGAGGGAAGCCTGGCGCATGGAGGTCTTTGCGACACATGGCAAGATTTACGAAGCATCCGCGTCACAGATGTTTAAAGTACCCTTAGAGCGTATTGTCAAAGGAAATCCAGAGTACGAGCTACGACAGAAAGGTAAGATATCTGAGTTGGCGCTTGGCTATGGTGGCAGCGTTGGTGCGTTAATCGCAATGGGGGCCTTAGATATGGGGCTAAAGGAAGAGGAACTTGACGGACTGGTTAAAGCGTGGAGAGCCGCCAACCCTAATATAACCCGCTTTTGGTGGGATGTTGATAAAGCCGCTCTCAAAGCGGTAAAGGAGAAAACACCCCAAACTGTCGGCAATATAAAATTCCAATGCACAAGCGGAATCTTATTCCTTACACTGCCTTCGGGCCGGAAGCTCTCCTACATTAAGCCTAAAATAGAGCTTAATAAATTTGGGCGCGAGGGCCTTAACTTTGAGGGCATTGGTGAGAACAGACAATGGTGTCGCATAGACACCTATGGGCCAAAATTGGTGGAAAACATTACTCAAGCGGTAGCTCGCGATTGTCTGGCTGACGCCATGATGAGGGTAGATAAGGCTGGCTACAGGATCGCGATGCACGTCCATGACGAGATTATTATATCAGCACCTGTGGGCATGGGCTCACTGGAAGATGTGTGTAACGTTATGGGCCAGCCGATAAGTTGGGCTAAGGGTTTACCTTTAAGGGCAGACGGATTCGAGACGGAATTCTACAAGAAATCATGAATTCATGATTTTTTATATTATCATCAGGTTTTCGTTATCCCCAACATTTACAAAAAACAACTTATTACAATGGTTTTCATCCAAAATGTTGAGGATAATACTTTAGAGCCTTCTGTGCTCTAAAAATTAAATCTGGAGGAAAACCATATGAACCTTGATTATGACGATGGAATAGCTCTGTTAAAACATTGTTGGCTAAGCACTGAATAAGGTGGATTTGCCGTCTGCAGATACCGAGCAGCCGCTTTGGATGAATGATGAAGATGAACTTGCTCGTCTTTGTGGATTAAAGTAAAAGCAGATTTTTTATCCTCAACATTTGAACAGATTTTCTGTGAATTTCCAGGCATTTGTGCATTTGTTGGGGATAACGAAAACCTGAGGATAATACAAGAAGGGCTAAGTAAGTTTGAATTAAACGTTAATAATGCTTAGAAACTTTGTGTTTAACTTAAAGAAAGAGTGGGGATGTAAACCGATGGAAGAAAATGAAAAGGTGCTCCGTTTTTGTGAGATTTCAATGGCGGCCCAAAGGGATAGATGTTTTTGCGTAGAAGTGCGTTGTGCTTTCTGGGTAAGTAGTACCAAAATGTGTGCGGTGAAAGATATAGCCATTAAACTGCTCAGAGGGGTGGGTCAAGGTGAATAGTCTAAAGCACGACGGCCTAATCACAATCGCCACCGGAAACTCACGAAAAGAGAAAAAATGGACTAATACAGAACTAACCTGGTCTCAGTTTCTTAGTAGAGTTGAAGATACCCAAAGAACTTCTGAGACCGTAGCCGAATACAGGCGTATGCCTAAAACCGAGCAGGACGATCGGAAAGATTGCGGTGGTTTCGTCGGTGGCTCACTGAAAGACGGCAGACGCAAGACAGGCTTTGTAGAGTATCGTAGCCTGATTACGCTCGACATGGATTATGCTCAACCGGGCGTTTGGGATGATATCACACTGTTCAACAATTATGCTTGCTGTGTTTATAGCACGCACAAGCATACGGCAGAGGCCCCAAGGCTGCGGCTTGTTATCCCCCTGGCACGAAGGGTTACGTCGGACGAATATCAGGCCGTCGCTCGTAAGATAGCAGAAGGTGTCGGACTTGAAATGTTCGATGATACAACGTTTGAACCTGCTAGGCTTATGTACTGGCCCTCAACGTCCATCGATGGGGAGCATGTGTTCGAATTCCAAGATGAACCCTGGCTTGAGCCGGATGTATTCCTCGCAAAGTACCACGATTGGAAAGACGCTTCTAGTTGGACAGTCTCTTCAAGGGTTAGCCAGCAACACAAGAAGTCAGCGGAAAAGCAAGGCGACCCACTTGAAAAGAAGGGGATTGTCGGAGCCTTTTGCCGCACGTACTCTATAACCGAAGCATTGGAGCAGTTTCTAAGTGACGTGTATACACCCTGCGATATGGAGGGCAGATATACGTACTTGGGAGGCTCTACCTCCGGGGGTTTGGTGCTTTACGACAATGACACATTCGCGTATAGCCATCATGGCACAGATCCTGTCAGCGGCAAACTGGTCAACGCCTTCGATTTGGTGCGCATCCACAAATATGGTGCCCAAGACGACGGAATAGCAGAAGGCACACCTGCCAACCGTCGGCCTTCCTTTATGGCGATGCAGGAACTTGCCGTCAATGATGGGGCAGTTAAACAGCAGCTTATGTCCGAGAGTATGGCGGCGGCATTGGAAGATTTTAAGCCTAGGGACGATGACTGGGCTAAACGATTGGAGTATAAAAACGATGGCACGTTGAAGGCGACCATCGACAACATCCGGTTAATCATGGAGCATGATCCACGGCTTTGTGGGACTGTGGGGCGTAACGAGTTTGCTCATCGAATCGAGCTATTAAAGGATTTACCTTGGCGTGGTATAGATAATGGCTCTAACTGGTCAGACCCGGACGATGCAGCACTTAGGCATTATTTAGAGCACGGCTATGATATAAGCCATGTAGGTAAAACGATGGACGCGATGTCCGTGATTGTCGAAAAGAACAGATTTAATCCTGTAAAGGACTACCTCAACAGCGTGGTCTGGGACGGAGTAGAACGACTCGACACCTTGCTGATTGATTTTTTTGGTGCGGAAGATCACGAATATACAAGAGCTGTAACAAGAAAGGCGTTGACCGCCGCAGTAGCGCGGGTACTAACCCCCGGATGCAAGTACGACTTTATGCTTCTCCTGATTGGTAAACAGGGACTTGGCAAGAGCTATATTCTAAAAAAGCTCGGAGGCAAATGGTTTTCAGACAGCCTGACAACCGTTACTGGGAAGGAAGCCTATGAGCAATTGCAAGGTGTGTGGATAATTGAAGTGGGCGAACTATCGGCTGCCAAGAAAGCTGATATTGATGCATTGAAGCACTTTATCTCTAAGCAAGAGGATATTTTCCGCGAAGCTTACGGGCGACGGACGGGTGTCTTTCCAAGGCAGTGTATCTTCATCGGAACGACCAACGACTACGAGTGCCTACGGGATAAAACTGGCGGCAGGCGTTTCTGGCCAGTGAACGTGGGGGCAGGTAAACAAAGCCTATGGGACGATTTAAACGTTGATCAGCTTTGGGCCGAGGCAGTCCAAGCCTATATTGCCGGGGAGGAATTGTACCTCAAGGATGAGCTTGCTAATTACGCATTGACTGTTCAAGCAGAGCACACGGAGGAAAGCGACAAAGTGGGTATGGTGTATGAATACCTAGAAACGCTGCTTCCGGAAGACTGGGGCACCAGGGACTTAAGCGCAAGGCGGTTGTTCCTGTCAGGGGATTTTACGAGCGGCGGGGGTACTGTGAGGCGCACTAGGGTTTGCGCCATAGAAGTATGGTGTGAGTGCTTTGGTGGCGATCCTAAGCAACTTTCCGGGGTTCAGTCGCGGGAGATTCGTAGCATATTAGATCACGCTNNGGAAAGATCAAATTTAGGGTTTATGGTGTTCAACGAGGATATATAAGAGTCTAAGGTTGCCGGTGTTGTCAGAAGGCAACCAATATTGGCAACCGTTGAAAGGCGCATGGGTAGTGGGTTTGAGGGTGTTAGTTGCCTAAGTTGCCTATATATCTATATAAAGTATACAGAATAGGGTAATTAGGCGTATACCCGCGAGAGGTATAACTGCCTAATACGCCTATTCGCATATACTTATAGGAAAACGTGTAATTTTCGGCAATTCGGCAACCTAATAGGCTTAAACCCAGACAGGGCGCGGTTTTCAGCGGTTGCCGTTAAAACTGTAAAAGTAGGTGGGTTGCCTTGAGAGAAAAAGTAATCGAACAAAAACTCAGGAATGCAGTCAAAGCCAAAGGTGGTTTAGCGTTAAAATTCACCTCGCCGGGTATGGCAGGTGTGCCAGATAGGATTGTACTATCTCCTGATGGCCGGGTATTTTTCGTAGAATTAAAAGCTCGGGGCAAACATTTATCG
>OMOF01000860.1 GCA_900290375.1 Candidatus Desulfosporosinus infrequens
CCACATCACCCACAGCCTCTTCCAACTTCGGACCGATATTTGTTTTCCAAAATTGTCCTGCTTCCTCAAATTTTCCCTCATCAGTCAGAATAATATACTGATCTACTACTTGTCTATATGCTTGTAAATGCTTTTTGTACTTAGATAAATTTTCCTGTTCGAAGGAGTCTAACTGCGTTTGCTCATATTTTGCAATGTCCGCATTATTTATTTTCTTGCGTTGTGCAAAATCTTCCTTAATGCGCCCTCGTTCTCCTTCATCTTTCACGATCAACAACTTAACTAAATCAGCCTCACCCGCCCGCAACTGGCTGCGACTATCATCTAAATAATGTACAACTAGCAAGTTATTTTCATACATGTCATTCGTGTCCATATTGGATTTTTGCAAATAGTAATACCCAGTGCAAGATACAACAGTTAAAAATAGCATCATTACCCAAACCACAGAGAAAATTTTCTTTTTAATCGACAAATTACTAAACCATTTCATGTGATTGCCTCCTCAAATGTCATACTTTTGCAAAATAAGAATCTGTTCCTTTATTATAAGGTTTTTTTTTCCATTATTTCAAAATAATTATACTTTATATCATTCGCTTTGTACATATTTTTTAACATTTATGGTTTTAATTGTAATTTTATCTTCCTCGATTCCTCCTCTTATTGTGAAAATTCATAATAAAAACACTTGCTTTTTTTACTTATTAGTAATATACTAACAACAAACAAAAATGATTGAAACGCTAATAAGTAAAAAACAGGTAGGTGAGGATATGCGAATTGGACTTTATGGTTCATCACTCGACCCCATTACCAACGGTCATCTATGGTCGGCAAATACCATCGCTGAGCGAGAAGAGTTAGATAAAGTAATTTTCCTTCCCTCTTCTACGAAACGCCGCGACAAGGAAATTACAACTCCCGATGAACACCGGGTTGCGATGCTAAAATTAGCCATCGCCGAAAATCCCCTCTTCGATTTTAGTACCTATGAAATGAATGCCTTGCCAGGTAAGCACCATAGTTATGCGACCATGGAATACTTTAAAGAAAAATTCCCCCATGATGAATTATTTTTCCTCATGGGAGCTGATTTATTAGGCGATTTGCCACAATGGACCTATGGGGATAAATTCATAAAAACCACTAAATTTATTGTGATTGAACGTAATAATCTCCTCATGCATAAAATCATCGCT
>OMOF01000637.1 GCA_900290375.1 Candidatus Desulfosporosinus infrequens
TTGAAGCGTCTTCAACCTCATCCCACTTTTGAACGAGGCGATAATCTCCCGTCTCTTGGTTATTAATTCTTAATATTATATCGCCAACTCGAACTCCTAGCTTGTATCCTTCACCATAAGGATCACTGTCAGCAACAATCCATTGTCCATGATAGTTTTTAAGATCGAGACCAACATAGGGCTGATTAATAATTGCTACAAAATATATGATCGTCAATAAAACAAAGGCGACACTAGCAATGTAATATGCTTGCCGCCTAAATATCTTCTTCAACAAGTTTGATCAGCTTCTCCTTGCGCTTTTCTGGTACGGGAATTGTTTTAATAATTTCCATTGCCTTTTCCCGGAACATTTCATACATCACTCTGCAGTAATGTACAACCCCTTCATCCACGACCAGCTGTTTTAAATAATCTTGTTCTTCTTTACCAAAACCTTGTAACCCGTTGACTTCTATATGCGTTAATTTTTTAAACTGTTCAGCTGCATCGCCTTTCAGAATGTTCAAAAGGTAGACATACGGCAAGGTTTTTTTATGATTAACAAAATCCTTTTTCTTCTCAAAGCTTAAGAAATCATTCAAATCATTTCTAATTTGGCCCATAACACCAAAGTATTTCCCAAAATATCCTAATTGGAGCACCAATTCTTCCGACGCGCCACCTAACGTTGCGCCTAATTTAAAGGCACAGGACGTTAAACTTCCTGACTTTTTCTTAACGAGCTCAAAATATTGATCAAGCGTAACTTTCTCACAAGTGTCTAAGAGGACCTCTTGAAATTGACCATCACTGGCCGTTATCCACATATGGCTAAGTATTTGACTAACTTCCCCGTAGAGTCTGTTATCCGTATCATCAGATAACTTCGAAAAAGCCTTATAGCTCAACATACTTAAACAAATAGCAAGATTCAAAGCGTTAGCAATTGGGATTTGACGCCAAGGTAGATTATCATTATCCTGATCCTGAATATCATCAAAAATATCTGCTGCCAGAGCGGATAATTCCATTGCAACCGCACCTGGCAGCACGACTTCATTCACTTCACTCACACACTCACAACTTAATATAGTCAGGTGTGCCCATTTAAATGGTTCACCGTTCTTGATTTCAGCATTTAACGAGGATTGAATCAGGTGCATCATTTCACGGCTGAGATTAGAACTGTTTAGTATATCATTTATTATGGTTGAAATTTCATGATCGAGCTGATTCGCCATCTTCGTTATGCCCACGTACCATCTGGGATTACTCTAATTGTTACAGCATCTCCACTTAATTCATATTTAGAAAAAACTTTTTGTATTATGGAGAATTCACGGGGCAATATTTTGACTGAAGATATCCTTTGCTCATATGATGTCAGATCATTTGGGTTTTTTACTAGGCTGTGGACCATTTCCGCAATCTTTTCATAGTTCATTTTTGAAACACTCCTTATTAATTTGTTTAAGGAAATTAAAGGAATGATATCAGTGTGGATACAACAGAACCTACGTAGGATTACAAGAATCCTACACAAATCGCTTTCTTATCACTCCACGATGTCAGTAAATTTCCTCAATCTTCCCAATTCCCAAATTAGTTTATTCTCTTTCCATGTAATGTTTTCCTTCACTGAAAATTAGCTTATCCTGTCGTATAAACGTATTTTAATGCTGATTGTAATTATTAAAAAGATTGGGAGACTCAATGTTGCATTTGAGTCTCCCTCTTCCATAAAGTGGCTTGAAAGCTCTCATCAAACCATGGAGAAAATTTCAAAAGCACTGGCAGAAATTACATACGCTATATGTTCCCTTGCGCCCACCATACCCTAAAACTGTCTAACCCAACCCCTACAAACATGTTCCAACGAACGTACCTAGTCCTATTATCCATTCACACAATTCAAACCAAAAACTCCATAACCCTCACCACAAGCCCATCTCAGCTGTGTTTAA
>OMOF01000642.1 GCA_900290375.1 Candidatus Desulfosporosinus infrequens
GACCTCCTTTAACGTAAGATGCTATTGTAATTTGCGAGATCGGTAAGGTAACAATGGGGTATACAAAGTATCAATGATAACTTACCATAGCTAGTTTTTGTTATTCTTATATTATTTATCCGAATTAATGATTATTTCCTTCAATTAGTCTTTTGGAATCTGTCAGAAAGAAGGGTTATACTTGACCTAAGATCGGATCAAGTTGTGTTCGTATCTCTGGGCTACACGTAGCGTATAACTGTATGAATTCCAAAAATGGAAAGACAGCAAAATACTGCCCAACATAGATGATCACGGATGGAGCCTTCTTACTCTTATAATTTTTTAGCACAACTGGCAATGATTTGCCTTGATATTTCTGTCCTTCCTCTATGTTTTTATAAACTTGGAAGTAGAGATAGCCAATCAATGTCATAACGATGTGAAACGTAATATAGGTGTATTGCGTACTTTTAAAATCTTCCAGTTTCCAAAAATCTTTGAGTTGCCGGAAATCCTCCTCAATTTCAGGACGAATTTCATAAACCTGCAAAATTTGGCGCGCCGTTTTATGAACGTCCGTAGTTAGAAATACAGAGTAGGTGTCATCTTTTGTATCATGTACAACACCCGCATTGATGGGAACATCTTTTCCCGGCGTATCGCTTTCCCAGAACCCACCGAGATTGCATACCCATTGGATTTCTTGCGTCTTACGCTTTTTGTTGGGGTGTTTTGACCATTTTCCAGCAAATTGTGCCAGACTAACAGCTTCTCGATAGATGGTCATATTCTGCTTTGCTGGGATATACGTATCAACGCCACGTTCTGTTTTTAAAAAATTCATCATATCACGTGATAAAAAGACACGGTCATTGATTAAAATATCCTTTTCTTTGAAACAAGACGTGGTTTTGAGCATTTGTCTGCATAATTCAATGTCGTGGGTCTGAATGCTTCCTAAAACCACCTCTTCAACCGCTCCAGAATCATCCAATAAGCCGCGCAAGACCCCTAGCTTATATCCTCTAAAAAGTTCACCGTCTAGCTTAACAATGCCAGCCTTTTCGTAATTATCATTATCGAGATTTACAGGTATTTTGGTACAGTCTAGAATATGAACGGTTGGTTGAAATTGTAGCGTTGGCAATACATACTTCTGTATATACCGATTGTAAAATCCAATGAATTCATCACTGTCATATTTGGCAATCATTCTACGCATGACATTTTCCGAAAAGAGGCCTTCTTCTAAATCTCTTTCTGTGTCCCATACATTCCAACCCAACTCCGCAAGCAATTCTGCATCAGTGACTGCAAAAGGGACATCTGTAAGACTTGTTTTGAGCTTTAATTTGGCCGTAACCGCTAAGGTGAGTAGAATATCAAAAGGGATTTTTTTATTATCGGAACGTTTATCTTCTAGACAATTTGCTAACGGAGCCAGCAGATTCTTCCGTTTCATAGCTAAAATGATTGTATCAATTAGATTAGGTAAACTTAAATCAGCAGCATCAATATGTCCTACTTTTATAGCACTTAACACACGAGC
Organism: Candidatus Desulfosporosinus infrequens; assembly: GCA_900290375.1. Lineage (GTDB taxonomy): Bacteria > Bacillota > Desulfitobacteriia > Desulfitobacteriales > Desulfitobacteriaceae > Desulfosporosinus > Desulfosporosinus infrequens. The sequence continues at coordinate 1,532 of OMOF01000642.1, forward strand.
TTTATCTTCTTGGCACAGTTGCATCATAAAAAAATCCCTCTATTTCTATGGTTTAGTAAAATAGTATCCTACTAAATTATATCAGATAGCTTTGTCTTTTTTCCAAAAGACTAATTGAAGTTATTATTCAATACCATTGACAGAATAAATATATTTTCACCTATACCGCTACTGATAACGCTGGAATTAAATAC
>OMOF01000816.1 GCA_900290375.1 Candidatus Desulfosporosinus infrequens
ATCGTTCATCAGCCAAATCTGCATCGAGGGATTTTACAAATTCAGTTTCTGTAGTCCCCACGACTTGAACACGGTGTTTATCAAAATACTGACTATAACCAGCCAGGACAAGTCCTGGCTGGTTAATATCAGATACTGTAACGGAACACTGTAGATCACGATCAGGAGTTAATACTTCGAGTGAAAAACAATCAACGATATCTTGTAACGTTACATTTGGCATTTATATCACCTATTTGAACATTTCATGCATAATGATGGTTTGATCACGACCAGGTCCAACGGATACGATACCTAGCGCAGCACCTGCCACTTCGCTAAGACGCTCTAAATAAAGACGTGCATTCAATGGCAAATCAGCATATTCGCGAATCGTTGTGGTATCACATTCCCAACCTGCAAGTTCTTCATATACAGGTTCTACTTCTGCCAAGACTTTAAGACTAGCAGGGAATTCATCGATGACAATTCCGTTGTGTTTGTAAGCAACGCATATTTTTAGCGTTTTTACTTGATCTAAAATATCAAGACGAGTGATCGCCATATAGTCAATACCGCTTAAGTCAACGGCATATTTTACAACACAAGCATCAAGCCAACCGCAACGACGTGGGCGACCTGTTGTTGTACCATACTCATGACCGCTTTCACGAATATGATCTCCCATTTCATCAAACAACTCTGTTGGGAAAGGTCCTTCACCGACTCTAGTCGTATAAGCCTTTACCACGCCAATTACGTTGCTGATCTTAGTAGGTCCAATTCCTGCGCCTACACATACACCACCAGCAATTGGGTTAGAAGAAGTAACATAAGGATATGTACCATGATCCAAATCTAGCATCGTTGCTTGCGCGCCTTCAAACAATACTTTTTGGCCAGCTTTAATGGACTTATTCAAAGCAGCGGATGTATCTGCAATATAAGGACGTAATTCATCGGCATAACCAAGATATTCTTTTTTAACGGTTTCAAAATCAAAACCTTCTACACCATATATTTCTTTTAATAAATGGTTTTTTGCTTCAATATTGCGTTTTAGTTTTGCAGAAAACTCTTCTGCATCCATCAAATCAACCATACGGATACCACATCTAGAGTTTTTATCCATGTAGCATGGACCAATACCACGTTTCGTAGTACCAATCTTGTGCTCCCCACGATAATTTTCTTCTTCTGCGTCAATTAGACGGTGATAAGGCATAATCACTTGGGCACGATTGGAAATTTTAAGACCTTCCGTCGAAAAACCTTTGTCATGCATTCCTTTAATTTCAGTTAACAACACGCCTGGATCAATGACTACGCCATTGCCAATCACGCAAGTTTTGCCTTTATATAAAATCCCAGATGGTAATAAATGCAATTTAAATTCTTTGCCTTTTACCACTACAGTATGACCAGCATTGTTGCCCCCTTGATAACGTGCAACCACATCTGCCTGCTCTGCTAAATAATCGACAATTTTACCTTTGCCTTCATCGCCCCACTGTGTACCCATAACTACGATTGCTGACATAATTTTCACCCTTCCATTCTGAATAAGAAACAATTGCATTCCACTTATTTACCAGTTTCCTAGTATTTAATGGTTCTGCCAAGTTTCTCTTCTATTTTTTTACTATTGATACCCCAACTCTGTCCATGATTGTGTCAATATTAGCTTGCATGGTTTCTGTATAGACCCAAAGTTTATCCACAATGTCCGTGAATTTCTTAAGCATATCATCCACTAAGCAAAAGCTATCTGGCAAAACAATCCGTTCCACGGAAGAATGAGTATGCCATAGCGCTACATTTTCTAGCCATGGGAGAACCTCCTCCCATGCCAGCGACCCGCTCGCAAGTAGTTGTATTACGCTTATCTGGCATCGTAGAAGAACCTTTTTATCCTTATGGAATCTCATTCCACTCGCGGATCAATATTGCGTTCTATTTCGTTAAGCCATCTTCTTTATTATATGTATATTAATATTATAGATATGTAATATTAAGTTATACACACTTTGTGGATAACTATGTTGATAACTTGTTTGCAAATTGTCAACATATCTACTTTATGCCTATATTTATGAAAACTACTCTATATTTTCCCTATAACATCATA
>OMOF01000708.1 GCA_900290375.1 Candidatus Desulfosporosinus infrequens
CCAGTAGCAAAAAATCGGCAAAAAACATATCAATTACACTTAGCATCCCCTTTAAAAGGTGGTCAGCAACAGAGAATAGCTTTTTAAAAGGAAGGAAAAATTCGGGGTGTTGGTAGCACCATGAAAACGCGCATTTTTGAACCTTATGCAAAAATATAAGTGGAAGTTGGATTTCTGTATGTCAGGAGATCCGTCTTCCACTTCTTGATGTATTAGGTTCTAACAAGTCTAGGGATGCCCGTATATATCCAACTTAGAAATATGGTTATCCACATTACTTCCCACTTATCCACATGTTTTCGTCCGGTTGTCCACAGGTTTGTCCACAGGTTTAGTGTTAAAGGCCTGCCTAACTTCAAACAAGCGGTCTAATGGTTGCTGTCCACTGCGCCATTAACGAATGGCGTAACTAGACTACAAACCAGCAAACTTACTCAGTCACATTTCCATAATTATCTATATGCTGCTTATAGTTTTTGCCGAAATGGCCGTATTGTATGGTAAGATGTAATATTACTAATACTTTTTGATAAAGAAGGAGTATTCCTAAAAAGGCGAGAATTAGAATGTAAGATCGAACCATATATTAGGGGGGCTTTCATTGGTTGAGAAGATTCCGTTTCAAAAGAGTAAAAGTTATCATTGGTTTGTGGTCGGTACAGTGTGCATAGGTGCATTTATGGCTGCCTTGGACGCTAGTATTATTAATGTCGCTATGCCCACTTTAAGTAGTGTCTTTTCTGTTGGAATGGATATGGTTGAATGGGTTACTATTGCATATCTTCTGACATTAACATCTCTTTTAACCTTGTTGGGCAGTTTGTCGGATAGACTTGGTCGAAAGTTTTTTTACACATTGGGATTCGCTATTTTTGGGATAGGCTCCGCGCTATGTGGTGTGTCGATGACGATGTCTTTTCTGATAACTGCAAGAGTTTTACAAGCTCTTGGCGCTACCATGTTGCAAGCAAATTCTATTGCTATCATTACTTCAGCTGTTCCAAAAACGAGCAGGGGCAAAGCTATTGGAATACAGGGTTCCGCTCAAGCGATAGGATTATCTATAGGGCCATCGGTTGGAGGACTGCTGATTGCCCATTTTGGCTGGCGCTTGGTCTTCTATATTAATATTCCCGTGGCGATCGTCGGTACGCTTCTTGCCAGTTTTATCCTGCCTAAAGATAAGACTAACCCTTATACTACTCGGTTTGACTATTTAGGATCTGTTCTTTTTACCCCACCCTTGGTTCTTTTAGTGCTCATTTTCAAAAGTGGCTATAAAGTAGGCTGGTCATCGACCGAAATAATTACGGAATTTGTTGGTGTAATTATTTTTGTGTTGCTCTTTGGCTGGCGGGAGAAAAAATACAAAAATCCTATGATTAATCTAGATTTACTTAAAATCAGCGTCTTTACCAGTGGGAATATCACTGGTTTACTCTCGTATGCACTGATGTTTGGTACTATCTTTCTGATGCCTTTCTATCTGGACTGGATTTTGAAACTTCCCGCATTATATATAGGACTTATCTTGACCGTAGTATCGTTAGCGATGTTTGTTGTTTCCCCTATTTCAGGAGCCCTTGCTGATCGCATAGGCAGTAGGATATTAACGAGCTGTGGGATGGCAATTGCTACTCTTGGAGAAATCGTGTTAATAGCCCTCCCTCAAAGGCCTTTGATATATATCGACATATTAGGATTAACTTTGGTCGGGGTAGGTATGGGAATGTTTACTTCTCCTAATAATAGTTCGGTAATGGGAAGTATACCACCTGAGCACGTTGGCGTTGCCGGAGGTATTTTGAATATGTCCAGATCTCTAGGAATGTGTATGGGAGTGGCCATTGCTGGTACTATCTATAACGATGATTTTCAGAGTTTTCATCTAATCAACCATACGGTCATGCAAGCCCGAATTCTTTCATTTCATGAAAGCTTTGTGGGAATGGCTATCATAGGTATTATCGCCACATTAATTTGTTTTTTCTTCTATAATCGCTCAGAAAACAATAAAATTTTCACAAGCGACTTTATTTGATCTACTTTTAAAACCTGCATAAACCAATTAACTCAGTGGCTTGATTAATAAAGCGCCCTTCGTGGCACACTAACTGTCCCCTTGTTTTGCAGGTTACCACAACTCCAACCGGCATTTTGGTATTAAAAAACTGTAGACCGTACACAATTAAAATGCTAAAATACTCTGTGCGTGTCGAAACAACTCATAATATGTTTAATTTTAGGGTCGGAGGTGAAGATTGTGCAGGACAAATCTGTAACAAACAGAGAAGGATTCACAAGTAATATCGGTGTAATCGCTGCTACTTTAGGTTCGGCAGTAGGCCTAGGTAATATATGGAAATTTCCTTATGTCACTGGCGAAAATGGCGGAGCTGCATTTATTCTTGTGTATTTGATTTGTGTTACTCTAGTCGGTTTACCAGTAATGATTGCTGAGTTAATGATTGGCCGACGTACTAAACGTAATGCAGTTGAGGCTTTTGAACAGCTAGCCCCTAGGAAACCATGGTTCCTAGTTGGGGTAGCAGGTGTAATCAGCGCTTTTCTCATCATGGCTTTTTATACATGTGTGGCAGGCTGGGTTTACGCTTATATTTTCAAAGCAGCAACTGGTTCGATTTCATCGACCCAGACCAAGGTTACCTCAGCAATTTTTAGCTCTTTGAGCAAAAGCGTTGCTCAACCGTTATTTTGGCAGCTACTAGTACTGTTAGTAACAGGCGCAATTATTATGACTGGTGTAACCAAGGGGATTGAACGAGTAACTAAAATCCTAATGCCTATCCTTTTCCTGCTCTTACTCGTTGTCGATATTCGCTCACTAACTCTCCCCGGAGCAAATAAAGGTCTGAATTATCTTTTTAATCCTGATTTTCATAAAATTACCGTTACTGTAATATTAGCAGCCTTAGGACTGGCTTTTTTCAAGTTGAGCATTGGTATGGGTGCCATGATTACTTATGGAAGTTATGTAAGTGACGATCAGAATCTGCCAGCTACAGCGTTAACAGTAATGCTATCAGACACTTTGGTCTCAATTATGGCAGGAGTTGCTATCTTTCCAGCAGTATTTGCGTTTGGCATCAAACCTGATGCCGGACCATCTCTTTTATTTATAACAATTCCCGCCATTTTTAGCGCAATGCCTTTTGGCAATGTCTTTATGGTTCTATTCTTTATCTTGGTATCTATCGCAGCAACTGGAGCAATGCTCTCCCTGCTGGAAGTGCCTGTCGCCTTTATGCGAGAAAAACTTAATTGGTCACGTGCAAAATCTACAGTCGCGACTGTAGTTGGTATAGCCCTCGTTGGTTCGACAGCTACTTTATCAAATAGCATTTTGGCTAATGTATTAGTATTTGGTAAGAACCTTTTTGACTTTTACGATTTTGTTACTTCCAATATTCTCTTACCGCTGGGTGGGATCTTTATTGCTTTGTTTGTTGGTTGGTTCTGGGGGTACCAGAATGTCAAACAGGAATTCAGCAACCACGGTGAGCTTTCCAATGACGGTATACACAAGATTTACATGTTTTTAGTACGAATTGTTGCTCCCATTGCCATAATTATAGTCATGTTGGCTGGCTTAAATATTATTTAGTTTTAAGATTGAGCTGGCATTTTAAAGCGGCCCTACAACCGGGCGAAACATCTTCGTCTGTTAATCAGAACTACATAGCACTAATATCACACTGGCAACTTCTCGCCCGTTCACCAACAGTCCAACCCTGTGCTCGCCAGGATAATGGTGGCGGGTCGTCAAGTTCGACCAGTTATGCGTCCTACTCCCTGTAAGACGTGTACCCCCAGACACTGTTTTATCCGACAACAGGAACAATTTACGTGATGTATGGCCCCTAGCCTTCACGAAATCGATCCCATATTCGATTCGGATGTGGACCGGATCACCTTCCCGGATACAAAACTCATATTGCAGATCACAACTCTCGCCAATCGCCAGTCTAGACGGTAGTACCGAAAATGAGGCACCTGTTACAAGTGAAGCCACGGCATTCGGATTTGCGTATCCGAATAATTCCATGGCTTCGGGATCAGCTTTGCGGATCAAAGTTCGGCAACCCTGCCGTAGAATCCAGTCCGTGTGCGGACACACACCTTTCCAACGATGTGCTGTTTCGAGTACGACCGAAGGATGGTCCTTTGCAATGTCGTTAAGATTATTGGCAACGCTCTTGCGCACATAAAGCGATGGGTCTGCCTTCAACCGTTCCAGCACAGGAATTACCGGAGTTGGATCACTCTTGAACATTGGAAGTGACACTCCCCACGGCAAACGGGGACGGCAACCTTCGCTCGCAAGCCGACGGACATGCTCGCTTGGATGCTGCGACCAGATTCTCATCTGGCACATCACTCGCTCTGGATCATTCATCAAAAACGATCTTATCGCGAATTCTGATGACGATCTTTGAGTGAACCGTTCCAATGCCTTCATAGAAAGTTCCCAGTGTTCCTCTTCCTGCCCGAATACCGCTATAAAATCAGGAAAGAACAGGTACGGAAACCCTATGCAAGTCTCATCCATTGCAAATAACACGCGAAGCGCCTCTTTGTAACGAATCGGTAGATACGTCCTCAGTGTTTCTGTTATACGCCGCATCCGGGCTTTAAGTTCAAGCCCATCCCACGTTTCGTCCATCGCAGCTGCGACGAAACCCTCCATATCGAAAGGGTTGTACACAGAATGTACTTTCTCACCAAAGCAACGCAAAAATTCTTGATTGTACATAGCCTTCAATGCTTCTGCCATGCCCTCACCTCATCCTTCAACTTATGGGACAACAATCTCCTTATGTATTTCATTGTGAGCCCTGCCAATCACAAATCTATTGCAGCTCTTCGCCACATTGCAATAAGCCTATCCGCTCTAGGCCCGGTTCCTCCTGCCAAGATACCTTTCTGAAGTTCTCCAGATATTTGATGACGTCCAGAACCGCTACAATCTCTCCTTTTTACAAGATCTGGCTCCGGATAATTCTCCTTTAACCATTCCGTATTTTCCCCTCATTATCCTCCCGGGTTGTCAAAATAATAGGCAGTCCCGTCCAAAACGATCAGGAAATAGCTTGTAATAATGTTAGCTCTGTGTGAACTGATTAGCAAGTAATATCTTTGTTTAGATATTCAATTGGTAAATTATGATCGTTATCAATCATAGCTTCAGAAAACCTCTAAAAATGTCGATAAACAAGTAACCGCACAATACTATACAATGGAGCGCGTGGAAAAACTTCTTCAAGGGGGCACCGGAATTGGTTAATTTAAAATACAAAGGCGTATCTCGTTACTGGGGATTAAGTGTAGTTATTTTAATTGTGATTACTCAACAAATCCATAACCAGTGGCAACGTACAATTATAGCTTCTTTGTTATCTATTATACTGTTGCTTTTAGTTGAGAAAGTAAGCATAGATCATTGTAAACTAGTTGGAGTCGCAAACAGCGATGAACTTACCGGGTTAGGAAACTTCCGCGCTTTCCAAGATCGCATCAGGCTTGAAGTAGGTCGTTCAAATCAAAATGATACTCCTCTAGCCATGCTACTTATTGATCTGGATTATTTTAAGAAATATAATGACACCTTTGGACATCGAAACGGAAATGATTTATTACAAACCTTTGGGCAAATAATGCTGGCTAATGTACGGACAACCGACGGTGTTTTTAGATTTGGCGGTGATGAATTCGCAATAATATTACCTCATGCCGCTTTGGAGGATGCCCGTCAGATTGCGCTTCGGATCCGTGAAAATTTTTCCTTAGTGGGAATACGGGGACCAGTTACGTTAAGTATTGGCCTATCTCAGTATTTTAGTGGAGCTGAAACTGCTGAACAGTTTTTCGACCGAGTTGATAGTTTACTGTATAACGTTAAAATGCAAGGTGGTAATGGCTTCCAGTTACCGCCAGTAGGAACTTTTACACCGTCTTTTAAACAAAAAATAGCTTTACGAACGTGATAATATAATGATATTTATCACGTTCTTTGCACTGTGAAAACAGGTGGCGCTAAGCTCTACAATGAATTGACTAATTTCATAATACACTT
>OMOF01000710.1 GCA_900290375.1 Candidatus Desulfosporosinus infrequens
ATTTGACAATATGGTTGGGCTGATTGGGGTTTCTGCTCCCAAGGAAGTCGAAGACGAAGTTTCGCAAATTATTTTAACCGATCCCGATGTTATGGATATTAACAAAATGAGAATCTTACAAGAAGGACGTTTTCATCATGTTGAAAGTTACATTGAACTGCGCAGAGGATTAACTTTAGCTCAGGCTGAGGACATCAAACACCGAATTCGAGATAACTTGTTAGCCTATGATGATGTCACAGATGTCACTTTAGGGATTATTGAAGATAACGGTGTGAAGGATTGGCGGCCCACAGACCACATTCCCCCTTCAAGTCTGCCTTAAACTTATTAAGCATCTCCCAGTACCTTATCATAACAATAATAGGGTTTTTCTTTTCCTATTAACCTTATTTCTCCGATAAAATTATAACCACATTTTATGAAGAGCGCATTCATCTTATCATTTGTTGAGTAAGTATCTGTTTTTAGATAACGATTACTTTTTATCTTTGCTAAGTCCTCTGCAAATATCATAAGTTCCTTGGCGACACCTTTTCTTCGGTATTCGGGATCGACAGACATTCTGTGAATGACCATTGCTTCCTTACTTTGGGACCAACAAAGCCCCTTATATTCGCTAGGTTCGACAGTATTCACACAAACAAAAGCAATCAACTTTCCATCTCTTTCTAAAACGTATAAATCGCCACAGCTAATATCACGGATAAAGTCCTTTTCCTGCGGATAAGTCTCATCCCATTGCTGATTATAGTTGGAATGCATTTCAATAATTGTCACCCTTATAATATCCATTATTTCCTTAATATCCGCCGAAACAGCTTTTCTAATCATATCAACAATCTCCTTTATCCAACATCAAGACGCAATTGTCGAAATGACGGAGCGATGTCACATTAGTGGGTGGGTGAAGAGAAAGGCTAGCTACCTTTGTGAGATTTATAAGGTAATATCCTTACCGATTGTAATTAGACGTCTCTAACTATTCAATCTTCTCCTTACCCTGCCTGAGATTAAGAATATCGTAGATTTATAATTTTGTCCCCGGTAATTTTACTAGGTTTATCCCCATAATTTTGCAACAAATTGGTATAAATTTCGACTTTCTTTTCTGATAGTAATGAGGATAGCTAACTATACATGATTCCCCTGCAGAAAGTCTAAAATGATATAAAATATCAAGTCACTGCAATTATTTTTGTGT
>OMOF01000645.1 GCA_900290375.1 Candidatus Desulfosporosinus infrequens
ATATTTACGGGCGTATCGGCTACCACATTCAACGTCAGATTCACTTTTTGGCTGACGCCCGCAACGGTTCCTTGAAAGGTATAACTTCCGATTGCCGAGAGAGAAGCGGTCATTGAACTGACGTCCCAAGTCACCGGATACTGTTGAACCGTATTATCACTCAGTGTACCCGAGACAACAGACGGAAACGCATAGGAATATCCTTGAACTGCTACACCCTGAAGAACGTCAAATTGCACCGTTCCGGCAGTAGGATCGACCGTCAGGGTGAGAGTCACCGAACCAGTGTAATTTGCTATCGTGCCAGAATAGACATATGTCGAACTCGTGCTATTAGGATTATTAGTAGTCAAACTGTTATTAGCGGCGGTTTGTCCAGTATTGACGGATGAAAGAGTCCAAGTTACGGGAACCTGCACCTGTGAACCATCCGTTAAAGTTGCTGTAACCGTCTTGGGCAATTGATACTTCGTTTTATCCACTACGCTGTCCGTAATCGGGTCTACCGAAACAATTTGAGCGGGTGCAGTTTGCAGACTAGCTTCTGCCTGCGCACTGATTGCGCCATATCCTCCAATAATATTGATGGTATTCACAAGCTTAGAACGCAATAACGTGGATAACGAATCTGTGGCCCCATCCGGTGGGAGTAAAATCACGGGTGCTTGGGATTGCTGGGCCAAAGCCGACGCTGCCAAGGCATCTGGATAATCGCTACCGGTAGCAACATAGATCGCATCGAAATTCAAGGTATCCGAAAACCGCTGAATTAGATTGACATTTCTCTCATAAGGATCATTTCCGGCGATGACTTCTGCTTGTGGAAGTTGACTTATAACATTGTCACTCAGTTCATTATTCCCATTGAGGACATAAATCTGAGAGATCTTGCTGCTCGTCAAATAACTTTGCGTGGTGGTAGGCAACCCATCCGACGGCACGAGAAGAATTGGCATCCCCTGAGCGGCTGCCAGTGGCGCGGCCGAGACGGCGTCCGGAAAATCCAAGCCAGTTGTGACATAAGCGCCCTTACTAGCCCCTAAGAGTTTAGCAATTTGAACCGAGGTGTCATAGCGGTCTTGACCAGCAATCCGAGTAGTGCTCATACTCAACTTGGCCAACTGAGTCTCTATATTGGCGGAAAGTGCGCCTAAACCACCGATCAGGTAAACCTTTTTCACCTTGAGACGTTGCAACTCCATAGCGGTGTCGGGGTTGAGCGCGTCAGGTTCGGTCAGTAAAATAGGTGCATTATATTTATGAGCAAGTGGGGCAGCGCTTAAGGCATCCGGAAAGTTTTCTCCGGTCGTAAGAATAGCATTAGCTGCTCCATTAGGCCAACCCGTTTGACTAACCGCCACTGCAGTCTTATAGCGATCATCCCCCATAATGCGGTTGATGGTAGGAGACGCCAGAGCATCGGCAGCATAGAGAAGATTAACCAGTATGAGCAGGGTAAACAGAGTAAATAAAGTAAATCTTCTTTTCAAAGCAAACCCTTCCCTTACTAACTAGAATTTGGAAGCAAACCGATTAAACTATTAGGCCTTCCATTCATTTTGATTCAACCCAGCCATAATCTTCTGCACATAGGCCTGAGTTTCCTTATACGGTGGAATCCCATTGTATTTTTCTACAGCCCCTGGACCAGCATTATAAGCTGCTAAACTTAACGGAACATTTCCCTGAAAACGATCCAACAAATCCTTCAGAAAGTGTGTTCCCCCATCGAGATTTTGGGTTGAATCATAGGCGTCCTGCACTCCATAAGATGCAGCTGTCTCTGGCATCAACTGCATTAGCCCTACTGCCCCGGCAGGTGACGTTGC
>OMOF01000132.1 GCA_900290375.1 Candidatus Desulfosporosinus infrequens
ATTTAAAAAATATAAATTTCAAATACAAAACCCACCTAATTCTGAAAAGCTTCTACTGAAATAATCATTGATAATAAAGATAATATTTGCATTAGCTGATATATTTTCTATTATATATGATATTTATGTTGAAAAAGCGCATATTATTTTTGTATAATAAACTAACTTATCTGAAGGGGTTGGAACTATGGCCATCAGCTACATTAAGTTATGGAAGATTTTGCTGGACAACAAAATGAAAAAGACCGATTTACTCAGTCTTGCCGATATCAGCACGACCACCCTGGCAAAGCTGTCGAAAGACCTACCCGTCAGCATGGAAGTCATGAGCCGGATTTGTCTTGCGCTTTCCTGTGATATTGGTGACGTGATGGAAATAATCCCGGAACAAAAAGGAGATTAGGAGGATGCTGTCATGGGTTTGGATCTGCCTTACACGTCCTCTATAAAGGACATGCCCTTTCTGTTTTCTGATATGCGCAGGACTGCGCAGTTGCTGTGTGAAGGGAAAACAAGGGGGGAAATTATAGAAATGTCGATGACCGCTAATATCTATCAGCTTGAGAAAGAAAAAAGGCGTCGCGATTTGCCCCTGAGAATGTTGAAGCGTCTTGGGACACTTGAAATGCCACTGGTTTCCATCGTGGCAAACGGACGGGACGAGGACGCCAAGCTGATCGCTTTTCTGGCGCTCATCAAATCAGACCGCCTTTTTTTTGAATTCATGCGTGAGATTTACTCGGACAAATTTCTGTTCGGTCAAACGGAAATTGATGACAAGGACTTTTTAATTTTTATTGAACGCAAGGTCCAAAACGATAATACTGTGGCAGGTTGGACACCGAACAACCTCGTGCGCATACGAAACACCTATAAGAACATTCTTTGCGAAGCGGGGCTGGCCAAAAAAGACGGGGACGCGTTAATTATCCTGAAGCCCATAGGCGATCCAAAAGTCCCAGCTCTTCTCAACGGAGAAAACGAACCTTACGCCAAAGCTATGCTCTTGGAGGTGTGACGGATGATGACGCTTAATAAGCGGCTTGATTTGATTGAGCCTAAAATATTGGAGAAGAGCTTTCGCACGGGGCGCGGCACGGCAAATGAAATCAATTTCTGGATTTTTGATTACAATCCGGAAGATGAAATGACAGTTCGTGCCCATGTATCCTATCTGAAAGAGCGTGTAAACAATGCTCATGACGATGTGCGAATTATTGAATTTGATTTATACAAGCTAATGCTGGACGTTCTGCGGGAAAAGAATTATCTTGACAAGGTCATACAAATGGAGCGGGTCAAAACCAGTGAGGCGATTATTAATCCCATCAAAAAAACGCTGAGGCTGACTCTTGACGGCGATTTGGTTATTGGAAAGATTGCTGAGAATCTCGTACCCGAGAGGGACGTTATCTTTTTGACTGGGGTGGGAAAAGCCTGGCCGGTCATACGTTCTCATACCGTGCTAAATAACCTGCACAGTAAGATAGACAGGAATCCTCTGGTCATGTTCTTTCCCGGCGACTATACTAACGAGCTACGGCTGTTTGGAGAAATCACGGACGACAACTATTACCGGGCCTTCAAGCTGATTGAAAGATAGGAGAATGACGGCATGAAAATATATAATATGTTTCAAAAGAATATTGACAGGCCAATTCAGGGTGTTGTCAAAATTGGTCAGGACTCCAATGAAATTATCACGGCGGAGCTGGACGAGTATGTCGTGACAAAGGAACTGAATCGCCATTTCGACAAGTTCTTTGGGGGCTACTGCAAGGGCATGACCACCCGTACTGATAAAATGGGCGTCTGGATTTCCGGTTTTTTCGGCAGCGGTAAATCCCATTTTCTTAAGATACTTTCCTATCTTCTTTCAAGCGACACCTATAACGGCAAAAAGGCCATTAGTTACTTTGATGGAAAGATAGCCGACAGCCGCATTTTAGCGGATATGCAGCTGGTAGCCGGTACCAGCGCAGACGTGGTTCTATTCAATATTGACGCTGAGGCTGATTCAGACTCAAAGACAAACAAGGATGCCATTGTCAAAGTTTTCATGAAGGTCTTTAATAAAACGCAGGGCTTTTGCGGCAGCATGCCGTGGATTGCCGACTTGGAGCGACAAATGATCAAGGACGGCGTCTATGATAGCTTCCGTGCCCGTTTCCAAGAGCTTTCGGGCCATGAATGGGAAGATGCTCGTGAGGATTTCTATTTTGAAGAGGATAATATCGTTCAGGCACTTGCGGATACCACGAAGATGAGTATTGATGCAGCGCGGAATTGGTACAACAAATCCGAGGAGAACTATTCTCTGGATATCAACGGATTTGCGAGGCGGGTGCGCGAATACATAGAAGCGAAGTCCAAGGAAACAGGCAAAAAGCATTTTGTCATCTTCCTATGCGACGAGATTGGACAGTACATCGGCAGCGACAGCGGTTTGATGCTGAACTTACAAACTGTCGTGGAAAGCCTGGGCACGGAATGCGGCGGACAGGCTTGGGTTATAGCCACAAGTCAGCAGGATATCGACTCGATCACTAAAGTGGATCGAGATAACTTCTCTAAAATTATCGGACGATTTGACACGAGGCTTTCCCTTTCCTCCGCCAACGTCGACGAAGTCATTAAGAAGAGGCTGCTTGCCAAGACCGATGCAGCGGCGGACAAGCTCCGTCTTTTATATGCCGAGAAAGCCGCCGTGATCAAAAACCTGATTACCTTCTCTTCGGACACACCGGAGAAGAGGCTGTACAATTCGGCAGAGGATTTTGTGGATGTATATCCCTTTATCCCTTATCAGTTCAACCTGTTGCAAGCGGTGTTTACGGGGATCCGAACTCATGGTGCGTCCGGCAAGCATTTGTCGGAAGGAGAACGCTCCTTGCTCAACGCCTTCCAAGAGGCGGCGGTTCAGTACGCTAATTTCGACGACGGCATTCTGATTCCCTTCGACGCTTTTTACAGAACGATTGAAACTTTTTTGGATCACAATATAAAGGCAGTAATTATCAAGGCTGCCGAAAGCGCCGGGTTTGATAATGGAGCCTTGCAGCCCTACGATGTGGAGGTCTTGAAAGTTTTGTTTATGGTGAAGTACATCTCCAATGTGCTGCCCGCTAACCTTGAAAATATCACCACGGTCATGCTGCAAACTATCGATCAGGACAAAATCGAGGCTAAAAAGCGGATTGACACTTCCCTACGCCGTTTAGAGGAGCAGAAGCTGATCATCAAAAACGGCAATCAATTTATCTTCCTAACCAACGATGAACAGGACATCAACCGAGAAATCCGGGAAATCAGGATTGACATAAGCGAAATCATCGATAAAGTCGGCGACGATATATTTTCAACCTTGTTTGGTCTCAATAAAAAATACCGCTATAATCATCGGTATGATTTTTCTTTCAACACAATCATTGACGATAGGCCGCGAGGTGCCCAGAAAGAGGAAATCGGCATTCGAGTATTGACTCCTATGTATGCCCATGGTAGTGCCAGTGAGCCGGAACTTAAAGCTCTGTCCATGCGGGAAAGAAACGTCATTGTCGCGCTTCCTCCCGATATGTCCTTCATCAACGAGATGGAGCAGGCTATGCAAATCGAGAGGTACATCCGCCGCAACGCTGGTAAAGCGTCCACCGACGTAGTGGAGGACATCAAAACTACCAAATCCCGTGAAGCCAAGCAGCGAGTGGACCGATGCAGGGAGCTGATCTTCGAGGCTCTCAAAAAAGCTGATTTATATGTAAACAGCAATAAGCTCGACATTAAAGAGAAACAGCCGTCTGAAAGGATTAACGACTCCTTCAAAACACTGGTAGAAGGCATTTATACAAAGCAAAACTATATAACCAAGCCCTTTCATACCAACGATGACCTGCGGGAAGTGCTCACAGTTAAGGATACTCAGGTTGTGATCAAGGGTATGGAGGCCAGCGTTCCCAATCATCTGGCCCTTGGAGAGATGGGGGATGTTGTTACCCGCAGTTCTTATAAGAACATGCCGACCACTATGCGAACCTTGATGGATAATTTCAATAAAATACCCTACGGGTGGAAGGATATGGACATCGCAGGCATCGTTCTGACGCTTTTCAAAAAGCAGGAAATCCGCTTGGAGCTTGGCGGGGAAAGCATCGTCCCAAGCGACCTAAATATTATCAACTATGTGACAAAACGAGAATATCTGGATCGTGTCCTTGTGAAAATGCGTGTGAAAATTTCATCCGCCTTGTTGCAGAACGTTAAACACCTCGCAAAGAATGTATTTGGGAGAAGTGATCTGCCCGGTGACGAGGATGGTCTGATGGCACGCTTCAAGGAACTTGCCTCCTCAGAGCTTTCCAGAAACGAGGGCAGCATCAAGGATTTGCTCCATGAATACGACAAAGCGAGATATCCAGGCAAGACTGTTTTGGAAAGCGGCAGGAAACCTTTGGAGCAGATTGAAAAAATTAAGGAAACGAAAGCATTTTACGATTACCTTGTCGAGGAAAAAGACGCCCTCCTGGACTACGAGGAGGACGTACAAGACGTCAAGAAGTTCTTCAAAAACCAGAGGGACATCTTTGATAAGGCGCTAAAAATGCTGGCGATTTACGAAGGCAACCGCTCTTATGTGCTCGATCCGGAGACCATCAAAATCATCGAGGATATTGAGCATATCACCAGCCTGCCGTCACCCTACTCGGAAATACATAAGCTGCCGGAGCTCATTGAGCAGTTTATCAAACATTTCGGCGACCTGCTGGAGACGGAGTGCGAACCGATCCGAACGGACATCGCGGCGGACAAGACGGAGACCTTAGCCGATTTGGAACGTCGTTCTTTCCGGGACTTTTTTTCGGGAAAGGTTCAAGCGGATTTTTCAGCGCTGCTTGACAGGCTCTCCCAGGCCAACAATATCTATGAAGCCATTGCCATGCGCACGGAGAGCGACCGCATGAAGCAGCGGTTTATTCAAAGCTTCGATGAAGAGGAAGTGCGTCTCGCAGCGGAACAGGCCAAGCTTGGGGATGATGTCGTTATTCAGCCCCCTGTATGGAAAACGAAAACGGTAAGTGTGAAAACCTTGTTCCACGGGACGAATCTGGTATCCAGCAAAGAGGATATTGACAAGCTTTTAGATGAGTTGCGCAAGAAGCTCGAGGCGCAGCTTGAGGAAAATTCCACGCTTAAGATTGTATAGCGGCAATAAATTTGGCGGGTTGCCGGTCAATGAAGCGCACGAAAGGGTGGTATCATGGATAAGACTGCAATTAAAAACTACGCCGTGGCGGCCCGCAGGAAGCTGATCGACGCCGTCCGCCAGAAGGCTTATCAGCTGTATGTCCGCGAGGAGATGGCGCTAGCAGCGGAAGAGGCGAAAAGCGTTCTGATGAATGACGGCATTTTTCTGACCAACGAGCAGTTTAAGTCCCGCGAGCGGCTAATCAGCGAAATCAGCCGCCGCGTGGATGAGCTTGGCAATGAAAAGGGCTATAACGCTGTCATGGAGGAGATTGCCTACACTTGGTTTAACCGTATCATCGCACTGCGCTTCATGGAGGTCAACGACTATCTGCCCTCTGGTATCCGTATTCTTTCCAGCGTGGATGAAGGACGTACCGAACCGGACGTCATCCGCGAAGCAGACCAGCTGGATTATGTCGATCAGGGCAAAATCGCCGAATATCGCGACTTGTCTTCTCAAAAGCTATATAAATATATACTTACTTCTCAGTGCAACGCTCTTTCCTCCATCCTGCCGGGGATGTTTGAGAAGATTGACGATTATACCGAACTTCTGCTGCCCGACGCCCTCTACGCCAAGGGCGGCATTGTCCATGACCTTGTTTACGGCATCGACGAGGAGAATTTCCATGTAAAGAAAACTGGGCAAATAGAGATTGTTGGTTGGCTTTATCAGTATTACATCTCTGAGAAGAAGGATGAGGTCTTTGCAGGACTGAAAAAGAACATCAAGCTCAACAAGGAGACCATTCCTGCCGCTACCCAGCTATTCACGCCGGAATGGATTGTCCGGTACATGGTAGAGAACTCGCTGGGGAGGTTGTGGTTGGAACGTGATAGAGCAGAATCTGGGCTATCGAACGAATACATGAACGCGAGTTACTATGGGTGGAAGTATTACGTTGAGGAAGCCGAGCAGGAGCCGAAGGTCACGGAGCAACTTCGCGTTTTGTGCTCGCAAAATCCCATCAAGTGCCCGGAAGATATCAAGCTGATCGATCCCTGCATGGGCAGCGGGCATATTCTAGTGTACGCCTTTGACCTGCTTTATCAGATATACTTCAGCCAAGGCTATGCCGAGCGGGAGATACCCAATCTAATTCTTCAAAACAACATGTATGGGCTGGATCTTGACAAACGGGCGGCACAGCTTGCCTATTTCGCGCTGATGATGAAGGCACGTAGCTACAACCGCCGCTTTTTCCGGCAGGAGAATATACCTGACGCACATGTCCATGCCGTCATTGAATCCGATGGGGCACAGCGACATCATCTTGAGTATATGGGGCAGGGGATGGATGAGGTCGAGCGACAGCAGTGTCGGGATGACCTGTCTTACCTTATCGAACTTTTCTCCGATGCACGGGAATATGGCTCCATCCTTAAAATCGGCCAGACGCTGGACTATGTCCAACTCCGGCGCTTTACGATGGATTGCCATTTAGGACAGCTGAATATATACACCGAGGGCATTGATCAGACCGAACGGATACTGCTTGAGATTTTGTCCTTTGCTGAGATTATGACGCAAAAGTATGACGTAGTGGTAACCAATCCGCCGTATATGGGGTCAAGCGGCATGGGCGCGAAGCTGTCGGAGTATGTGAAAAAGAATTATCCTGATAGTAAAAGCGATATGTTCGCCGTGTTTATTGAAAAATGCGGTAAGATGTTGAATTCTGCTGGTTTTCAGGCAATGATTACCCAACAATCATGGATGTTCCTTTCTAGTTATGAAAAATTACGTACTAAGATTGTGCAGCGTGACATTGTAAATATGGCCCATTTGGGAGCACGAGCGTTTGAAGAAATTGGTGGAGAGGTAGTGCAAACCACTGTCTTTGTGTTGCGCAATATTAGTGTTGCAGGCTATTTAACAACGTATTTGCGATTGGTGGATTATAAAAGCCAAAGCGCCAAAGAAAATGCAGTTTTACGTGGTGATAATAAATATACGGCGAAAAAAGAGAATTTCTTCAAAATTCCCGGTATGCCGATTGCTTATTGGGCAAGCGAACAAATCTTACACATAATAAGTGTAGCAGATACACTTGATAAGCATGCCACAATTAGAGTTGGTATGCATACTGGAAATAATGAGCTATTCGTACGTGAGTGGTATGAAATAGATAATGAGCGTTTCGTACGATACTGCACATCACACGAAGAAAGTAAAGAGGTAAATGGGCGTTGGTTTCCTTATAACAAAGGGGGTGGAACACGTAGATGGTACGGCTATAAAAGTAAAGTAGTTGATTGGGAACGCGGAGGAGAGCACATTCATCTATACCATAATCTACCTGAGAATTATAATGGAGCGCCTGTAAGAGCAAAAGGATTGCAATTTAAGGAAGGGATAACTTGGTCTGATACAGGAACCTCGGATGTTTATGCCTCAAGATATACGCCATCTGGGGCCTTATTTGACGTGAAAGGTTCTTCCGCATTTCTAGATAGAAATCTATTGTTCTATGCACTTGGTTTTCTAAATGTAAAAATTGCAACACATATTTTAAATATGCTAAATCCAACTGTTACATATCAAGTTGGCAATATATCATCTCTTCCGTTAATCATAGAGAATAGGTATAAAAACATTGTAGACGACATGGTGAAAAGTAACGTTCTTATATCAAAAACTGACTGGGATTCATTTGAGACATCATGGGATTTCCAGCAGCATCCGCTCCTGACCCATAAAGGTAGCACTATCGTGGAATGCTATAATAACTGGGAAACTGTTACCGAGGGACAGTTTGAAAAGCTCAAATCTAACGAGGAAGAACTCAATCGCATTTTTATCGAAATCTATGGCCTCCAAGACGAGCTGAGTCCCGAGGTGGAGGACAAGGACGTGACCATCCGCAAAGCAGACCTCCAGCGGGATATCCGTAGCTTCCTTTCCTATGCTGTGGGTTGCATGTTCGGGCGGTACAGTCTGGACGAACTGGGGCTTGTGTTTGCTGGTGGGGAATTTGACATGGCGCACTATAAAACTTTCCTCCCCGAGAATGACAATATCATCCCTATTGAAGCGAGTGACTACTTCGACGATGACATCGTGGTGCGGTTTGTGGACTTTGTTCGCGTGGTGTATGGCGAAGATACCCTCCTAGAGAATATTGACTTCATAGCGGATGCGCTGTATCCAAACGGAAACGGTTCGTCAAAGGAAAAAATCCGCCGCTATTTCCTGAATGATTTCTACAAGGATCATGTGAAGACCTACCAGAAAAAGCCTATCTACTGGCTATTCGACAGCGGCAAGCAGAGCGGCTTCAAGGTGCTTGTCTATCTGCATCGCTATGACAAGTTCATCGTGGCACGTGTGCGTACCGATTACCTGCACCCGCTCCAGCGCAAGTACGAGTCGGAAATCGGGCGGTTAGAGATGCTTATCGGCATCACGGAAAACGCCACTGAAAAAGCGGCCTACCGCAAGGAAATTGAAACTCTGCGAAAGAAGATCGAAGAGTGCCGAGTGTACGATCAGGTCGTGGCCCACATCGCGCATCAGGCTATCGAATTGGATCTTGACGACGGCGTGACGGTGAACTACGCCAAATTCCAAGGCGTTGAAGTGCCTAAGGATCATGGCAAAACAATAAAAATGGATTTATTTGGGAAGATATAAGGTATAATATAAATACAAGCATCTGAAAAGGGGTGGAAAAATGGCGCTGACTAAACTTTATTTAGAGAACTTCACTGTTTTTGATAAGCTTGAATTAGAGTTTTCCAAAGGAATTAATGTATTTATTGGCGAAAATGGAACCGGTAAAACCCACATCATGAAGTTGTTATATAGTGCTTGTCAAGCAGCGCAGGCAAAATCTACGGCGATTGACTTTCCGCAAAAAATAGTTAGGGTTTTCAGGCCGGATGAATTATCGTTGCATCGTCTTGTAAAACGGGGTGTTGGAGCCAGCAACGCTAAAGTAAAAGTTTTTTCCGATAAATATGCCTTGTCGCTTGAATTTCACTCGAAGTTCAAGAAGAATATAGAAGTTAAAGGCAATGAGTCTTGGGAAAAACAATTTTCAACATTTATAAGTACGTTCATTCCGGCCAAAGAAATACTATCCAACTCCCGCAATTTGATTCAGGCAATCGAGAGAAATAATGTGGATTTTGATGACACGTATAAAGATATTATCTCTGCGGCAAGTGTGGACCTGACAAGAGGTCCTGATAATGCAAGGAAGAAAAGATATCTAAAAAGCCTACAAGAGATCACTACAGGAACTGTAAGCATATCGAACGACGAGTTCTATTTGAAACCAGGGACTCAATCAATGCTTGAATTTCAACTTGTAGCTGAAGGCATCAGAAAAATAGCGCTTCTTTGGCAACTCATAAAGAATGGAACATTAGAGAGCGGTTCTATTCTGTTTTGGGATGAACCGGAAGCGAACATTAATCCTAAACATATCCCGGCTCTTGTGGATATGCTACTCAATCTTCAAAAGGACGGAGTGCAAATATTCATCGCTACCCATGATTATTTTTTTGCCAAGTACCTGGAAGTAAGAAAAACGAATGAGAATGCTGTTCTGTTCCACGCCTTGCACAAAGCCGAGAATGTGGTGGAATATGAAAGTGATTCAAACTTCACTCTTCTTGAGAACAATAGTATCATTGCTCAATCAATAGAGCTATACAAAGAAGAAGTCAAGAAGGTGATGCAATGAGCATTACCATAC
The DNA here is from genome assembly GCA_900290375.1 of Candidatus Desulfosporosinus infrequens. Lineage (GTDB taxonomy): Bacteria > Bacillota > Desulfitobacteriia > Desulfitobacteriales > Desulfitobacteriaceae > Desulfosporosinus > Desulfosporosinus infrequens. The sequence continues at coordinate 9,948 of OMOF01000132.1, forward strand.
CTGAATCCGGTATGCAATTCGGCCCATTTGATGAAAAACATATATTTCAGCTTGAAAAATCTCAGTTATATAAATCATTGGGAGAAAATATTAAAGCTGTTGAGTTTGTTCTATGTCAACAAATGAATAAGATTTGCTTTATCGAAGCAAAATCAAGCGCTCCTCAACCTCATAATAATAAAGACTTCGATAAGTTTATCCTTGAGTTGTATGATAAATTTGTACATTCCATTGAGCTGTTTTTCTCAACCATCTTAAAAAGAAAAAAGGATATATATGGTGAAATGCCAAGTTGTTTTCATGAAGCAGAGTATGCTCGTATTGCAATAATACTTATACTTGTTATCAACGGTCACGAAATCGGCTGGTTAAGTCCAATTAGCGATGCACTTAAGAGGAAATTAAAACGGCAAATTAAGACGTGGGATCTAACAGTTACCGTGTTGAATCATGACTTAGCATATGAGAATCAGTTAATCAGTGTATAAAAGTAAAAAGCTGGTGAAAAAATGAACTTAACCGAAGTCAAAAAATCGCTTGAGCGGCAGTTTGCTCACGAGCTCTCGCAGGGCAACGTTCGCAACATCGTCTTTTGGTACGATGAGGAAGGGATTTTTGCCGAGGATATCGACAGCCTTGAACTTGAAGGCGTGAAGATCATTAAGCTTTATGACAACAATATGTTTGCCACAAAGCTTTACATAGAAGAAACTGACACGACCGGTAACTTGCTGGTCTATTCCCCTTTGCCCCGTCCGGCGAACAAAGAAAACTGGCTGACCGACACCATCAAGTATAGCCGGACCTTTTCCACCGATGAAACATCGCTAAATCTGCTGAACTTCAAAATCGACAGCGCCCTGCGCCATGTGGTGGCGCAGTACAAGCTGTTTTTCCGAAATCGCGAACGCTGTAAACGGTTTGAGGGGTATCGGCTTGCACCATATACCGAAACCAAGATTGATGTGGCGGTATTATCAACGCTCAGCAAGCTGCCCGCGCCCAATCTCGATCAAGTTGTGAGAACATTATTAACTGAGCTGGCAAACGGAGAAACTACGCTTTACGATAGCATTGCCAAGTTTGGTAACTTAGATGCGCTATGGACGTTGATTCAGAGGGCTTACGGTTATGGCTTTCCTGAACAAAGCCTCGAAAAGCTGGCGATTATGCTATTGGTCACGCATTTGTCCCACAGTATCAACGGTAAATTACCGAAAGAATGGCAGACCTATGTGTCCTCAAACTCCAATTGCTTTGTGTTTGTAGATAATTTCATGAAGAACACTCAGCTTTGGAATGCCTATAATAAGCTGGCAGGTTTTGTGGCGGACAAGCTGAACCTGAGGGAGCGCATACCGAAGTGGAACATTGACGACATTATTGATTGCGACACCTTTGAGGAGTTTGACTGCAGTATCATCACTCGGATTGGCGAGAATATCACCCTACAAGCGGGCGAATACGAACGATACCGCAAGTTTATCTATAGTCGAAGAAACCGGCGCTACTATCTGCAATTTGCAATAGAATATGATGTACTGCGGTACGCCTGCGAGTTTTTGGAGCTTTGTCAGAAGCACGCCGACCTGTTGGGGCTTACCATAGCAAAGCTGTTTGAAAACTATATTCAAGCCTATTATAAACTGGACGGCAGTTACCGGCATTTCCTGTCGAGCTATGACAAGCTCGCGGAGCAGGATGGTTTTATGTCGCTTTTTAAAAAGATAGAAAATTATTATACCAATTGGTTTCTGAATGAGCTTTCCATGAAATGGTGCGCATTTCTGGATGAAGAGAACGTGTGGCGGGTTCCTGGCGTGACCTCGCAGCAGAGTTTTTATGAAAAGTATGTCGGACGCTTTGTAGCCGACAATGAACGGCTGGTTGTCATTGTTTCGGATGGCCTGCGCTTCGAATCAGCGGTGGAATTGAACGCCCTGCTTAATAGCGAACAGAAAGGGTCCAGTGAACTGGAGGCGATGTTGGGTGTGATTCCATCCTACACAGCATTGGGAATGGCAGCTCTTTTGCCGCATAAATTCATTACAGTAACGGATAAAGCGGATATCGTCATTGATGGGATATCCACCAAGGGAACCGAAAATCGGGAGAAAATCCTGAAGCTTGTCAAGGAAGAATCCATTGCCATTACCCATGAAAATATCATGAGCTTGACGTCGCAGCAAATGGCAGAAAAATTTTCCGGCGTGAAGCTCATCTACATCTATCACAATACAATTGATGCCCGTGGCGATAACGCAACCACCGAGCATGAGGCGTTTGACGCTACGGAAAAGTGTTTTCGGGAGCTTTCCGGTCTTGTCAGAGCGCTTAGAAATAATATCAGCGCCATCAATGTCTTAATTACTTCGGATCATGGGTACATTTATCGCCGGACGCCTCTTTCGGAAAGAGATAAGACTCCCAAGGAAGATGCTATCGGTATAGAGTCGAAGCGCAGGTTCATTTTGACGAACGTAGATGCCGATATTCAGGGAACACAGGCGTTTTCGCTGAATTATCTGGCAAAAGACAAGACGGATATCCGCGCCATTATTCCTCGGGTGACAAATTGCTTTAAGGTGCAAGGTTCGGGTAGTTGCTATGTTCACGGCGGGACAAGCTTGCAAGAAGTCGTTATACCAGTTATTAAGTTTAAGAGTGATAAGAACCTCAGCCGCTCCATGAGTGCGAAGAAGGTGTCGTTGAATCTTACCAATCTATCCCGAAAAATCACCAGTGTCATTACTTATCTGACCTTTTTCCAGATTGAGCCGGTGGGCGAAAAGCTTCTGCCTCTTCGTGTGACGGCGTATTTCGCGGATGAGGCCGGAAACCGAATTTCCAATGAGAATATTATTATAGCGGAGAGCACGAGCGGCAATCCCGGCGAGCGAACCTATAAAGAGAAGTTCACGCTGAAGGATATGGCGTATGACAAGGCCAAAGAGTATTACTTCATTCTCAAAGACGAGGATGAGCTTGTAAACAGGGAATACGCCAGAATCCCGTTTGTTATTGACCTTGTATTCGGCGGCAGTATTCAGTTTTAGGAGGGCGGGTTATGTTTGAAGAGAACGGTGAAAGCATAAATGTGTTGTTGTATAATGCCTTCGCAGGAAAAATTGTCCGGAAAGATCTAACAAAAAAAATCAAGGAAGGCGCTAACGTGCCTGTCTATGTACTGGAATACCTGTTGGGAATGTATTGCGCCACCAACGACGACGCCAGTATCAATGAAGGAGTGCAACGGGTCAAGAACATTCTTGCCGATAATTTTGTACGACCCGATGAGGCAGAGAAGATCAAATCTAAAATCCGCGAAATGGGCAGTTTCACCGTCATTGATAAGGTGGAGGCGAAGCTTCACCCCGACAGCGATACATACCGGGCTGTTTTCTCTAACCTGAATCTCAAAAACGTCATCATAGACGATTCCTACATCAAGAAGTATGAGAAGCTTTTATCCGGCGGTATCTGGTGTATCCTTCGCATGAACTACAACCGCCTTGAGGATCGCTACGACGAATATGACGCCGATGCTCCCAAAGGCGGTAAGAAAAATCGGGTAAGTCCTTTTGAAATTGAGGAACTTACCCCCATTCAGCTTCCCCACATGGATATGCAGGAGTTCTTTGACGGCAGGAGCCAGTTTACAAAAGAGCAATGGATTGATGTACTGCTCCGAAGCGTGGGCATGGAACCGACGCAGTTTGAAAACAGAACCAAATGGCATCTGTTGGCGCGGATGATTCCGTTGGTGGAGAATAACTATAACCTTTGCGAGCTCGGCCCTCGTGGGACGGGTAAGTCTCACATTTATAAAGAAATTTCTCCAAACTCTATTCTTATCTCCGGCGGACAGACCACCGTAGCCAATTTGTTTTACAATATGGCGAACAAGACTATTGGACTTGTAGGACTGTGGGATTGTGTGGCCTTCGACGAGGTTGCCGGCATTACCTTCAAGGATAAAGACGGTATCCAGATCATGAAGGATTTCATGGCGTCCGGCTCCTTTGCTCGTGGTAAAGAAGAGAAAAATGCCAACGCCTCCATGGTTTTTGTGGGAAACATCAACCAAAGTGTAGACGTGCTGATGAAGACTTCTCACCTGTTTGAACCGTTCCCCACGGCAATGGCTTATGACAGCGCCTTCTTTGACCGGATGCACTATTATCTTCCCGGCTGGGAAATCCCCAAAATGCGACCGGAGTTTTTGACTAACGAATATGGCTTTATCACCGATTACCTGGCGGAGTTTTTCCGCGAGATGCGAAAACGTTCATTTGGTGATACCATTGAACATTATTTCCGAATGGGTGGCGACCTTAACCAGCGGGATGTGATTGCCGTGCGTAAAACGGTATCAGGTATGCTGAAGCTTTTATATCCTCATGGCGAGTTCACGAAAGAGGATGTGGCCGAGATATTGGAATATGCCCTGGAAGGGCGGCGCAGGGTGAAGGAACAGCTCAAAAAAATAGGCGGCATGGAGTTTTACGATGTCCACTTCTCTTATCTGGATAATGATACGTTTGAAGAGCATTTTGTTTCTGTCCCAGAGCAGAGTTCCGGCAAGCTGATTCCCGAGGGGCAAGGCAAGCTCGGGCATGTATATACCGTATCCCATGGTGATACTGGCATGATGGGGGTATTCAAGCTTGAAACTGAGGTAGTTGGTGGCAATGGCAAGTTTGAAGTGACTGGCATTGGATACGACAGGGAGGCGAAGGAAAACCTCAAAACCGCACAAAACTACTTTAAGGCAAACAAAAAGATGATCAGCGGCTCCATTAGCATTGACAACAATAATTATCTTATGCACATCGCCGATAGTCAGGGTGTCGGTACGACATCCGATTTAGCGCTGTGCGCGTTCGTGGCGCTTTGCAGCGCATCATTAAAAAAACCAGTGCAGTCGCAGATGTGTGTGCTGGGAAATATGAGTATAGGCGGTACAATCAGCAAGGTCGAGGAGCTTGCCAATACTTTGCAGGTGTGCTTTGATGTTGGGGCCAAGAAAATCTTGCTTCCCATGTCCTCGGCTGTCGATATCGTTACAGTTCCTGCAGAGCTGTTTGCAAGGTTCCAGACATCTTTTTACACAAGCCCAGAGGATGCCGTGTTTAAGGCGCTGGGGATTGAGTAAAGTTCGGAAACACAATGATGAGTAACTACAAAAACTAAAGGGGGTGTTTCTTTGGAAGAACCTCTTAATAACGGATACAGTGCAGATTTTGAAGGTAGAATTAATCTAATTGAACCTGACAATCACAAGGGAGTAGAAGGAAAAAGCGATTATGATTTAGCGCATAAAGATATCGTTATGATCAAAAGTATTGAAAAGCACCTTAAGCTATTTGATATTTTCAAAATAAGAAACACTCAATTAATCATTCTTATTCTGGCAGGTGCAAAAACTTTAGCCAGTGAAGCAGGACGGTTTTCCATTGAGGAAGCCCAAGAATATTTAAGTTATATGAGCAAGAGATCCCGGGATAGAGTAATTAGAGAACTTCAGGACAAAGGTTGGATCGTATTTGACGGATTTGATTATGAAGTCCCAGGGAAAGTCAGCACTTTAGCTTCTACCACAGTCAAACCATTGATTTTACTGATATCTTTACCAGTTTCAAAAGTGTATCAAATTCGGGGTTTTATAAAGCTTTTGTCAGACTTCTCTTTCTGCTAAAATCAGAGAGGAAGAGAGTGTGACATGAGAAAAAAATACTTTTCAAAATTAGTAAGCTATATGAAAAATGTGTACCACGTTGATCGTGGTTTGAATAAACTTTCTGACGGAAGAGTTAACCCAACTTATAGCACGGGTCAAGTTATTTTGCCTGTGCTTTTTGGTTTTTTACTTAGGATAAAAAGCTTTAATGAGCTAAATTTCATGATAAAGAATAATGAATTTAGTAAGCTATTACCCCGAGGAACAAAGCCGGCGCAGGTTGATGCGATCAGAGATACACTTAAAGTAATTGATATAAACGGACTAAACCAAAAAAATCAACACATTGTAAAAAAGTCAGTTGAGAATAAGGTTTTCGAAAACGGAACAATTGACGGATATACTGTGATAGCGATCGATGGAACAAAATTCTTCGGGAGCAATAAGAAAAGCTGTCCAGAATGCTTGAAGAATACCAAAGGTGAAAAGACTCATTGCTTCCATAGTGGCGCTGTAATGTCAACGGTAGGGATTGGTCCTAAACTGGTTATTGGCTTCGAGATGTACAAGCCCGGACAAGATTCTGCTTCAAAGGATGAAGGTGAGTTGAACGTAGCTAAAAGGCTGATTTCAAGCGTTGTGAAGGGGCATAATAAATTTATTGATGTCGTAGTTTATGATGCTCTTGCCTGTAATTCCATATGGATAAACCACTGCAAAAATCTTGTAATTGATGTCGTTGTGAGAGCAAAAAACAATAATAACAATAGTTTGCGGTTAGCAAAAAGGAAGACAAATAAGTCTGAGGCAGTTGAAGTTTGGGAAGATGAAAAAGGATTCGAGAAAGTTGAAGTTTACGAGTCAACATTTACTATGGACAACGTGGAGCAACCGCTGCGTTTTGTGAAATTCGCAATAAAACATAAGGATAAGAAGCGCACACAGATTATGATTGTAACGACTTGTTTGGATATGGCACTTAAGACGTTGTATAAAATAATCAGAGCACGTTGGGATATTGAAAATTCGATTTTTAATAACTTGAAAACTGAATGTGGCTTAGAGCATTGCTTTGTGCATGGTGGGAAGGCAGTAGAAGCTGTGCTTTATTTGATATTTATTGCATCCAATATTCTGCATTTGTTTTTATTTAGACGACTGAGAAAGCAATTTACAACTCAACGAGAAATGGTAAGGCTTTTATTAAAAGGACTATATTTGTTGAAGTATAAAGCCGAATTAGTTTTTAGCAGCGCATAGAGATTAGGCAACTTAATATGATATTAATTCTGGGGTAGGGGGAGGTGTATCCATTTTTACGGAAAATCAGTCAAATGGGAGCATAATTCACATAATAACGAAAATTGACAACAATAGGCTATTGAATTCATGCAGAGGCTAAATTGCTGTCTGTGTAGTAGTGAGTGATTGTAGTATAGTTTATTTTGTCGGTGTCTAATTTAATGTAGTTATTGATGTAGCCAATCTAGATGGTTAGTAGAGTCCACTTAGTTCAATATCTCGTTTTATGTTGTTTTAGAGTGATCGCAGTGAGACCTAAGTATTAAGGAAATAGTGGAGGATTTGTCCAGATTAATTTTATTACCTTTTGGTTTTTGGATGGTTGTTTGCTAGGTTTAAGTGTTGGTTCACTTACTAGGTTGGTTACGAAGTCTCTGGTTGTTGTAAGGTGTATTAACTTTTAACCTATAATTCTCTGGTTGATAACTCTTCGTTAGCTTGGATGAAAATTAATCTTGAGCCGTGTATCCATTAATTCTGGCGGAACTTTGCGGGATTTAAAATTTAGTTATAANNATATTTTCTCTGTAGAAGGTTGAGTATTTTACCCCGAAATTTGATCTTAAAAAGAATAAAGATGTGAAGGACAGTATTATTAAAATGGGCTGTCTCTTCAAACCTTGCGGGCTTTTATTGTTTGTATAAATGTTAAGCTAACGGCTATAACTGGAAGCTCCAATAAACCTAGGTTAAAGTATGATATGTAAGATAACATTAAACCGCCCGCTGAATTGGGGGGACGGCACTTATACTAATGGGTTTAAGAATTATGTGAAATATAATGGTAGATAATTCAATTCTCCACAACCAATCCAGCAACTGCATATGTTGATACTTTCCGATGTCTGAACTAAACGATAAAATTCAAAGTGAATTTAGACCCTTAGCGAGCCACAGAAACCCCTGCCAGCATAGTAGCATTCTGCCCTATTGTGGTACACAAAGACAGTGTCGTAGCGACGATCACAAAAGATGGCCCCGCCGAGTTTTCTGATATTAGCAGGTGTTT
>OMOF01000649.1 GCA_900290375.1 Candidatus Desulfosporosinus infrequens
GTTAACGTCATGGTCATTATATTCGTCAACTTATGGACAGGCAAGACCGTCAGCTTTCGGACTTTTTAATTCAGCCTAAACACTTAGTAACAACATTTGATTCAAAGATAGGCGATTATGAAGGGAAAACCTTTAGTGGTGCAACAACTACCACAAAGGATAATATGACTCTTACTGTCGTAGTATATACGGCTAAGTATTCAAAGGAACCTAATGGTGTACAGATAACAATAACCTTTAGTGACAGTAATGGTAAAAAAATAATTGAAGGATTATATTTAAATTCCCCAAATCTTCAGAAACAATAAGGATGATAATGAAAATGATTTGAAGTTCTGCTTTTTTGGGCGGAATTGGGGGGTATTCGGCGAATGCGGCAGGCAAAACTAATTTGCTGTTAATTCCAATATTGTAAATTAATTCGTTTATATGACAAATTAACACCAGCGTCCCTTAAGGTTAGTAGTGCTAGAATTTATTATTAGCTTATCGCAGGTATAGAATCTATCTCTCTATTGATATATTGACCTATCAATTTCCCTGTTTGTGTAGCCTTATCCCATACAGGTTGATTTTCAACAGCCACACAATGGGCTGCGGAAGCCTTTATTTCTTCAGTAAATAAATGGGGTATTCCACTGTTTTTGCATCCATCACCATAACCACAGGTAAGGCAAGGAACATTTCCCACGATACTTAACTCTGCAACATGATACATTTTTTCCATTGAAAATTCTTTTGCTATCGATTTCAGGATTGCTTCGGTAGTTTGTTCGTGCAATCCTGAAATAATGGAGACCGCACATTTTTGCTCATTTAAACTATTTATATGCCTCATTGACCAAAGTCTTTCTAAGAAAGCTTTGGTAAAAGCATCCAGCATTCCATAAGGGGTATATCCACCTAACACCAACGCTTTTGCGTCTAGCAATTTTTCAGCCAATTCAGGGAAATCATCATTGACCTTGCAAATATTATCTTTTACACAGGCTTTACAAGCACGGCATGGTCCAACAATTAAATCACTAAGTTTTACAAATTCATACTCTAACCCACTTGATTTTAATACTTGTATAATCAATCGGTCAGTATTGCTGTCAGGTACAGGACTTCCGGATATACCTAATATTTTGATGCTCATTTAATTTCCTCCCTGATGAAATATTTTCTTTATAAATATAATCCCGGTATTATTCTACTCGGTGTTATGATAGTACAAGCACATTTAAATAAGAAACAGATGTACTTGGATTGGATATCTGTTTCAAATAAAAGCTTCTGCTGAACTACAACAAACGCAAATACACAATAATCCTGCTTGTCATGAGCGAGATTATCGTGCATTTCAGAAGATTCTATAGCATCTCTTCTACTTTTTCTGCCTTAAACAATACTAGGTTCTCTTCTATACAGGCTTTCCCTTCAA
>OMOF01000651.1 GCA_900290375.1 Candidatus Desulfosporosinus infrequens
TCTGAAATCCTCTATAACCATAGCCTCCCATCATCCCATGCCTATTTACCATTTTATGTCCTGGATTCATCATCCCATATCGACCATTTTCATGATGACGGAGTACAATTGAACCAATTGACACTCCAATACCTAAAATCATCAATAAGATGCCTATAATGAGTTTTGACTTCTTCATTTAGTCACTCTCCTCTATCAATATGATAGTTTTATTATAGTGCATATTTTGGGATTAATTCTTAGATAAATATGAAGTATTTATTAAGATTTGTTACAGTTTTATTTATGCCACACTTAATCAGTCTCATTTGCAAGTGTTTAGCTCCTGCTTGATCTTGAGCATCCTACACTCTACATTATTCTCTTAGTTACTATCTCACTCTTGGACAATGTTTTGTTTCCTGATACACTTGCTAAAGCACAGAGACGTACGTTACCGGAAATCATTGCATCTTCAAACACTTCGGCACTATCAGTTAATACGACATTTCCAAATATTCTCGCCCTATCATAAGCCCTTGCCTTCCCACTCATTTTGGCATTCCCGTATAAATCCGCATTACCGAACAAGCATGCATTTCCAGATATAATTGCGTTATCATGTACACAAGCTTTACCGTAAACGCAAGCTTTGTCAGCTACCCAAGCGTCCCCATAATGAGACAAATTCATTTCCGCCTCGATGTAGCCTCCTAGTTGTCCAACTTGTACTGCTCCAAATGATTTTAATGCCCGTATCCTAGTTAGCTTGTGCCCAGCATAATATAAGGTGGAATTATGATCCTGTAATAACTCGTATTTCTTTAACATACTTACACCTCTTAATAGAATTATTTTAGTTACTTGTCCTATGAAACTAATTTACTGGTTTGGTCATGATCTGTAAACAACAGAATACTCTTACGGTATAAATGAGAGGATGAGTGCACTGGGACTTCAAAGGGTGTTGAGGTAATTTTCATAGTGGTGTGCTCTATTGTGACCTATCCGCAAGCAGAATATCGTCTTCAGCTTTATTAGAGCATTAATTTTATAATTTCTTTTCCATATTTATAGACCTTTTCATCGTCAATTCCCTCTATCCACAATAATTCTCTTTCATTTATTGGTTTCGCCTCTATAATTGCATTTAATTGACTATCTG
>OMOF01000960.1 GCA_900290375.1 Candidatus Desulfosporosinus infrequens
ATTTACTGCTATATTTATGCCTATCGCCAACCAGATTCCCCTTGAGCAATGCTCTTCGTTCCCGCTCATCTTGAACTTTGTCAAATATTTCTTTGGATATGATCGGTTGGTGGTTTTCATTGACCACATATTTCTGTGCTTGACCTTTATTCTCCTTGCGTTTATGTGTGAGGAAGTCCACAGTTATTGTTTTTTGCAGAAGAACGTCTCCATAATACTTCTCATTTTCCAGCATCCCGGCGATGGTTGAATCCCACCATTTTATATTCCCAGTAACGGTTTTTATTCCATCATTCATTAATCCTTTGGCAATTGCAGCATAGCTTTTACCATCGAGATATTCACTAAATACCCTGCGAACCAGTTCTGCTTGTGCTTCATTAATAATAAGTTCCCCATCTTCATTTTTATCATAGCCGAGAAATCTTGTGGTATTAACCAGCACCCTGCCACTTTCAAACTGTCTTGCTATCCCCCACTTGGTGTTCTCAGATAATTTTCTGCTATCGTCCTGAGCTAGGCTGCTAAGAATTGTAAGCAACACTTCCCCTGTGGTATCAAGGGTATTAATATTTTCCGTTTCAAAAAATACGGCGATGTCCTTTTCCTTCAACTGCCTAACATAATTCAGACAATCCATAGTATTTCTTGCGAATCTGGAAATAGATTTAGTGACAACCATGTCTATCTTCCCAGATTTACAGTCTTCTATCATTCTCTTAAAATCAGTTCTCTTCTCAGTACTCGTTCCTGATATACCCTCGTCGGCATAGACATCAACCATCGTCCAGGAACTATTACCATTAATAAGGTTCGTATAATAATTAACCTGTGATTCGAAACTTGATTCCTGAGCTACATTATCGGTGCTGACGCGACAGTAAGCAGCCACCCTTCTCTTAGAATTTTCAGGTAGACCTTTAATCACCTCGACTGGTCTTACCGGAATTACAGTAACAACCTTCTTTACCGCTGAATTAGAAGCCATATGATCCCCTCTCTCTTTCCTATATATTCCTTTTATGGTGACATGATATAATTGCTTGGGACACTAATCAAGTCAAAAAGGACTTTCTATTCTCATTATCTATGGCTGTAAACTCCTGCTCGGTGATAAGATTTTCCCTC
>OMOF01000653.1 GCA_900290375.1 Candidatus Desulfosporosinus infrequens
GACCCGCAGGTGCAGCAATTGGAGGTGGTTTGGGAGGCGTTACAGGAGCTTCTATAGGCAGTGGCATGCCCACTGAAATGAAATCTGGTAGTCCTGAGAAAAATCCAACGAATGACTAAGATTACTAAACTATAACTTTGACTAATTTCTTTACCCCCTCATTCGTGAGGGGGTTGTTTATACACTGCTTAGTATTTATATAAGCAAGAATTGACGATATAAATACTAAAATCCTTTAATTTTACAAAAAAAGCTTTATAATAGGTATGTATGTACCAATATGGACAACCCAAAACAGATCCTATATCCACTTGACAAGGGCAAATTATTTTAATGCGGTCCTTGAGTTTTATTAGGTTTGGAGGATGCTAATGGAGATCAAATCCCTTAAAAAGCTTAAATTATACGGCTTTAATAACCTTACAAAAACTCTCAGTTTTAATATGTATGATATCTGCTATGCGAAGTCGCCTGAACATCGTCAAGCCTATATTGAATACATTGATGAAGAATACAATTCAGATCGTCTAGCTAGGATTCTTACCAATGTAGCAAATATCATTGGTGCACATGTTTTAAACATTGCCAAACAGGATTACGACCCTCAAGGAGCAAGCGTCACCATGCTTGTTTCTGAAGATCAAGAAACAGATACTTCGGCGACAGAACTCATAAATTCTACTGAGCCCTTACCTTCTACGGTCGTTGCTCATTTAGATAAAAGCCACATCACAGTTCACACTTACCCTGAAACTCACCCCAATAAAGGAATTAGCACCTTTAGAGCTGACATCGATGTCTCGACTTGTGGCAAAATTTCTCCATTAGCAGCTCTCAATTACCTTATGACTAGTTTTTCCTCAGACATTGCCATTATCGACTACCGAGTGAGAGGATTTACTCGGGATCTAAATGGAAAGAAATTTTTCATAGACCATAAAATAAATTCTATTCAAAACTACCTGACCAATGAGAAGAAAGAACTTTACCAAATGATCGATGTTAACGTCTATCAAGAAAATATTTTTCATACTAAAATGATCTTAAAAGATTTTGATTTAGATAATTATTTGTTTGGCATGGCAAAGAAAGAACTTCTTCCTAATGAAAAAAGAAAAATTAAACAACGTCTGATTAAAGAAATGGGAGAGATATTCCATGGAAAAAACATTCCGAAAGTCAAACTTAATTAAGGCATATGAAAGAAAATTACAAGTCAAAGATGCCTTGGATATTTTACGTCAGATAAAGAAAACTTGGCTAGCGTCTAACCGCAACGCAGGCGGTTGCCTTAGTTGCACTTATGCTTCCAGAAAGTATACAACTTTAGTTATACTTTCTGACTAGTACAAGGAGGTATGTTTACCTCATAGCGGGGCTATTAGATGAACATGCCAATGCAGTATGACACAAAATAGACTGGCAGACTGACTGGTTAATTTCTTGAATGTGCCTAAGTGGAAAAGCGAATCGAGAACGTTCACGCAACGTTTGATTCTCATTTTTATAAGACAGTAAGAAGGTCTTCGCGTCTAGCTACGAAACCCTTGAGTTATAAGTGCTTGTTTTTATGTATAACTTTCCAACTGAACTTTATGAGGTTTAGGAAATTCACTTAAAAATCATTGGAATGAGAGATAGAATGATCTCAATTATGATCAAGATGATGATCGCCCATTCCAGTCTATTGCCCCGCTTGGCGTGAGCAAGTTCAGTAAAAACTCTTGTGATGTCCATGAGCATTTCTGATTTGAGTCTAATGTTTTCACTTCTGTCAGTCAATTCAAAAAGGGGACTAAGTTTGTCAAATAGTATTTCGGCATCTTCGTTCATCCAAGTAATTTCTGGTTTATCAAGTAACATAATATATGAGATGGCGCTTAATCTAAAGCCTAAGATACGTGCTGACATTTTAGCAAGTTGTTTATCAGATACAGTTAAATACCCACGTTGCAAATAATCGACTATATCCTCAATCTCATCTAATAATTTATCAGTATCGATTTCTATACGTTCCAGTGCAACTGACTTTGCAAGTACTGTACCTACAATTTCTCGTTGATAGCTTTGTTCAAGAGAAGTTATCATGGTATCATTATTGATAGCAGGTTTTTCATTAGGCAATATTTCTATTTTATAATCATCGGAAAAATCTAAAGTTGTAATTAGGGCAAGACCTTTTTCAATACGCCCCAAATAATGTATTACATCCATTATTTCATGATACTCACAGTTCATAAAGACGATGCTACCAAAAGGGAATACATAGATTGACTTCCCTGTTGATTCACGGACGATACCTTTGAGGTCAACTTCATTCAGTCTCAGTGATTCTTCCCATCTAAATTTGTGCTGAATACCAAAATGACTGGCAATCTTATTTATATGGATTTCATTAAGTAAAGCTACGGCTTTGAAATTAATTATTGTCATAGAGAATCATCCTTATCTTAGTACTAAAAACCAAGACCCTTTAGTTTATTCCCCCAATAATAGTAGTTATGGGGAGTGTACCAACAGAATAACTATCATAAACCTCTGGCTCTCATCTTTGTAACGATATCATTAACGATTACAACATCGGAAAAATCATCTTCTGCAATTATTATATTGAATTCATCCTCCAAATCCGAAAGAATCATCAACAAGTCTAAAGAATCCAGCCTCAAGTCTTCAATCAAACGGCTCTCCAAGGTAATTTTTGATCCTCTTTGTAAAAAATGCCTTATTGTGAACATTACCCTATCTTCCGTTTTCAGCACACCTTCCAATTTAGTATATGCTCATTTCATCAATATTCAATCCCGCTTTCGAAAATTCAGTATAAGGAAATAAACTAATGTGACCTACTATATCCCTATATTGCCCAGGATAACAATTATAATAATACTTTTCTTTTCAACATTGTAATGTGTGAAAAACGACGTAATAATTTATTGTACAATACATTTCTACAAGGAGGCGGAAGACTT
>OMOF01000654.1 GCA_900290375.1 Candidatus Desulfosporosinus infrequens
GCTCTCTATCTGTCTTGAAACGGTGTTAGGAAAGTTCTGTTCCTGTTCCGAAACGGTGTTAGAACTGTTCTCTGTAGGTCCAGAAACGGTGCTGGAGCGGCTCTCTGGCGGTGCCGAAACAGCGTTAGGTCGGTTCTCTGTCGGTTCCGTAACTGTGCTAGAACGGCTCCCTGTCTGTCCTGAAACAATGTTAAAACTGCTCTCTGTCTGTCTCGAAACGGTGTTAGGAAAGTTCTGGGTCTGTTCCGAAACAGTGTTACTTTGGCGTTTTAGCCTTGCGAGATTAGCGTGGCTATACACGGGCGTCTTTGAGCGACCATTCATTATGTTAATGCCTATTCTAATGAGGTATTTAATAAAATCAGAGGTATCCCCTGTTGAATTTTCTAGGATATATTGCCAAATTTCCTGATCGCTCACCTTTCGCTCGGAAAAATAAATGGTTGCTTTAGCCATGACTACGCACCGACTTAAGAAGTGCTCCCTGTGCTGCCTTACGAAATCCACTTGCATTGCCGAATTGCGGGTCGACTACCAGTTGTTTGTTGTCCAAATTGAGATAGTTGAAAAGTGCCTTTCCTCCTCCACCGCCTACAAGACTAACTTGAATTTTGTCCCATACCGGCTGGAGTTTGATTTTTAGGTCGTCGTAAAGTTTCTTGCCTAGGCTTTTAAGAGCAACTTCTCTAAGCGTTTTTAAATCAATTGCTTCGCCATTAAAAATATATACCCCATCTTGTTCCATAAAATAATGGTCTAACTCTTTTTCGTCCAAATTCACGCCTTTTTCCGCTAAGTTTTCTGAGATTTGTTTCATTGCTGAGGCAATACCAAGTTCGGAGGAGTCGCAGTAAGCGTCTTTCATTACCCCATCAATAAACAGCGCATAGTCTGTTGTTCCAAAGCCAGGATCCACCACCAAAGTATAACCGTGACGGTACTGTTCGTTGATAAGGTTGCCTAGCTGATCATGGGTTTCATTCCAAAAAATTCCCCAGACTTGCGGATAAACTTGGCAACGAATAATTTTCAGAGTGCATTTAACTCCCTCCCAAGGTCCGGAGCGAAATATTACAGTGAAGTCGCCTTTAATGTTTTGTTCGTACGCTTGTTTGTGCTGAAAATAATGCTTGATCGGCAGTCCAGTTCCAACATAAAAAGTTACCTTAGAATCCCTACCTTCTGCCTTAGCCGTCTGTCCGGTGGCAAGCTGAGCGATTAATAGTGCCATTGAATCTTCATCTGAGCTTTTGTTTTCGTCCCAGCAATAACGTGGATCTGTTCCGTCCATGATTGCAACTTTACCTATAAACACATGGCGGGTTTGATCTGTTT
>OMOF01000655.1 GCA_900290375.1 Candidatus Desulfosporosinus infrequens
CGTTAATTAATACACAGTGGTTTCATCGATCATTTTGAACATTATTACAAAGTCGATAGGTTTGCTAATATAATCATCCATACCAACTTTAAGATATTTTTCTCGGTCACCCGTCATGGCGTTTGCCGTCATAGCAATAATTTTAGTATGTTTATTGCTACCCTCAGCTTTTCTGATTTTTTCAGTAGCTTCATCTATTCCTTGCCTTTTTTCAACCACTTGGCAACTTCAACCGTTCTTTTTGCTTAATGGAATACAGCATCTTTTACGTCTTCTACCATTTTACCATCTTGACCTTGAGTAACTACTGTTCCATAAGGATTTCCACCAGCTTTAAAAATCGAGGCGTCAGTATATCCCGGGGATACAATGATAGCACCCCAGTGCATCATTGAAGTGTATAAACTTTTGATGGTAGCTTCCTGACCGCCATGAGGATTCTGTGCTGAGGACATGCCGCTGACAACCTTATTCATTAACTTTCCTTGTGCCCATAAGCTACCTTGAAGGTCTATGAACTGTTTCATCTGTGCAGCTAGATTCCCAAAGCGTGTCGGAACGCTAAAAACAATGGCATCCGCCCAATCAAGATCATCTGAGCTTGCTTTCTTGATATCTTTTGTGGCTTCAACATTTGCTTTCCAAGCTGGATTGTTGTTAATAGCTGCTTCCGGAGCCAGTTCATGCACTTTGAGGATGCGGACTTCCACACCTGCTTCTTTTGCAACTTCTGCTGCTCACTCAGCCAACTGATAATTTATTCCTGTCATGCTGTAATAGATGACTGCGAATTTAACCTTTTCCATGTTAATTCTCCTGTCCATAATACGCACACTACATTTCTTTATTGTACCTTTTCACTTCTACTTGAGAGCTTCAGCAATAGTTCGTCCAAATTCCTGACAACTAGCTATGGCATCGTTATCTGGGTTCCAAGATACCTTCAACCCTTCATTAAGAAGCTCAAACCCAGCATGTTCTAATTCATTTGAAATAAGTTTGTTACCTTCCCCACTCCAACCATAACTACCAAAAGCAGCAGCTTTTTTATTTTTAAACGCTAACCCTTTGATCATTTCAAGTATACCGGCGACGGAAAAAGCTATTCCTTTGTTAATGGTTGGTGATCCAACAAGTATTGCCTTGGATTTAAAGACTTCTGTAATGATATCGTTTTTATCCATATGGGTAGAATTGGAATTAAACAATTTAACAGTTAGATTCTTATCACTCAGTTTTATCCCAGCGGCTATGTGTTCGGCCATTTGGCGGGTACTGTTCCACATAGTATCGTAAAGGATTGTAATTTGATTTTCCTGGTAATCCTCAGACCATTCCATATATTTGTTGACCATTTGTAAGGGATTATCCCTCCAAATGAGTCCATGACTTGGGCAAATCATATCTACCGGCAGGTTAAAGCTTAGGATTTCAGTAATTTTATTT
>OMOF01000698.1 GCA_900290375.1 Candidatus Desulfosporosinus infrequens
TATTAATTCATTAGCAATACCTTTAGTTCTTCAAAAAAGGCCTGTAAGTCAGCTTCGCACCCTCTTGGCAGACAGAGATATTCTTCTGTTTCATCAGAACATGATATTATTCTAGGTATTTTAAAGATGGGCATTCGCATGGCCTGGGCCTTATAAAATTCAGGATTATTGAAAGCCGCCAACCTTTTTAAATGATTTAAGGCTCTATGAGAAATGCCTGTTTTCAAGATAAATAACATATTTGCTTTGACGATTTTTATTGTCTGAGAAAAATCATCCTCTGAAAGCTTGACGGTAATTTTTGTTTCCCAAGGCTTTTGCTTGATCATCTCTTTTCAAGATTCCTAGTTCGTTTCCGTTGCAAAGTTTTGATATGAGCATTATAACGTCATCTTCAGAGATTTTTTGAATATTTAATGGGGACATTCCTCCGAGTCTCTCATTAGAACTTCTTTATGAGGAGGTGTGTCCCCTGACCTCAGTCAATCCCCATTGATCCTTAAACGGCTCGAAATTAGCATCAATAAAAACGCTGTTATTTTCACTCCTTGCTGCTTTTTGCAAGGGCAAAGCAATCAAATTCCCCAAACCGCCCCTTGGCATTGTATCCTGATTAGGAAAAAACCGATCATACGATTCAAATGTAATCTCGTGCCTTTTGTTCATGGAGTAGGTAATTAGTGCGCTTCCTAGTTTTCTTGCTAAAGGTCATGATGCCACCCTTTTATTACCCAACCTACTCATTAAGCCTTGCAGCTTAGCTTTCAATCTGTTTGAACCTTTTCCTATATTATTAACCATGATTAATGTCTTATAATCGTGTCTTCAGCCAATGGATCCCAGCAAGGATAGTATGTTTTGCACTTCTGCAGAATCATTTTTCTTGTATGCCCGTCTCTCCTCTTTTTAAGGCGTCCTTGACAATCTTAACTAAATACTGCGGTTTCGATTTATCGCCAAGACCTTTAAATACAGCGGAAGCGGCAACTAGAGCGCTTCTCACGTAGGCACTATTCTGCTCAAATAATTCTATATCTAACACAAAGCCTTTGCTATCTGCATACCGGCAGATAAACGTCACGATCGTTCTATTATTGCCCTCACGAAAAATATGTACTTTCCATAATTCAGCCATGTATTTTGACAGAGATTCTGCTTTTTCATCAAGCGAAAACTTTCCCCAATCTACCTCTTTCCATCTTTGACAGTACGGAAGATGCTATAAATTTTATATCCTAAAAATTCCGGTGAAGGCTCTAATCCATCAACCTTAATGATCCCTAATGCGTAATCCCACGCCTTGTTTTTTTGTGTGCTCATTTGCTTACCCTCCATTTATATTTTCTCTAATATATCAGCCAAGTACAGCTTCAACGCTTCTCTTACAACGCCGCTTTTGTCAAAATCACCTTCCGCAGTTTTAATCGTAATTGCCTTTTGCAATTTATCTGTCAAATAGTAAGAATGCTGTATCAATTTATCTGTTTGTTCAGGGTAGCGCTGAACGGCCTTTTGCGGTTGTTCTGTCTTTTCCGTGTTATCATCACCCTCTTCAGCCGGGTATAAAGCGTATTTATACGGGAGAGCTAAGTAATAATCAATCCCTTTATTCGTCATCGTTAATCTCTCCTTCCAACAGTTCGATGGCTCGCTCAACGTATATAGCTTTAATATGTGGTTTGTGAAATGGGACCGAGAGAAGTTTCTCTCCCTTTGTGCAATCTCCATCGGGCTTTGGGTCACTGTGTCGAGCTGCGCCTGATGCTGTGGGCGCATAGTTCGTGAACCCGCAGCTTATGACTGGCCTCCCAGTTGACCATCCCGGTTTTCACTCCCGCTTTTTTGGCCAGTTCCGACTTTGCGAGCACGATACCGTGCCGATCCTCTGTGCTTCCACAGATGGCTACAGCTTTTCCCCTCAGGCTAGGATCAAGCATCATCTCAACGGAAGCGTAGAAAGAATTCAAATCGCTATGTAGTATGGTACGCATTTCCGTCATTCAAAACACCTCCTAACAGCATCAAATTACGTAGTTTCGCGTCAACTGCCCTATTGACAAGCGAAGTTTAGTTCACTATAATAAAAAATAACTTCACCAACTTCCTTTTTTCACTTTAACAGGTAGACAAATCTCTGTCAATACAAAAAAGAAGTTAGTGAAGCGTATACGAAGTTAGCTCAGGAAAGGAAGACTCGCTATGAAACTATTTTCTGAAAAGGTACGCGAGGCACGACTGTTGCTGAATCTGACACAGGAAGAGTTGGGTAAATTAGTCGGCGTATCCAAACGGGCTGTCCTAGCCTATGAAACCGCCGGCGTTCTTCCCCGCCAAAATGTAAAGCTCAAGCTGGCCGAAGCGCTCAGGGTATCCATTGATTATCTTGATAAAGACGAAATTGAAGATCCGACCTACGGATTGGAGAAAACAGAATACGTTGAGGAAACGCGTGAACGTTTTGGAAGCAAGGCTGCCAAAGAGATAGATTTCTTACTTGAGAGGAATTCGGCGCTCTTTGCCGGAGGAGCTCTTGATCAAGAGGCCAAGGATGCCTTCTTTGAGGCTGTTACGAAAGCATATTGGGCCGCAAAGGAAGAAGCTCGTAAGACCTACGGTCGTAAAATTAACCATCAGTAATACGCTATTGTTGCCTAGGCGTTGCCATAGTCTTTGGTTGCGGAGGCTTTGCTGTACTTAGTTTGGGATATTGCCTTTACGAGAATATGACATGGGGCGATGGTTCGTAGAACAACGCAATTCGAATTAATAATTGGCATTTACAACAATTATTCCGTCGGCAGAACCTGAACAGGAATTGCCAAAGCTTGAGGCTCCGGTTTCCCATTCATCTCAATATTAGTGCTTGCAAAGATAATACCTACCACCTTGGCCTGATTATCTATGACTGGACTACCGCTATTACCAGGATTAATAGGTATATTGATATCAAAAACCTGAGTCGAGTTATCCTTCATACTGTAATATTGACCTACTGTACCTCTCTGCGATATCTTCTCAAACCCCAAGGGATTGCCGATAATAGTAACGATTTCGCCACTTTGCTCCCTGTCTTTCATGTTAATCGCTATGGTGGGAAGGTTTTTCCCTTCTATCCGAATGATAGCTATGTCCGCATCCGGGATGACCTCGTATTGTTTGGAGTAATAAACCGTCCCATCACCAAAGCGGATAGTAATAGTGCTAGCATTGGCTACAATATGTTGATTAGTTATTATCGTACCTGTTGGGGATATATTAAATCCTGTGCCCTGCTTTACCTCCGTATCTA
>OMOF01000656.1 GCA_900290375.1 Candidatus Desulfosporosinus infrequens
CCAGGAAGTGAATCAGCGCGGAGGATCGGATAATATGACTATATTGACAGTGAAAGTAATGGAAAATATCGGACATTTACAATAGACATCGATGGAGAAAGAAGGCGTCAATCTTTAATGGCTGGTAATAATAAACTCCTATGGTTAAAACTTCGCACTATTATTTTTGGTCATCCATTGGCGACTCACAATGCCGAAGATGCAAAAGTCGGCGTTCGCGGGCGGAACAACGGCTTTATCGGGGTTTGAGGCAGTGAGCAATGGGGTTACGGCTTTCAAAAACCCTGCTCAGAAACGGGCCATTAGCACCTTGTTAATTCTGGGCATAGTCGTTTCTCTGGGGTTAATAGGGTTGACTTATTTAGCTGGCACATACCATATTGTTCCAAACCAGGGGAATACAGTCCTGAACCAATTAGGTATGATTATCTTTGGAAAAACCCTTCCCTATTTTGTCCTGATGGGGACAGCTGCGGCTATTTTGGTCATTGCCTCAAGTACACCGTATGCCGGGTTACCGATTTTATTAAGCTTAATGGCCCGAGATGGATATACACCAAGATATTTTAAAAACTTAGGAGATCGTTTGGTTTATAGCGCCGGAATTTGGACGTTGTTCCTTGTTTCTAGCCTGCTGATTATTGTGTTCCAAGGAGATACCCATACGATGCTTCCACTTTACTGTATTGGAGTATTTATATCATTTACCCTTACTGGTATTGGCCTAGCCAAACATACTTGGCTAGAAAGAGAGGGAAAATGGCAGTCCGATTTTGCAATATTTAGCTTTGGAGGGGTCGTTTCGTTTCTAGTTTTACTCATCTTTAGCATAACTAAATTTACACAAGGGGCATGGATTATTCTGGTGATCATGCCGCTTCTCGTTTTGATGTTACGCGGTATCCGCAGTATTTATTCGGGTGAGATTCAGAACTTAGAGATCACTCCTAGAGCTGAAGAAGATTTCCATAAACATGTGGCGAAAATAAAACGGCGGAGGGCACACGTTCAACTCGCAGACTATAAAAATAAAGTGATCGTTCCGGTATACGATTTAAACTTAATTGTTTTAGACACCCTAAAATATGCCTATGCTTTAACCCCTCAAGTTACGGCTGTACATGTTGCATCAGATCCGAATCGAGCAGCAAAGTTGCTTAAGCACTGGGCAAAACATCATATAGAAATTCCTCTTGAAATTGTTGAGTCTCCTTATCGTGCCACCGTCCAAGATTTGTTGAAATATATTGATAAAGTTGAGAAGAAGGGGAATTTCGACACAATTACCGTAGCGATTGCAGAATATGTCCCGGAAAAATTGTGGCATAACCTTCTTCATAATCAGACGGGTCAATTGATGAAATTGATGTTACTTTTCCGCAAACGTATTCTTGTTACGAGTGTTCCTTACCATCCTGTTAAGAAAGAGGAGCTTCAGATAGATTTGAAATATAATTAGGCAATGACGCCTACAACTATAACTAGTTGTAGGCGTCATTGTTTTAAGCATAACAAATTAGCAAGTAACGGCTGTTATATTGGTTTCGCTCCCCTTAACTATGCAATTCTAATTCATAGAGTTTATAGTCCCAAGAAAGAAAGAGGGTGCATTAGTTTGGCAGAAATCGAAAAGCCCAAAATAGAGTGTATCAAGCGTTCTGATGACAACCGCTATGCCAAATTCGTCGTTGAGCCTCTTGAGCGGGGACTCGGGGTCGCCTTGGGTGATTCCTTAAAGCGCATCCTGTTGACCTCTCTTGAAGGATCAGCGGTGACATCAATCAAGATCGAAGGGATACTCAACGAGTTTTCTGAGATTCCGGGTGTATTAGAAGATGTCAAGGACATTATTGTTAATTTAAAGTCTCTTGCGCTTAAAAGCTATACAAGTGAACCTCGGGTTATTCGCATAGAGGCTCAGGGCGGTGGTGTAGTTAGGGCGGCACACATTATTGCTGACCCAGACATAAAAATTTTGAACCCGGAGCTGAAGATTGCTACATTAGATAATAACGGTCGACTATTTATGGAAATGACTGTTGATCGTGGCCGAGGCTACGTTGCAGCGGACAAAAACAAAAAGCTAGATCGCGTTATGGGAGTTATCCCCATCGAATCCATCTTTGCCCCGATTTGCAAGGTCAACTACTTAGTAGAAGCTACTCGGGTTGGTCAAATCACGGACTATGACAAGTTAACTCTTGAAGCATGGTCTAATGGCAGTATCTCACCGGAAGAAGCCACTAGTTTAGCAGTCAAAATTCTGAGCGATCATTTGCGATTTTTCACTGTGCTCACGGATAAACGCAAGGATGTTGAGAATATCGTGGAAATAGAAGGAGAATACCAGGATAAAATTCTAAAAATGTCGGTTGTGGAACTTAATCTATCCGTTCGTTCTAATACCTGCCTAAGGAGGGCAGGGATCAAAACTGTGGGAGAGTTGATTCAAAAAACGGAAGAAGAAATGACTAAAATGCGTAACCTTGGCAGAAAGTCGTTGGAAGAAGTGAAATTGAAACTTGAAGATTTAGGGTTAGGGTTTAGGCTTGACAAGGATTAATTGAGGTTCCTACCTCAAAGCAGGATCATCCATCGTGATTTTTTCATTTTCACATAACGTTGATCTTAAGATATTGTAAAAAAGCAAACGTTGACGTAAACTATAATTAACTATATTGGAGAATAGGTGCCCTTAAAAATGAGCATTTAAAGGGTTTTATAAAAAGTTTGTATTTGGACATATTAGGAAATGACCAAATCAAAAATTTGAAATTGTAGAGACATAAACATGTCCGAAAGTCCAAAAATCAGAAAATATTTAAGGGTATGGAGTTGCAACCTCCGAGGAAAGGGTATGAATCATGGAAAGTTCACGTTACAAATGGATCGCTTTATCGAACACAACGCTTGGTATATTTATGGCTATGTTAGACGGAAACATCGTTTTAATTTCTCTGCCAGCTATTTTCCGAGGGATTCAGATCAATCCCATGGCTCCTGGAAGCACAACCTACTTACTATGGCTTTTGATGGGATACACAGTGATTACAGCTACTCTTCTGGTATCTTTTGGTCGGTTATCCGATATCTTTGGACGAGTACGTCTATATAATTTAGGTTTTGCTATTTTTACTTTTGCTTCGATCTTATTATCTTTAACTCCTGGGAAGGGGAATACTGGAGCGATAGAATTGATCTTGTTTCGCCTCTTGCAAGGCGTAGGCGCCGGATTCTTATTTTCCAACAGTACAGCGATCATAACAGACGCCTTCCCAACTTCTCAAAGGGGGATGGCCATGGGGATCAACCAGATCTTTGGCATCGGGGGTTCTCTGATTGGTTTGCTTGTGGGCGGTGTTTTAGCTGATATTCACTGGCGACTTATTTTTCTAGTCAGTGTCCCAGTCGGTTTGGCAGGTACCGTTTGGGCTTATCTTAAACTGAAAGAAACCAGTACGTTAGTGAGTAAGCAAAAAATTGACTGGTGGGGGAATGGCACTTTTGCAGTTGGTTTAACGTCGCTTCTTTTGGCTCTCACTTATGGAATCATGCCCTATGGACAATCGAAAATGGGCTGGGGTAACCCGTTTGTGATTACTGGTCTAATTCTGGGAATCGTCCTCTTAGTAGGGTTTGCCTATATAGAACTTCACATTGAGATACCCATGTTTAATTTAGAGCTGTTTAAGATTAGAGCCTTTGCAGCGGGTAATCTCAGTTTGTTTCTGTCTTCAATCGCACGAGGTGGGCTGCAATTCATGCTAATCATTTGGTTACAAGGGATTTGGTTACCGCTTCACGGTTACAGTTTTGAACAAACTCCTTTGTGGGCGGGAATTTATATGCTTCCTATGATGATAGGTTTCTTTTTGATGGGACCTTTAAGCGGTTATTTGTCTGACCGTTACGGTGCTCGAGGATTTTCCACGGTTGGTATGCTGATCTCCACGTTAGCGTTTATTCTGTTGACACTATTACCAGCCAACTTTAACTATCTGCCTTTTGTCATTATTTTGTTGATGTCGGGCGTGGGAATGGGTATGTTTGCGGCTCCCAATACGACAGCCATCATGAATTCCGTCCCAGCGGAGTACCGGGGAGCTTCATCCGGGATGAGAGCGACCCTCCAAAATACAGGTTCAGCTTTAAGCATGACTTTATATTTCAGCATTCTAATCATTGGATTAACCCAACATTTACCGGCTACTATGTATCAAGGGTTGGTCCATGCTGGAGTGCCCGCTGCGGCCTCCCTCAAGGTTGCTAATTTACCGCCGACCGGTGCTTTGTTTGCAGCTTTTTTAGGCTATAATCCCATGGCCCAATTACTGCCTACTACAGTCCTTAATCACTTGCCAGTTGCCAGTCAGCAATTAATACTGGGTAAGGTCTTTTTTCCGCAATTGATAGCACCTGCCGTTATGTCCAGTTTGCGAATTGCTTTTTATATTTCAGCGGTATTGTCAATTATTGCGGCGCTTGCATCCTATTTGCGAGGCGAAAGGACTGAGTCGACTAATTAGTCAAAAGGGTGATATTAAATTTTTAGGAGGAGATATCGTGTTATATAGAAAACTAGGAAAGACCAATGAGCTGGTTTCAATATTAGGATTTGGCTGTATGAGGCTTCCCATACTTCCAGGTGGTGATCCTACGAAAATCGATGAAAAATTAGCAATAGAATTGGTTCATCGTGCTATTGATGAAGGGGTAAACTATATAGATACTGCTTATCCTTATCATGGAACCGGCATGGCCTCAGCTGGACAGAGCGAACCCTTTGTGGCGAAAGCTTTGAAAAATGGCTACAGAGAAAAAGTAAAATTAGCGACCAAACTCCCGAGCTGGCTCATAAAAACAAGAGCAGATATGGATAAATATTTAAATGAACAGTTAGCGCGACTGGAGACAGACACGATAGATTTTTATTTAGTACACGCTATCAATAAAGAATTTTGGTCTTCATTAAGAGAAGCTGGTATTGCTGAATTTCTAGACCAGGCCATAAAAGATGGAAGAATCAAATACGCTGGATTTTCATTTCATGATAAACTCGACTTATTTAAAGAGGTCGTTGATTATTATGACTGGTCGTTTTGTCAGATACAGTATAACTATTTAGATGAGAAGTTTCAGGCAGGAACAGAAGGCTTAGAATATGCAGCTCAACAAGGTCTAGGCATTGTAATTATGGAGCCTTTAAGAGGTGGAAAGCTCGCAGCTAATCTTCCAGAAGATGTTCAAAATGCTTTCGATCAGGCGGATGTAAAGAGAACTCCGGCAGCTTGGGCTTTAAGATGGGTTTGGAATCACCCGAAAGTATCCGTGGTATTAAGCGGCATGAATGCCATGGATCAAGTCACAGAAAACTTGAACTCAGCAAATAAAGCGGAGCCAGACTCTTTAACGACCAATGACAAAGGAGTTATCGATCAAGTAAAAACTATTTTTAAGGAAAAAATTAAAGTGGATTGCACAGCATGTGGATATTGTATGCCTTGTCCTGAGGGAGTAAACATCCCTACATGCTTCTCAATGTACAATAATCATTATATGTTTGGCAAGGAAGATGCCTATAATATTTGGCTTGCTCCTCAGCAACAAGCATCGAATTGTGTGGAGTGTGGCCTATGTGAAACACATTGCCCGCAAGGTATATCAATCCGTGAGGAATTAAAAAATGTCAAAGCAGTATTTGGAAATTGAAATGATCGTAATTATATAAGAGGGATCATAGGAGTGAAGATAATGAATTTAAACTTAGAGTCTAAGCTCGTGCTGGTAACTGGTGGAAGTAAAGGTATTGGCTTAGCGTGTGCTAAAGCTTTTCTATCTGAAGGGGCAAGAGTGGCCATTGTCTCCCGCTCTCGTGAAAACTTGGATACAGCCCAACGATATTTGAAAGCGGAGGGTTTTTCCGTTTATACACATCCAGCTAACCTGTCAGAAATGAATGAAGCGGAAAGCATGGCCAATATGGTTGAAAAGAATTTAGGCCCTATTGACATCTTAATCAATTGTGCTGGTGCAGCTAAACGTTATCCGATTCAAGAGCTTAACTCTCAGGTATGGCGGGATGCCATGGATGCTAAATTTTTTACTTATACAAATGCTACCGATGCAGTCGGAGGCCGTATGGTTAACCGTAAGCAAGGGGCGATCGTCAATATTATCGGACTTGGCGGTAAAGTCGCATCATCCTTACATTTACCGGGTGGAGCTGCTAATGCGGCTCTAATGCTGGTCACAGTAGGTCTTGCCCAAGCGTATGGGCGGGAAGGGGTGAGGGTTAACGCAATTAACCCTAATACTACGACGGGAGAACGGACGAATATTAAAATAAATCTAGAAGCAAATTTGCGCCAAATTAGTGAAGCTCAAGTTTTGGCGGAGCACCAAGCACAGATCCCGATGGGACGTTATGCTAATGCGGAGGAAATTGCCAATGTTGCTCTTTTTTTGGCCTCGGATAAAGCAAGTTATGTAACTGGAGCTATAATCCCAATGGACGGTGGACTCTATCCTATTATTTAATCCGCTAACGAATTGGTAAAACCACGGGGCGTTATGGTTCCGTGGTTTCGTAGTGGTTTATTCGGTTATTTCGAAATTATCTTTTCCGGCATTTCCGCTTCTACCTTTACCAGAGATAAATTCATAATCGAGCTTCTACCTTGGTGATTACATATTTATTGGTAACCGGGTCAAGGTCAAACCCTATCGATAGGAGCTACTCAGAGCGAATATTATGTAGTATACTTATGATAGAATCAGTATGCAAGTACGATTATAAACTCTAATAACGCCATAGATACCTTTACATATTCTTCATACAAGGATCATAAAATTGTAACAAGTTTATACTATTATAAAAAAATAGTTTAGTTAATATATAGGCAGAGACTATTATTTGTTTCACATTTCTCTACCTAACATTAAACTTTCGGAAGAATAATGACGAGGCTGAAAATGATTGACAAAGCGACCGACTTCAGCCCCGTTATTTTTTGAGCGCGGCCACTTTCTTTGTCTGTCCTTTGAAGTGACTTGTAACAAATAGCGTACTAGACTCAACTTCCCTTATAGGTAAAGGAGTGTGGAAAAATGAAAAAAGTATTCACTATTATTACTCTGTTAATTAGTTTGTTTACGCTTGTACAGCCTGCATTCGCTGACACAATTCAAAACCAGACATATGTTTCCCTAGCAGCAAGCAACGTTACCCCCTTACTTAGTCATAGCGATGTGATCAAAACCGGAGATGTAGAGCCTGACAAACAATTAAATATAACCATCGCGCTCAAGTTACGTAACAAAAATATTTTGAAACAAAAAATGGGTATAGCACATTCCAAAAGAACTGCTGGCAGGGTTGTAAGTGATCAAGACCTAGCGAATAGCTATTTGCCAGATGAAAATTCGCATAATAAGATCATTGATTTTTTAAAGAGCAATGGGTTGCAGATTACTAAGACATATAACAGCCGTATGGCAATTCAGGTTCAGGGTTCAGCGCAGTCTATTGAACAAGCCTTTAATCTAAAGTTAAGTTATTACACTCAGAACGGGACAGAGTTCTTCGCGAACAGTACGGAACCACAACTGCCATCAGATATAGCTGGGTTAATCGAAAGTATTGACGGACTTAACAACATACCATTAAAATCTTCATCAGCAGATTCGTCAAATGGGACAGCTGCTTATAC
>OMOF01000598.1 GCA_900290375.1 Candidatus Desulfosporosinus infrequens
TTATCAACGCGGTATCAATCAAGTCCGTCCTCCTAAAAGCAAGGAATGGCTCGATGAGTGCTTCATGAACCGCATTACCAGAAAAGTCAATCTGGATGCTACGGTTTCCATCGACTCAAGTTCTTACGATGTTCCCATGCAATTCATCCGCGCCAAAGTTGAAATCCGCTTCCTGCCGAATCGTATGCAGGATGCCTATATTTTATTTGAGGGTACGCGTTACCCGATTCGCCTTACTAACCGCGTGGAGAACGGACGCACCAAACGCAACAATGCCCATGCTATTGATTATTCGTTACTACTCAGGCATTGTGTAATTTCTACAATAAACATTTAGACAAATAAACCATTTTCCCTCATAATGAAATAAAAGATTGTTATTAGGGGCGGTATAAAGACATGGATGAATCAAAAATCATTGCAACCTATACTGAAGGTATAAATGCCGTAATAACGGTAGTAAAAGATATGGGTTCACAAATTCAATCATTAACCGGGACTATCACTCACCTTAATGAAAAACTCGTTGACTTGGAGTCATCTAGCGCCAAGCAGGCTATGCAAATAGCCGAGCTTGAGGCAAGGCTCAATAAGAACAGCAGTAATAGTAGTAAACCGCCATCAGGAGATGGGTATGGAAAGAAGGCACCTAAAAACAGCCGTGAAAAGAGTGGTAAATCTACTGGTGGTCAACTAGGACACGTGGGAAAAACACTGGAAAAAGTGCAGACTCCCAATGTAATAGTCGAATTTAAAATACAAAAAAGTTGTGATTGTGGTTGTAATTTGGAAAAAATCGAAAGTATAAAAAAGACTCGCCAAGTATTTGATATTCCAAAGCCTCAAATGTGGGTAACGGAGTATGTTACCTATGATAAGGTCTGCCCGGAATGTGGAAAAGCACATAAAACTGAGTTCCCAGATGGCGTAACCCAACCGACACAGTATGGCGAAAACATACAAACACTCCTGAGTTACTTCTCGTTACACCAGCTGATTCCTTCAGCGAGAACGGTTGAAGCGATCCGTGATCTTACAGGTCATTCGATCAGTGAAGGAACACTTGCAAACATTTCAAGAATACTTTGCAAGAAAGTAGAGGGCGCAGTGACGGATATAAAAAAACAAATCATTGCTGCAGAAGTAGTACATTTTGATGAAACGGGGATGCGTTCCGAAGGTAAAACTAAATGGATGCATGTGGCTTCTACCGAAGCATTGACCTATTATGAAATTCATGATAAAAGAGGTCAACAAGCGGCGCAGGATATTGGTATCCTTGCGAATTTCAATGGCACTTCGGTACACGATCACTGGAAGCCATACTATTGTTTCACCGACTGCACACATGCAGAATGTAATGCCCATAATCTTAGATATTTAAAAGATATTGCCGAAAACTATCATCAATATTGGGCAAGCGAAATGGCTAGTCTGCTGATTGAAATGAATCGCAGAGTAAAAGACCTTAAAATAGAAGGTTTCTTCGAAATGCCCAAGAACGAAATTAAGATATGGCAAGAACGATATCATGCCATCATAGAGAAGGGTGTTGTGGAGGATGCTGATAAAAATCATCAGATACTGAATAAGAAAGGTAAGCTGATGAAAAGCAAAGCATTGCAGCTGCTCCTGAAACTTCAAAACTATGATCTTGAAACACTTGCTTTTATGTATGACTTCAATATCCCCTTTGATAACAACCTTGCCGAAAGGGATATACGCATGCAGAAGCTGAGACAAAAGATATCTGGATGCTTTCGTGGCAAGGATGGAGCAAGCGTATTTTGTAGGATAAGAAGTTATTTATCCACGGCAAAGAAAAATGGAATCAATGCTATGGATGCTATCGCCAGAGCGCTAAAAGGTTATCCTTTTATCCCACAAGTGAGGTAAAAATCTTGCATTTTAATTAGGGGTTGCCGATAAAAGGTATCCCCTATTTTTCTACTCGTTTTTTCGGGCATAGTGGATTTTCCTCGTTTAAGCCACTATATCAGGATTTACTCGAGATAGGAATACCTGAGTAGTAACGATTAGACAATATATATTTTAAAAATATAAGCAAAAAGTAGCGAAAATAAAGAAGGCGTTATCTATATATAGGAAGAACTAAAGAATTGCTTATTCAGGATTTAACCAACGCTACGCCGTTAGCACTTAACCTCCGCTTATGGTTAAATACCTGAATGCTAATTCTTTAGTTCGTTATAT
>OMOF01000657.1 GCA_900290375.1 Candidatus Desulfosporosinus infrequens
TTTTAATTCAGCCTGTTAATGGTTCTTGGTACGATTTTACTGGTTTCCCAAAACAACAGCGCCAGAAATATTATAGCCAGGTTCGTGAGATGGCTGACCGCTACGGATATGCCTTGGCAGATTTTTCAGGTCATGAATATGACAAATATTTCATGAATGATCCGTCACACCCCAGTGAGAAAGGATGGCTCGAAATCAATGAGACTTTGGATAAGTTCGTTCATCAAACATCCTAAGACTGTCTGGGTCGCCCGGGTACTCTATTACTACTTGATACTAATGGGTCTTTTTGTTCTCTATTTAGTGCAAAAACAGCACACTCCCCCACCATTTATTTATAACGGTTTTTAAAAGAAGGGAGATGCGGTATATTATTATTAAAAACATACCCCCGACAGCTAAGGGTAAGGTTAACCGTAAAGCCCTGCTAGGAGGGCAATATGATCCCGTATGATAACTTTTCGTTCTTCTTATGGCTTCTTATACCTATAATCCCGGCAATTATACTTGGTCTTGTCCAAGCATCTCCTAAGATTCGCTCTCTTTGGATTATGCATTTATCCCTAGGCATGTTATATATCATTCTGAGCCCTCTTTCCTTTTTTATCCAGGCAGTCGTTTATTTTATCTGGGAGTACGTAATTGTCCGGAGTTATTTAGGCTATCGTCAATCTGAGACAAAGAAAAATCAAGCTTATGTCTTTTATTTGGCAGTGGTAGGAAGTCTGTTGCCTTTACTTTTAGTGAAATTTGTCCCATTGTTGGGTCTAAGCCATCTAGCACAAACTCTTGTAGGCAACCCAGCTACCAATGTCTTGGCGGCTCAGAAAAACGGTCTGCAGAGCCAAATGACACCTCTTTTGAATTCAGTCTTGGGTTTCTTGGGAATTTCCTATGTTACCTTTAGAATCGTGGGAACCGTGACCGAGATCCGAGACGGTTTAATCAAAGAAGTCAATTTGGGGGACTTTATAAGCTTTGTTCTATTTTTCCCGACGCTTGCCTCAGGTCCCATTGACCGCTACCGCAGGTTTCTCGCCGACCTAACGAAAGAATTAACGAGGCAAGAGTATATCTCTTATCTGATTGAAGGAATAGAATATGTTTTTCGCGGTT
>OMOF01000658.1 GCA_900290375.1 Candidatus Desulfosporosinus infrequens
TGCAGGATTTAACCCACATACAATTTTGTACAGCAACGTGTCGCTGCACTGTTCCGACGGACGCAGGTGGTCCTATTAGATTTGCCACACAATTCACTCCCAATTCTGAAACCCGCGCCACAAGCCAGCCCTAGCTGTCTTTCTTTTGCAGACAAGTCACCGTCTCCACGTGCCCTGTCTGTATAAAAGAGCTATATTATTTACATTCATTTTGCCGTGAACAGAGTAACTTTCAAGCCTATAGACGAGGAGTAAGAGTCATTTATAGTGCTTAGCCTGAGAAAATTTCGTGTCATTTGTGAAATTTACTTATCTACATCTAAGGCTATGATTCAAAGAAGCATAAAACCACGAAGTCCAGTCAGTAGGAAGATACTGTAACAAATTAAGAATAATTAGCAGTTTATGGGGCAGACCAAAGGCTTGAAAAGACTCCCTTTTTATAACGAAAATTGAATCTTATAATAGTTTGAAAACTAGCCCC
This sequence comes from Candidatus Desulfosporosinus infrequens, assembly GCA_900290375.1. Classification (GTDB taxonomy): domain Bacteria; phylum Bacillota; class Desulfitobacteriia; order Desulfitobacteriales; family Desulfitobacteriaceae; genus Desulfosporosinus; species Desulfosporosinus infrequens. Next base: position 485 of record OMOF01000658.1, read on the forward strand.
TGCTTCACACTCCCCTAAGAATGCCGTCCAAAACTGAATTAGAGGTGCGATGGCATTGATACTTACGAGTTTGAGAATAACATGAATTCTACTTTTCGATTTCCAAAGACTATTTTCCTAGTACAACCTTCTCTTCTAATTGCTGATAACCTTTTATATCAACTGGTACATAAATTTTGAAGTTGCCTTGGTTTATTAGTTTATCTGTATAATCATTCCAAGCTTTTGTTGCTTCATTCTGTGCTTGCGGAATCGACTGTAAAATAGAGTTCTTAAGTTTGCCCCTTCCTAATATGGTTTGAGTCACACTAATTACTCCTGGTGAGTTAAGATAATCCGAAGCATTATCAAAACCATTAGCTTTAATAGTTTTAATATAAGCCACTTTCGCAGGGTCACTATCTGGCAGGGAATCCATAGATTTTTTCTGTTGCTCTAAATAAGATTTTGCCTCTTCAGGTGTTACCATCATTCCTTGTTTTTTTACCTCCTCATCTATTAAAGCATTCTTTACTAATAAGCCAAGTGCAACCTTTTCATAGAATAATTCTTCTTGTGGCTTTTTAATATTGTTCACAAAAGCGTTTTGCTTAATTGCCACTTCCCTTGCTAGTTGCAAGCCAGTAATTTTAGAATTCCCCACCTCGGCAACCACATCTGGGTACTTAGTATTCTTAATATTATTAAGTTCAGGCGTGTCGATTTCAGTTGTGTTTCCCACAGTTGCTTTAGCAACTGTGGTGTGATTATTAGTTTGTGGCGATAGGTTTTGAAAGGGTAAATTTAACTGTGGCGTACTCTTTTGGTCCTGCTGTTCAACTTTTTGATTACACCCAGATATTAAAAAACTAAATATTATTACAGGAACAAAAATTAACACTATTTTCTTCAATGAAATTCCTTCCTCTTGCATTAGTCCTTNNTTATAAGTATCATTCCTCCTAATAGAGATATAGGTTGCGGAATGGTATTCATTATTTAACTTTCCCTTATCCAAACATTTCCTTAAATTATATTATATTTCGCATGTTTCTACTAATTTCCTGCTAAATCAGTGGGAATAATTGTAGTGCTTACAGCCCCAGTATCCTTATTGATAGAACGCTGGGGCCAAATTATGTTTTGCTGGCAAATCATTTTCTCATCAATCGCCTGTAATAATTGAATTGAGGAATAAACTCCCGATTACCCCGCATTGGGTCACGAATAAGAATAATTGGAACTTGACTTGTGACGCTATAAAAGAATATTGTGTAGTAAGTTAGCCTTTTATCCTTGATTAGATTTTAGAAATTCTATTTAAGTTCATAAGATGTTGACGCAAATGTCCTTTCACCCTGTTCGTTAAAAAGTACGACAATGGGAGTGTTCAAGCTCCCTGACCAATGTGAATTACTTGAATTGTCACCATATGCTTCTATCTCTAATGTTCGAGCTTCATTAGGGTTTAATTCAAATGTTTCAATTGAATTGTCCTTATTTCTTAATACTAGTCCATCCCCAAAGAAACGTTTCAGTGATTCATTGGCATCAGGCGATTTTATTTCCATATAGAATGTTACTGGTCTCCCCCCATGGTTCGTTAGGCGA
>OMOF01000659.1 GCA_900290375.1 Candidatus Desulfosporosinus infrequens
TTTGAGTTTTGCCATAATCATTCTCGGCATGGGATTTGCGTCTTCAAATATCTTTTTTTTAGGCAAGGATAAAAAAAATGCCAATGGGATTTTCGGCAATAATATCTTGATAGCAATTTTGGGCATGGTAGTTTTGGTTCCGTTCTACTTTATTCAGAGTCGTTGGCAGTTTAAGTTCTTGCAAGGGATAACAAACTTACAGATGTTAGCTATCCTCGTAACGGTTCCCTTAATTACCTTTAAATCGGCAATGATCAATGTTCTGTTAGGCTTGCAAGACATTGTGGAATATAATCGAATTAATATTGTGGACAAGGTCTTGAGTCTTGTACTATTAGCTGGGTTTTTACTGATTGCTGTTAGCCCTACCGCAGCCATAATGTCCATCCTGGTTGGAACGGTCTTGATCTGCGTTTGGCAAGTGTATATCTTTAGGTTTGGGCGAGGAATGACCCCCAAGCTGGATTCGTCACTGCTGAAAGCAATGTTAGGGTATGGCCTGAAAGCCCAAACGGGTAATATCATTCAACGTCTCAACTATCGTCTTGATGTTTTTATCGTCAATTATTTTTTGCCGATTGGTCAAGTGGGGATCTATGGGATTGCCGTCGTCTTGGGGGAAACTCTTTGGGGAGTTACAGGCAGCATGGCAACGCTCGTTTTTCCGATCGCCTCTTCAGCAACAGATAAAAAAGAAATGTCAGTTTTTACAAATCAGATTACCCGGGTCAGCTTTGCGATTATTATTACCTTTTCAATTCTAATCGCTTTATTTGGTAAAATCTTCATTATCCTTTTTTTTGGACCAGCTTTCGTAGCAGCCGCTGGAGCGCTGCTCTGGCTACTACCGGGAATTAGCATTTTCTCTGTCTCCAACATCCTAGCCAGCTATTTAGCGGGGGTGGGTCTCCTCGAGAAAAACATTTATGCTTCAATCGTATCGGGGATCGTAACCGTCATCTTAGATATTTATTTGATACCGCGGATAGGAATTAACGGAGCATCCATTGCGACAAGCGTTTCCTATACAGTTTGCACCTTGATGACGATTTGGTTTTATATCCAATACACACAGGCGCGTTGGCAAGATATTCTAATCCTCAAAAGGTCAGACATTGCTCAAATCAGAGCGTTTATTGCCAATAAAATAAACAAGTAGTAGTATTCCTAAACAGAGGATAATCTCAAATACATAAGTGATTCCGCTGAAGAAACCTCTTGTCAGGCTATTAATATCATGTTTTGGTGTCATCCTGAGCGAAAGCGAAGGATCTTAAGCCCTAGATCCTTCGCTTTCGCTCAGGATGACACCGAAATAATTGCAGTGACTTGATATTTTATAGTGTTTTTAGACTTGCTGCAGCGGAATCATAAGTAAAAAGTAAAAAGTAAAAAGTAAAAAGTAAAAAGTAAAAAGTAAAAAGTAAAA
>OMOF01000660.1 GCA_900290375.1 Candidatus Desulfosporosinus infrequens
TTTTTCGCGATGTTTGGTGGCAAAAATCAGACCTCTTATTTCTAACTCGTTGATGTATCTTAGAGACAATTTTCTTTTGTTTATTTCGTTCGGGTGTTCCTTTATTCAATTTTGAGAGCTTTCTCTGCGCTTTAGCTAAATCTTTTTCTGACTTTTTGAAAAATCTGGGGTTTTCTATCTTCTCCCCATCGGACAAAGTGGCGAAATTTTCTATCCCTAAATCAATTCCAATGGAATTATTGTTGGCTGGAAGTGGTATCGCCTCCATCTCGCAAGAAAAGCAAGCATACCATTTTCCATCTTGACGTCTAATGGTACAGGTTTTGATTTTCCCTTCAATTTCCCTATGCTGCACAATTCTAATATTTCCGATCTTAGACAGTTTGAGGTCTTTTCCTTCGATAGAAAATCCTGATTGTGAGTAACAAAAACTATCGTATCGGTCAAACCCACGAAACCTAGGAAATCCAGGTTTTTCACCCGACTTACATCTCCTGAAAAAATTTTTGAATGCTTTGTCGATTCGATCGTTTATGTTTTGAAGTACTTGAGAATGGACTAGAAGTAAACTTGGACGTTCTTCTTTGAGAAGAGGAAGGAAAGCTTGTTGATTCATTTTGGATAATGACATCCCTAAATCTTCATAAGAAAGTTTTCTTTGTTCAAGTAAATTATTATATAGCCAACGACATTCATCGAGTACTGTCTGTAAAATACCAGCTTGCTTTTTCGTTGGATTCAATCTGAACTTGTAAGATTTGCGAATAATCATGCAGGCAATATACAATTTGGCCTATGAATAAGTCAAACGAATTTAGACGAGTTAATTCTGGGACAATAAGAAAAATTTGTCTCAATCTAATTTGGAAACATATATGAAAGAAATTGATTTGATTCAAGGATCGGACGAATGGAAAATTTGGAGAAGTCAGCATTTAACGGCGACCGATTCATCTATCATTATGCAAACAAATCCTTTTAGATCAAGATTGTCTCTGTGGGAAGAAAAAACTCTAGGATGGGAACAGCAGTTTACTCAAAAAGAAATGGATCGAATGAATGCAGGTCAATTACTTGAACCTTTGGCTAGAGAACATTTTCAAAAAGAAACAGGCTTAATAGTTATGCCTATCGTGGGAGAACATGAAGAATTTTCATTTTTGGGAGCATCATTTGATGGATTTACATCAGATAGGAAATATTCAATAGAAATTAAATGCGGTAAAAAAGCTTGCATTTTAGCTCAAATAGGAGAAATACCACCTTATTCTTTGACACAAATGCAAAAACAAATGTTTATTTCTGATTTAGATAAAGTACTTTATTATTGCTTTGATGGTCAAGTTGGAATTTTATTAGAAGTGAATCGAGACAACGAATTCATAGAAATAATGCTTGCAAAAGAAATTGAATTCTGGGATTGTATTCAGAAATTTAATCAACCGGATTAATTTTATGATACAATTAGACCTATTCGATTATGAGATCGACTATAAGAAAGAATTCCTCGAGCTTGAGCATAAATTCCGAAAACTTGAACTGGAAATGGAGCGCTCACGCAAGAGCCAGTTTGCCAAAATAGGCGCCTGCATGAAGCTTTATACTGAATTGGCACACGAATTGCAAATTCTCAAACTGAATATCTGCAAAGGAAAAATTGTTGTATGAAATATCTATTATTCTTATTGCCATTCAATCTCATAGCATGCGAAAAATGCGATCAAGTTCTTCAAGTTTGTCAGAATAACATTTATCGCATTAGCAATGATCTTTTTGAATACCGTGACGATCCCGACTATACGCTTTTTGATTTCAACCAGGGCCGTTTGACATCCTATGCTCGCATTCGTG
>OMOF01000822.1 GCA_900290375.1 Candidatus Desulfosporosinus infrequens
GAGTTTTCATAGACGAATTTCAGGGAATGGTGGGCGCGCGGGAACATGTTGAGTATGTAATTATTGCCAATGGCGGTGGTGATTTTTGCTGTGGTGATATTGGTCTATGTTGGGCTTCGAATAGAATAAGATGTACGAATGGTCAGGTCGTTTTTAACGGTCTGGCTTTATTTTTATTATGCCTAAATCGCAAAACAAGCAATTTTGAGAAGGAATAATCAAGCGAGATGATGAATGTTAGAGTTTAGCTGTTAGCTGTTAGCTGTTAGCTGTTAGCTGTTAGCTGTTAGCTGTTAGCTTGTTGTAAGCAGTTGTACTATACTACAAGTGCCAAGGTGCATATTACGAGAAATATTAGATAGGAGCTATGTTTGATGGATACGCAGTCTATGCAATTAAATTCTCAAACGGGAAGAAATGATCCTTGTCCATGTGGGAGCGGGAAAAAATATAAGAAGTGCTGTTTATCAAAGGACGAAGAAAAAGAACAGCTACAACAGGAGTTAGAAAATATCAAAGATGTAACCGATGAGTTCTTTACTACGAAGGAATATATTGAAGAGTCCGGCTATCCTGTGACTATGTTTGATCACTTGTTACTCGAAATGCTTAACATTATCGGTGAAATACTCCATGCATCTCATAAGTTGGACACTTCTGAGACCAAGGGAACCCTCTCTGTGATATTGAAAGAGTCAAAAAGATTTTACTATGAATGCCAGCAATGTGACTATGCCTGTTTGAGCGCACCTATGAGAATAATAAGCTTTAAATCATTAATCGATAAAGGCTTAAGGCTTGAAGAGTATCCCAAATCTATTCAGCAACCAGTTAGTGCTAATTTTTTTTATTTTGAATTCGTCAATGATATTACTTGGAATTTGACAGAAGAGATTAGTAAATTCATATCTGAAGCTGAAACGGAGCATATTGCTACCACCGTCCATCAGGCGCTTTTTGATTATATCGCTGACAACTGCTGGGGTGCATGCAGTAACAAATGTCTGAAGGAACATGGGAAAAATGCTTACTGCAATCTTTGTTCTTTCGGCGACAAAAACCTTCCTTGTCCCAAAAAAGGAGAGATAACCTATAATGAGGTAAAAGTGAAGGAAGAAGATATGATGCATTAATTCAGAAAATATAGGAGCCCTTATAATGGATTTTCATCCGAGAGTATCGCTTGATAAGGGTTAATGAGAGCGTGAAATACAGCCCAGATACGGTAGGCGAGGTTCAGATTAATGTAATAAAGGAAATTAGGTCTGAAGGAATTCGAGCTCAGAGTCAAAAAACATAGTGATATATTAGACTGTTGCGGGGATGGGAGTAAGAACCAGATGAGCAAAACACTATTGACTATTACTGAACTAAAACAAAGACT
>OMOF01000847.1 GCA_900290375.1 Candidatus Desulfosporosinus infrequens
GCCGCACGAGTGCCGAATCAGCTCCGGCACGCCGCAAATAAGCTGCAGCATCAAAGGTACGCACTCCGCTTTGTACGGAGAATTGCTTCGTATCAAGCACAATCCCTGCATACAATACCGTTGCCTCTATTTTGTTGAAATTTAAATAATCATCAAAATACATGAGTAGCTCTGTAATCAGTTCACAAGTCGATGAAGCCGATGGCTCTAGATAGACTAGCAAAGGATTTACAATAAAGGCTTCCGAGCGACGATGATGATCAATCACCACAATCCGCTCTACCCGGTTCAATAACTCTGGCGCCGCTGTAAGTTCTGGATTATGAACATCAACAACAAAGAGTAACGTCCGCGGCGTCAATAATGCTAGGGCTTGGGTTGGACTCACAAACAAATGTTGATATTGTTCCTCTTCCCCCAAGGTTTCTTTAAATTTACTTAATGAAACCCCTGGCTGACTCACTACGATGCGAGTGTTTTTCCCAAAATGGCGAGCCATTGCGGAAACCCCCATAGCAGCTCCTAGGCTATCAAAATCTTCATTTAAGTGCCCCATCACCAATACTAACTCTGCATCCTCAATAATTTCCCGTAAGGCCTGGGCAACAATACGGGCCTTCACCCTAGTATTTTTTTCCACGGCCTTGGCTTTGCCACCATAAAATTGTAACTTTCCACCTACATGCACTGCAACCTGATCTCCGCCCCGTCCTAATGCCAGATCAAGACCAGCTTGTGCTCTTTCTCCTAACATCGCAACGGAACGTTCATCAGCCCCCACTCCCATACTCAAGGTTACAGGAATTTTATTGCCAGCGTGAATGGCTCTGACTTTATCTAAGATATCAAACTTTTCATGCAAACACTTATTCAGTTGCTGGCGATTCAGCACTGCAAAATACATATCATCCGCATATTTTTTTAAAAAGGCTTCATTTTCTGTTGTCCATTCTGCCAATAGCTTATTGACAGCAGCTAATACGGAGGTACGCTGACTTTCATTTAAGCCTTGCAGTACATCATCATAATTATCAATCTGGATATAGGCCATAACGGGTACGGCGTCTTGGCATTCCACCTTGATTTTTTCCGAAGCCGTAATATCGCTAATATAAAAAATCATCAATTCCATATCATCCGCAATTTGCTCCACGGGTTTATAGATGGTTTGATAATATTTGTCATCAACGGTAAAAACTTCTCTTCCTGATTTTCCCCAATTTTTCTCTAGTGGTAATGATGGACACAATACGAGAATGGAATGTCCTACTTTTATTTCCTCTGGCTCAAACCACTCGGTAAGCACCTCATTATACCAGTGCAAACGTCCTTTACGATCCACAATAATCATGACTAACGGCAAATTCTTCAACGCGTGAGAAGATCCCTGTTCAATATTATGAGTCATATTATATAAGTAACTACTAAGAGCTCGCTGTTGTTGCAGATGGCGTTCGCGTCCATAAGAATACAGCGCTACGAGCAAAATAGCTCCTAATGCAGCCACATAAGGATTATAAAACACAATGATCACGAGCAATGCTCCCGCAACGGCAAGGTAAATCCGTGTATCAAACCAAAAGGACGGACCATTGGGCATAAAATCACCCCCTCCTTGAAGACAATTGAAACCCCTTTTCTATTATGAAGTTTTCCGTGGCGCTCTTAAACGTCGATAGTCAATAATGGTATCAACTGCTCCTGCACAAATTAATAATTGTGACAGAAAACCATTGGTCAGTATCAACATTAGTATAATACCACGAACCCATCTTGACAAATTGTATTTATCGACAACGTAGTTAAATAAAGACAATCCTTGTACAAACAGGATCACACTCATCAACATATATAAGTTCATCCCACTATGATATAGGATCGTCAGCTCACGACTTTGCCCCCAATAGATCATCACTAGCGCTAATGCGAAAAAATATACCAGATAGCTAGGAAATGTCCAAACTTTAAACGGTGGGAAATCGGCAATCCCATGTCCTAATTTTTTTAACACTGCCTTTGCAATTAAAAAATTTAAGAAGGTATCGGCTACGGATGCCAGAACAAATCCTGATGGCAAAATGATTTTTACAAATCCCATCACGGTCTGCATCTGTTCTGCCATTTGGGCTAATTGCTCTGGTGGCATA
>OMOF01000050.1 GCA_900290375.1 Candidatus Desulfosporosinus infrequens
GTCGCTGCAAGGAGCTGCACGTCAATGATATGAGGCCCAAGCATGCTTTGCTGACCCTTAGTGTGTGAAGAAATTGAATACGGCCCAGAAAAAATAATCTTCCACTCGGCAGAGGAGAACGCTGATACTAATTCGCTATAAGACTTGCCTTAATATGGAAACTGAGGTATAATATACTCAAGGTAGGTGTTCATATTATGGCAAGATCTCAGAAACCATTTAGTGAAGAACAAAAGGTTGAGATACAGGAAGCACTAAAGAGAAGTAAGAATACATGGGAACAAAAACGACTCATGATATTAAATATAAGAGCTGAAAAGGGTTCAACAACAGAAGAAATTGCAAACATGCTCAAATGCAGCAAATCAAATGTAACTCACACAATAACAAACTACTTTAGAGAAGGTTTAGACTCTATCAAATGGACCAAAAAAGAAGGTAATCGTCGGAACTTGAAACTTAACGAAGAAAGCGAATTTTTAAAACCGTTCCTAGATAAAGCTGAAAAGGGTCAAATGCTTATAGTAAATGAAATCAAACAAGAGTATCAACAAAAGATCGGCCATACCGTACCCCACAGTACCATTTATAGAGTATTGAAACGCCAAGGTTGGCGTAAAATTATGCCGAGAAGCAAACACCCCAAATCTAAGCCCGAAGAATTCGGTGCTTATAAAAAAAATCAAGGAGAAGATTGAGCAACTGGTAAATTTTACAAGAAGAAAGTTGCGGCTAATGTTTCAGGATGAAGCTGGATTTGGAAGAATAAATAAGCCAAAGCGTTGCTGGGCTCCCTCAGGAGTACGTCCTACTGTTCCTTGTCAAAGGATAAGAGAATATACCTACGCATACGCAGCTGTATCACCAAAAGACGGAGAAATGGTGTCGCTTGTTTTGCCCTATGCAAACACTGATTGTATGAACATTTTTCTTGAAGAGGTTTCAAGGCGATATCCCGATGAATACATTTTGATGGTAGCCGATAATGCCGCTTGGCATAGATCAAAAGGTCTAAAACTACCCGAAAATATGGAAATATTTCCACTACTACCGTATAGTCCAGAATTGAATCCTACTGAACAGATCTGGGACGAAACAAGAGAAAAAGGATTCAAAAATGAGTTGTTCAAAACTCTAGCAGCAGTTGAAAGTCGATTATGTGACACATTGGCAGATTTAGAGAACAATAAAGGTAGAGTTCAGTCAATCACTGGATGGGACTGGATAATTAAGGCGCTTTCTAATGCTAATTAGTATAAAGACTACACGTTGACCGTCGATGTATACCCAGTCCTGTCCGAATCTAACCATAGTGGAATGTAAAGCCTCAGATACTGGCTATTATTAGGTTATTGCATTTCGTTCTTTAGCATTTCTAAGAATCTATTTTTACTACTATCGTACTACTACGCCGATAATTTTATCTGATTTTAGATGAAAGTCTGATGTGTACCCCATGTCAAGGACAATTTGGGTTTTTGGTATTCCAATCAAATAGGTATTTATGCTATACTAACGGTGCTTTACCACAAGGGAGGATAGGGAAACGCTGAGGAGCGACCCGAGCGCCCGTGTGGGTTTACAAGGGAGGCGATGCGTATCAGCACCGCTTCTTTTTATTGCAGACAAATACAGCCTCCCTGGAAACCAAGCGAAAAACCTCGGGGTGTGGGGCAGAGCCCCACCTTCATTCTTCACCTTTTGCTTTTGGTATTGTTAAAGGGTATTCTCCTGTAACGAGATACTTGCAATACTCCCTCGGAGCTAATCTTGCCAAATCCCATTGGTAACGCTCGATGTTGTAATAATCAGTCCAGTCGCTGATTACTTGGTGAATTTCCTCAAACGTTGTGCACTTAGAAATGTCAATTTCATCTTTCATGTGACCGTAAAAGGATTCCTGCGGAGCGTTATCCCAACAGTTTGCCTTTCGGGACATGGACTGCCGCAGTTCACTGTCTTTTATCAGCTGGATAAACTTTATACTTGTGTAGTGTACACCTTGATCCGAATTAATCAGGGTCTCGGCCGTCAAAGAGATACCATAATTCTCGATGAGCTGGTTCACGGTTTCCAGAACAAAATCGATTTCGAGAGATTTGCTCAGTACCCAAGCGAGCAACTCTTTTGTACAAGCGTCGATGATTGTAGACATATAGCACCGTGGCGCCTTCCCATTAATGATGTAGGTAATATCCGTCAGCAGAACAGCACGGGGGCCGTGTGTTTCAAATTCCCGGTTCAGCAGGTTGGGGGCAACATTGCTGGTTCTTAGTGCTTTGGCCATTCTCCGGTACGGATTTGCTTTGCGAATAGGACAGAAAAGTCCATATTTGTTCATCAAACGTCGGATCTTCTTAATGTTCATGTGAACCGGAGGAGCCATATGAAGAAGCCGCATGTAAATACCGCGAGCTCCCTTATTGTAACCACGAAACCGGTATGCCTCCAGAATTAATAGGAAATCCTTTCGGTCTTGTTCTTCACGTTGTCGTCTGAGGTCTTCCGTTTCAAGGTAATGGTAGTATCCGGACCGCGAAACACCGGCAGCAGCGCACAACCAGACAATATTCAGCAAGTTGTTGTCTCTCTGGGTCATCTCGCGAATGATTGCATACTTGGCAGATGCGGGAACATTCATGATTCCGAATCCTCCCGGCCTAAAGATACAATTTTTTTTAGAAACTCTATTTCCTGATCTTTATATGCCAGTTGCTGCTCAAGGTATTTTACTTTTGCTTCTGGATCTGTGCAGTCTTTGATATATGACCCGTATGTTTTTAAATCTCTGAACCCTTTTCCCGCTCGGACTTCATTTCGGATCATACCCTTCAATCCAGTTACACGACATTCGCCAAGAATATCCGGATCGATGCCGAGCTCGATAACAATATCTCGCGGCTCCTTTTCTGCTTGTATTGAATTCCAAAACAGTTCCTTAAATTCGGCGGAGAAATGCACAATACTGGGACTTACATCCAAAACATAAGGACTTGCTCGGAGATGATTCATTTCTTCTTTAGTAAATTTCTTGTTCGCCATGCGGCAGTCCTCCAATTCAGTTCAGTTTTATTGTTACCTGTTTGAACTGGAATCAAAACCGCTATTTGTCCGAGGTTAAGGGTTTTAAAAATCCATCTGTCCAATATGATGGGTTTTAAAAATCCACCTGTTCTAAATGAAGGGTTTTCAAAACCCCTGCTGTCCATTCTATAGGGTACATTTTA
>OMOF01000669.1 GCA_900290375.1 Candidatus Desulfosporosinus infrequens
GACCAATTTGTCAATATATAAACATAGTACATAAAGGTCACCTCATGGATAGATTCTTCACTTTGTTCAGAATGACAAGCGAGAAAACTAAGACCTTACATTTACTTCGCAGTTTTATACAAATGTTTATAAAATAACTCCAACAACGTTTTTTTCCGAATTCGGGCAAGGATGCCCGTCCTCTCGCATGGTCTGTAGCCTAACGTCCCGAGGGGTTGCGACGTCTGGTCATTACATGCATGTTCTCACCGATGTTGCAAACCCTCAGAAAGGTGATGTGGCCTGTCCCATTTTGATTATATCGCTTGACCTCCACCTACTACTAAACCAGTTAAAGTATCGACATAAATCCTTGCCCTATTTTGAGAGGAATCTTTAAATGTGACTACCCATACTAAAGTACAGTAGTCGGCACTTTTGGGAGATCCTTGGCTAGTCCAATAGTCACTTGCCTGTTCAACATCCAACTTTGCATCCGAAAAGGTTTTGAAGCCCTTCTTTTCCGCTGTTATTCTTGCGGTGGCTACAGCCTGATCTTTGGTGACATTAACTTTTAGTGATTTTGGCGGTGTGTTGAACAAACGGTATATGCGTAACCTTCCAGTGTCAGAAGCTAATAATGCAACTGTGCCATGTCGCCTAACCCTCGGTTATATTATGTATCCGCACCCGAACGCATACTTAAACTTCCGTACCACCTGCCAACATTGGTTCGTACATCATAATTGCATGATTTTCCGTGACAAAATCGTCGCCTATTTGATTGTTATCGAGATCAAACGCCTTACGCCTGATAACGTTGTGGCGCATGTAACCTCCCCACCATTCCTGTGTGATCAAATGGTCACTTTCATACACCTCATATTTTTGGGGCAAAGGTTGTTCACATCGCCATTCGCCTTCTAAATCCGTTTCCCCTACCTTTATTTGAAGCTGATAGCTGTATTGTGTCTCATTCTTTATTTGGAGATCGATATAATTACAAACAACTGTGGCTCCGCTACCGAATGGTTGAGTCCGGTTAGTATCTGGAAACACGTCGTGTGTGTGACGCCACCGCTCTGTAACCTGTAATGGAGTTTGTAAGGTCATCCAATAAATAAGGTTTGAGAGTTGGCATAGGCCCCCTCCTACTCCGGGGACAAACGAACCGTTACTTAAGACCATCCCTTCAGCGAAACCTCTTGCCTTAGTTGGCTTACCAACCAAACGCCAAATGGAAAATGTCTCTTCTGGTTTCAGAACTAGCCCATTTAGCTTTGCCGTAGCCAACTTCAAGTTAGTTACCTTGTTATCCTGCAGCCACATATCAACATTACGGAGACGTCGATACAATGGGGTTCTATGATCTGACACCTTGAACGTAAGTCGACTTGTCTGTATATTCGTCGCGTACCGTGTTGACCTGACAAAAAACCATTGGAAATAA
>OMOF01000670.1 GCA_900290375.1 Candidatus Desulfosporosinus infrequens
GTACAGGGGTACTATCCACGGCGGCGAGGGCAGAAATGTTTCCTGAAGGGGTAGCGGCATCTATAGAGAGTATGGCGACGCTGAATCGCAGAGCAGCAGAGGTTGCTACCCAATATACGATTCATTCATGTACGGACATTACAGGGTTTGGCTTATTAGGGCATGCCTATGAAATGGCAGCGGGTAGCGGAGTGGCGATGAAAATCAAGGCGAGTACAATTCCGCTATTACCAGAAGCGGCAGAGGCGGCAACTATAGGCTTAGTGCCTGCTGGAGCTTATGCGCGTCGAGAGTACTTAACGACGGTTTGCATTGATTCGAGTGTACCCGTTGCGATCCAAGATTTATGTTTTGATCCGCAGACATCGGGAGGATTGCTACTTAGCGTACCATATGGGGAAGCGGAAGCCTTACTCAGAGCGTTGCAACAGGGGGGGACACCGCAAGCTAGGATGATTGGTGAAGTCATAGAAGGAGAGAGAGGCGAAATATATGTCTACTAAGATAGATGCCCGTGGACTGGCTTGTCCTGGCCCTGTAATTGCAATTAAGAAGGCGCTAGAAGAAATGGATACAGGGGTCGTGACAATTTTACTTGATAATAAGATTGCGAAAGAAAATGTTATAAAATTTTCCACTGCTCATGGGTGTGGTGTGAGTATAACCGAGCAAGGGGGAGACTTTTTGCTAACGGNNGGAGCCAGTAAGAGCAGATGAAGTGGCTACTAGTAATACGGTATACGTGTTCACCCAAGACACGTTAGGCCAGGGGAGTCGTGAACTAGGAGCAGTATTGATAAAAGGCTTTCTTTATACCTTGCTAGAAACAAGGCCTAGACCGAAGACGTTGCTATTTATGAATGCTGGAGTTTTGTTAACCATTCAGGACTCACCAGTAATGGATCATCTGAACAAGCTAGCCCAAGAAGGGGTAGAAATACTATCTTGTGGTACTTGTCTTGATTACTTTGTAGTCAAAGATAAGCTTGCTATTGGTGAAATCACGAATATGTATACCATTGTAGAGAAGATGACAATGGCAACAAAGGTAATTACATTATGAGGTGACGTTTATGTACTTAAAATATGATCGTTTGCTTTCCTTTGGTTCTGTGCATCATGCGATGCGTGCTGAAAAATTATTAACAGCTGCAGAGATTAAGATTGATGCATTGCCGACGCCGAGGGAAATTGATATCAGTTGTGGTGAGTGTATATTATTCATGGCAGCTGATCAGCAGAGGGTAATCAAAATATTAGACGATCATCAAGTGCGTTGGACGAAATTATTTAAATGCAATATGCAGGACCGCGTCCATGAAGAAATAGAAAGCCGATGAAGACACTTGAGGCAGTGATTCGTAAAATACTTACTAACGAGGGGGTTTTTTTAGATGATCGTGCGCTATGAAATTGGTGACATTGTAAAAATGAAAAAAACGCACCCTTGCGGTTCAGACCGCTTTGAGATTACTAGAACAGGCATTGATTTCAGGTTAAAATGTGTGGGTTGTGACCATTATGTCATGCTCCCTAGGCCGAAATTTGAAAAAGCTGTAAAAGAAATTTTGCAACATAAAGAACAGGGATAGGAGGGGCATTATGAATTTATATATTATTTTAGGTTTTATGACAATTGTAGCAGGGATGACGCTCATTGCAACGGGCACGGATGGTGGACGGGAACTATCCGTGAATATGAGTGTGATGATTGGGTCGATTATGGTGATGCTTGGTACCGTTCGGCTAAGAAAAGGATTTTGGCTGCGTAAGCAAGAAGTGTCTCAAAAAAGGAAATAAAGGGAATACTAGTAAGGAAATGTACTAAAATTTTAGGATGATGATCGTTGTACATACTATAAATATAGTATGTACTTAATCTCGAGCAGAATATCCTGACACTAAAATTTTTAGTGCAGTCATTACAGTTGAAAAATACCAGCAAATACTCTACAATAAGGAATGCTATAAAATATAATTTGCATGTAAGGTGGAATAGATAAATGAGCACAAATTTAGAAGTAGGTATTGTTGGTTTACCAAATGTAGGTAAAAGTACGTTGTTTAATGCCATTACCAAGGCCGGTGCCATTGAGCCAAACGTTGGAGTAGTGGATGTTCCTGATGAACGGTTACCTCATTTGGTAGAAATGTATAAAACGAAGCGTTGTATTCCTACTGCTATGCGGTTTGTAGATATTGCTGGTTTGGTGAAGGGGGCGTCTAAAGGGGAAGGATTGGGAAATAAGTTCCTAGCTCATATTCGCCAAGTCGATGCGGTTGCTCAGGTTGTACGTTGCTTTATGGATGAAAATGTTACTCATGTTGAGGGCGGGCTTGATCCATTACGTGATATTCAAATTATTAATACGGAATTATGTTTAGCAGATTTAGATACTCTGGAAAAACGTATGGAAAGAGTACAAAAGCTCATTAAAACTGGTGATAAAAAAGCACCAAGTGAAATGGCAGTACTTGTGCGTATTAAAGAAATGCTTGATCAGGCTTTGCCAGCTCGTCGCGTGGAATTGACAGAGGATGAAGTACTGTTGATTGGCGA
>OMOF01000383.1 GCA_900290375.1 Candidatus Desulfosporosinus infrequens
AAAGATGAAAAACAAACGTTAGTGTCAGGAAGACTGAGTAATGTCTTAGTCGAAAAGAATTTTGCCAGCTTTTCTGAGTATTTTGATTATATTATAGCGGATAAGACAGGGGACGCCGTCGTAACCCTCATTGATAAAATAACGACGAATCATACCTTCTTTATGCGCGAAATAGATCATTTTAACTATTTTAAAGAAAAAGTTTTGCCGCAGTTAATGAGTAGGTCTAAAAATAAGGATTTGCGGATCTGGAGTGCTGGCTGTTCGAGCGGAGAAGAACCCTACACCTTAGCAATGCTGATAGACGAATTTTTTGGTATAGATAAGAAATGGTGGGATACCAAAATTTTGGCGACAGATATTTCGAGCAAGGTATTAGACATTGCTGTTAAGGGAATTTATAACAATGAGGGTATCGCCAAAATTCCGGCATATTGGAAGCTGAATTATTTTGAAAAACTAGAAAACGAAAAATCAGTCCTGGTCCCTAAAATTAGAAATGAAGTGATCTATAGAAAATTTAATCTCATGGACAAAACATTTCCCTTTAAAAAGAAATTCCAGGTCATCTTTTGCCGGAATGTCATGATTTATTTTGACAATCAAACAAAAATAGACTTAGTTAAGAAGTTCTATGATTCAACCGAGCCGGGGGGTTATTTATTCATTGGCCACTCGGAATCGCTGCACCAAAACGAGACGGAGTACAAAAACGTCCTACCTGCCGTCTATCGAAAGGAATCTTAGCATGAGGAAAATCAAAGTGCTTGTCGTCGATGATTCATTGATCTTTCGTGAAGTGTTAGCGAGAGGGATTTCTACTGATCCGAGTATAGAAGTGGTGGGCAAAGCCGTCGATCCCTTCGATGCTCGAGATAAAATCCTTGAATATGCCCCAGATGTGATGACTTGTGATATTGAAATGCCAAAAATGAATGGAATAGAATTTATTAAGAGACTCTTACCCCAATATCCGTTACCCGTTGTTGTGGTTAGTTCGGTGAGTGAGACTGTCTTTGAAGCGATGAAAGCTGGGGCCGTGGATTTCGTAACGAAGCCTAATGTGCAGTCCGCCCAAGATGTCGAGGGGTTTATTTATGAATTAATCCAGAAAATAAAAATAGCGGCTAATGCCAAGGTTCCAAAATATATGGGGCAGAGTTTATCCTCTCCAGTGGCAGAGGAGGAAACTTCTGTGAAAGGGAGACTCATAGCCATTGGGGCTTCGACAGGGGGAACGGAGGCCGTTTTCAATATTTTGAAAGTGTTGCCTTCCCAAATACCTGGTATTGTAGTTACCCAACATATTCCACCAGTCTTTTCCAAGATGTTTGCTGATAGGCTCAATGACTCAACGCAACTGCGGGTGAAGGAAGCCCAGACGGGAGACTATGTGGATCAAGGAAGTGTACTAATTGCTCCAGGTGGACAGCATATGCGGATCAAGAAGTTTGGAGAACGATACAGAGTGGAATGCTTCGAGGGCGAGAAGGTGAATGGGCACATCCCATCAATTGATGTTCTCTTTGAATCCGTGGCCAAGGAGGTTGGTGACCGAGCTTTTGGAATCATACTCACAGGTATGGGGTATGACGGGGCCAAAGGACTGCTCAGCATGAGAAGAAAGGGTGCCCGAACGCTTGGACAGGATGAAAGATCATCCGTAGTGTATGGCATGCCTAAAGTCGCTTTTGAAATCGGGGCGGTGGAGCGGCAGATTCCTCTTGAAACTATGGCTCAAGCTCTTATAACCCTATTAAGGAGAAAAAATGGATAAAATCGTCGGTATTGGCGAATATATCATCTCAAATGTTCCCGGAGACTTTATCAAAACCTTTGCTCTTGCTTCTTGCGTCGCCGTAACTGTCTATAATGCCTTCATTCCTCTGTCAGGGATGATTCATATCGCGTTACCGAACCCAGTGGATATAGAGCAGGCCAAGCGCAGACCGGGTTACTATGCCACATCGGGCATACCCCTCTTGGTTCATAAGTTGTGCAGGGAATACGGGAGTCAGCGTGGGGATCTGCAAGTTAAGTTATTTGGCGGTGCGGTCTCGTTAAAAACGGATGACTATTTTAAAATAGGTTTAAAAAATATCAAGGCGGTTAGGGAGACCCTTTTAGATATGAACTTGAAGATTACAGAGGCTCAAATCGGTGGAGCCATTAGCCGAAGTATAACCATGAACGTACTATCAGGGAAAATTGAGATCACTGCACTTCCAATTAACTTTTAAGGCGGGTGCTGGGGATGACTATGAACCTCAAGGATAACGACACTAGTAATTTCGAACTAATATTCAACACCAGTCCCATAGGGATGTTAGTACTCAATGAAAATGCTTTGCTGGAGAAAATTAACAATTCTGCGTTGGAGTATTTAAAACAAAATCGAGAAGCTGCTTTGGGTCAACGTATCGGAAACGGGCTGAATTGTAAAGGGAGCACCGAAGATCTTCGGGGGTGTGGTTATGGAACCCAATGTCAATCCTGCCAGCTACGAATAGCTGTTGAGACAGCCTTTGAAACCGAACAAGCTACGACACGGTTGGAATATAGTAAAGTGTTGATCCATAACGAGAAGGAAATGAAGTATTGGTTTCGAGCCAGCCTAACTCCAATAGTGGTCGATGGCAAACGTAATGTGGTTGTAGCTTTAGATAATATTACGGATAGTAAATTAGTGGAGAATTCGGCTCAAAAGTATCAAGTTCTTTTAGAAAAAGCCCGCGATATCATTTTATTCTTGGATATGGAGGGAAATATTCTAGAAGCAAACCCAGCTGCTGTTCGCGCCTACGGCTATACGAAAGAGGAACTTTTAACCTTGAAGATCTTTGCTGTTCGCGAATCGACTACCTTGACATTAGAGCAAATGAATCTGGTCGGGGAACAAGGGATTTTATTTGAGACTCAACATGTTTGTAAAGATGGCAGTACTTTACCGGTAGAGGTCAGTTCTTATGGTACAGATATAGAAGGCAAACGAGTTTTAGTAAGCGTCATCCGAGATATAACTGACAGGCAACAGGCCAGAAAAACACTACAGGATAGTGAACGGAGGTATCGGAGTCTTTTTGAAATAGCCCAAGACGGCATTTTTTTATATGAGATTCAGGAAGCTGAACCACTGGAATTGAAAATTATTGATGTTAACGCAGTGGCTTGTCAGCGAATGGGCTATACTAGAGAAGAGTTGTTAGGTTCCAGTGTCCTACTCTACAGTAAGGGAAAGGAAAATTTTATCAGCGAGGTGGCGCTGGAAATTATCACAAAGAGACAACTCACCTACGAAAATATACATCTTACCAAAGATGGTCGGGAAATACCAGTAGAAGTTAAGGCCCAATTACTAGAGGTGGATGGCAGAAAATGCATTCTGGCGTTCGCTCGGGATATCTCGGAACGAAAGAATGCAGAAATTGAGTTGCTGAAGAGTGAGGAAAAGCAAAGACATTTGTATGAACGATATCGCTCGTTGATTATGAATATGCCAGATAGCTTCGCCTATAACAAGGTAATCTATGATGACGCAGGAGCACCTGTAGATTATGAAATCCTGGAAATTAATGAAGCCTATGAAAGAATCTTTAATGTGACTCGAGATGGAATTGTTGGCAAAAAATATTCCGAACTTTTTTCGAGTGATAACCCTGAAATCTTCAAACAAAGAATGGTAGAATATGGTGAAGTGGCGTCAACCGGGGCGGAACTCGTTTTGCCGATTTACTATTCGGAGTGGAGTAAACTCTGGTTTTCTGTTAAACTGTATAGTCCAGAACCTGGTTTCTTTGTCTCGATTATTACGGACATGACTGAGCGCAAACATGAGGAGAGTGAACTTCATCTTGCTAAAGATAAGGCTGAGGCTGCAAACCGGGCTAAAAGCGAATTCCTAGCAAATATGAGTCATGAAATTCGCACCCCTATTAATGGAATGGTAGGGATGATTGATTTGACCCTTTTGACGGATATAGCTCATGAACAGCGAGAAAATTTGGAAATTGCTAAGACTTGTGCGGATTCCTTACTTAATATTATCAATGATATTTTGGATTTTTCTAAAATAGAAGCTGGGAAATTAGTAATCGAAACGATAGGTTTCAATATTCAGGACCTTTTGAGTTCAACCATTAAAGCGCATTCACAGTTAGCTCTGAAAAAGAAATTGAAATTAAATTGCGACGTTCCCTCTTCCATACCTCAGACCTTGCAAGGGGATCCCAACAGGTTGAAACAGATCCTAAATAACTTGTTAAATAACGCGCTAAAATTCACAGAATATGGAGGGGTTACTCTTTCAGTACAGCAATTGGCTCGGACAGATGAAATGATTGAGCTAAGATTCATAATTTCCGATTCAGGTATTGGAATATCCGAGCAAGAACAAGCTAAACTCTTTATAAATTTTAGTCAAGTGGATGGTTCAATCACGAGAAAATACGGCGGAACTGGTTTGGGTCTGGTAATTTCCAAGCAACTGGTGCAGATGATGGGCGGGTCAATATCAGCGAAAAGCCAAAAGGGAAAAGGGAGTACGTTTAGTTTTACTCTAAAGTTCATGTTAACTGAAGAACTTAGCTATCCGACCCAAAATACCTACAACCCTGTCCAGGCTACAAGATCGTTGAGAATTCTCATCGTTGAAGATGATAAAGTCAATTTAATGGTCTTAGCCTTAATGCTCAAGGAAAAAGGTCATTGTATCGAATCTGCTTCGAACGGGTCGGAAGCCCTGTTATTACATGCGAAAAATCAGTATGATGCGATATTTATGGATATTCAGATGCCGATCATGGATGGGCTAGAAGCGACCGTCAAAATTCGTGAGCGAGAGGGCGAGCGACGCCATACCCCGATCATTGCCTTAACGGCCTATGCGTTGGTCGGTGATCGGGAAAAATTCCTGTCGTATGGTTTAGATGAGTATATACCTAAACCCATCAAGATGGGTGAGTTATTCCAACTCTTAGAAACAGTGGTGAACCGAAGTATGCCAGACAATAGACTTAGCGCCGAGTCAGAAGTCAGGATTAGTGAAACTGGGAAACTATTAAGTATTAAGTCGGAGTTGCCACCGGGACGTGATAAACTCTCCCTTCTTCATGATATCTCCCAAGATATTGAAGAACTCAGACTTGCCTTAACTGATGAGGATATGAACCTTATTGAAGAAATTGCTCATAAAATCAAAATTCACTGTAACCTGATTGAAGCCGATGAATTAAAAACTTTAGCTTTTAAAATTGAATTGGCTGCTAGACGAGAAAATCTTGAGGAAGCGACTAAAAATGCCCAACTTATCCAACGAGAATTCGGAGTATATATGCAATTAGAAAGATGATACGGAGGAGGAGAAAATTATGAAAATCTTAATAGCGGAGGATGACCTAGCCAGTCGGAGGTTCTTGTCAAAATTTCTTGCCCAATTTGGAGAGGTAGATTTAGTAGTTGATGGGATTGAAGCATTGGATGCTTATTTAATGGCTATCAAGGAAGAAGACCCTTATGACTTAATTTGTTTGGATATTATGATGCCTAAAGTAGATGGTGTTAAAGTTTTAAAGGCTATTCGAGACTTTGAAGCTAAGCGAGGTGTAGCAACCGAACAGCGAGTTAAGGTGATTATGACGACCGCCTTGGCGGAAACTGAATTCGTAAATCAGGCTTTTGAAATCGGGTGTGAGGCCTATGCCGCCAAGCCAATTGATACCAATAAAATGTTCGAAGTCATTCAGAAACTGGGGCTGATAGAAGGTAACTAGAGATCAAGGAAAGCCATTCCGATAGGGACTGGGGGTGAATATAAGTGGTCAAACTTAGACAGAATGTTCCAAACTGGGATATATCTCAATTGTTTCAGGAACTGTTTCTGGAAACGAACGATATTTTATGGCTTCTCGACGGGCACCAGGGGATGTTGTATCTTTCGCGGCGGTTTTATGTTATGAGCGGTCATGAACAAAAGCATGGGCAGGCAATTCGTTTGGTTGAAGATTATTATCCCATGATCCATTCGGTGGATCGCAAACATGTAGCTGAACGCATACAGGAATTCGTTCAGTGTGTCAGCCCCAAGTTAGCGGTTGAATTCCGGATGTTAAGTCGCAAAGGGGATATCCTGTATCTTATGATGAAGGGTCAACGGACTGAAGGAACAACGAACTGGACCTCAGACGATAAGCATTGTTTATACTCGGGAACCCTAAGCGAAATCAGTGAGCTAAAGCAAAAAGACAGCAAACTAAACCGCCTCACTTATTTTGATAGCTTGACCCAGATGCCGAATCGATCTATGTTTAATTACCGAACGAAGTTAGCAATCCAACAAAGGATAGGCGGAGAAGGCTCCTGTGCAGTTGTTTACCTAGATCTGGATAATTTTCAAAGGATCAACGATTTATATGGTCAGCATTTTGGAGATAATGTGTTGCAGGTAGCTGGCAAGACGATCGCCAAATCTTTGGAACAAGAGGCGTTGGTGGGCAGACCAGGTAGTGATGAATTTCTTATCCTTTTTTCGAAAATTGAAGGACAACAGGCTTTGCTCGAAAAGCTGATGCTCTTACGGCAGCTTGTAGCCAAGCCCATGACCGTTCAGGGGCGGGTAATAAAACTCGCCTGTTCTACGGGTGTAGCTATTTATCCAGAGGACGGCCTAAAATGTACCCTATAGAATGGACAGCAGGGGTTTTGAAAACCCTTCATTTAGAACAGGTGG
>OMOF01000672.1 GCA_900290375.1 Candidatus Desulfosporosinus infrequens
AGTGTGAGTATACTGATCTGCTATAGACAGAAAATTGACATGGTGCTAATCTTGATTTGTGATAATCAAAATATCCGATAAGAAAGGGAGTGTGAGAGCAATTCCATTTTACAGTCCGAAGAAAAGGCTGGACAATAGTGGGTGAATTCCGCTCAGTTGGATAATGCAAAGGTTTGACTATGAAAAAAACTTGTGTGCACGGTAAGTAACGTCAATTCCATCGTGCAGAAGTATTTAATAACTAAATATTTTAGAATTAAGCCTTTAAAAATCTGTCAGCGTTAAAGGTTGATCACTTATTGTTACGATTCGGAGGAAAGGTGGGATTCTTTTGAACATGACACAATTGAACTATATACCATTAATTGAAACTATCAAAACCTACAAAAGAGAATATTTCAGTAAAGATTTAGTTGCCGCCTTGACGGTGGCAGTAGTGGCAATTCCTCAATCTATGGCTTATGCCTTGATTGCCGGCGTTAACCCAGTTTATGGTCTATATACGGCAATCGTCTCGACCATTATTGCGTCGATATTTGGAAGTTCAAAACATCTTGTAGCTGGACCGACTAATGCTATAGCTCTACTCGTAGCAGGTAGCATGAGAAACTATATGGGCCTCGATAATGCTTATCAATTACTCTTTTTGATGACCTTCCTCGTTGGTGCTTTACAAATTCTCTTTGGGGCCATGAAACTTGGTAAAGCGATCAATTATGTATCGCACACTGTAATTGTAGGTTTTAGTGCTGGAGCAGGTGTATTAATCGCCCTAGGACAACTAAATACGTTACTAAGCATATCCATCAAAAATTCAGCGCAAATGCCAACCACGCTGAAATTTTATTATGTTATAACCCATCTAAACCAAACTAATTTGTATGCACTTGGACTTGGACTGATGACAATTGTGATTATCATAATTTGTAAAAAGATCAATAAAAGTCTTCCTGGTGCCTTGATAGGAATTATTCTACCGGTTTTCTTCATAATTATTTTCACTTTGGAACAGAAAGGTGTAAAACTCACAGGTAATATTCCTTCCTCTTTACCTCCCTTTAAAATGGTACAATTCAATATTAATTCCATAAAAGATGTTTTCAGCGGGGCGATTGCAATTTCGATTATAGGATTAGTAGAAGCTATATCGATTTCAAAAACCATAGCAAGTACCTCACGACAAAAAATAGATGCTAATCAGGAATTTATCGCCCAAGGTTTAGCAAATGCAATATCATCCTTCTTTCAGTGTTTTCCTGGATCTGGATCTTTTACCCGTTCTGCAATAAATTATCATAATGGAGCGGTGAGCAGATTAGCCGGAATTATGTCTGGTGTGGTGGTCGCCTTAGTTCTTGTCTTTTTTGCTCCGTGTGCCAAGTATATTCCAAACCCATGCTTAGCCGGGGTGTTAATCCTTACGGGATATAGTTTGATGGACAAAAAAGAAATCAAAAAGGTATTTAAAGTCGGCAAGTTAAAATCTGATTCTATTGCTATGTGTGTAACGTTTTTGGCAACCATTTTATCGCCGGATCTTGATTATGCAATTTATTTGGGAATCGTACTATCCATCGTCTTATACCTAAAAGATACTAACCAAGTACCTGTCAAACTTCTTGTCCCATCAGAGGGAAAAGGGTCCCAAATTATTGAACAGGAAATTGAATCTGTCAAGGGAAAGGTCGATGTGTTGATTATTCAGTTGGAAGGAAATCTTTACTTCGGCTCCGCATACGACCTTGAAGAAAAACTTGATAACCTAGTAAATAAAGCCAAAGTATTCATCCTAAGAATGAAATATGTTAGCACAATCGACTTAACATCCCTTAATGCTTTGAAAATTTTCATTAGGACGGTAAGAGAAGCTGGAGGAATTCTTATCGTCAGTGGTGTTACACCGGAGCTTAGTTTAATGTTTAAAAACTCCAATTTAGTTGAGGACCTTGACATCGACAATATCTTTATGGCTGAGAATGAGATTTTTGCCTCTTCCACGAATGTTTTAGAAAGAGCAAGATCTGTTCTAAATTGTGAA
>OMOF01000623.1 GCA_900290375.1 Candidatus Desulfosporosinus infrequens
CCACCTGTTCTAAATGAAGGGTTTTCAAAACCCCTGCTGTCCATTCTATAGGGTACATTTTAGTATGAGAAAATACACAGTCTGAAAGTGGCCTGTGGTGCGGGTTCTAGAATTGGAAGTGAATTGTGTAGCAAATTTTATAGGACCACCTGCGTCCACGGAAACATAATTTTTGGTTTAGGAGAGAGGTTTTGGGGTATGACTCGACCACGGGAACATGTTCGATATGTAATTGTTACCAATGCCGTTGGTAATTTTTGCTATGGATATTTGCGCTCGACCAGAGAATCCGCGAAGCAGTATAAGGAGTACCAGTTTAGAAGATGCGTTGCAGTGGGCGAATGCTAATATATAGATATTGTATTGATAGGTTACTCGACAAATTGGGGGAAACAATATGTCGAGTAGCCATTTTCTAGAATAAAGGATTAGACTAATTTGTGGGGAATTTGACTTTAGGATTGATGCAAATGGGGGCCTTACAATCGTTAGATCCTCCATTTGCGTAATCTAAGATAAATAGATGAAAGGCTTAGTAATTTCTAAGTCCTTCATCTATTTATGATTGGTAGTTTCAATAGACTAAAACTTTTGAATTCTGGATAGAGCCTAGTATTCAAGAGTCTTTATTCGAAATCATTATCAATTCAAAACTAGAAAAGTCGAAGTAAGGAATAATTTGTTGTAAAATTTTTGGTATAAAGCTAGTGAAACTACGGGGGACAAAGTTATTGATCTCTGATATTCTTACAAAAGGGAGCAAAAGGAGGTAGTAGATTGTTTAATAAGGGACTTGCGATCTTACCGGTTATTCTGACGGTGACCCTGCTGGCATCCCCAGTGATAACTCTGGCAGGTGTTGCCGTGTCTAGTTCAGTTACGGTGACGGTTCCTGCGGTTGTTTCTTCCGGGGGGAATTTTAGTTTAGGTGATTTAAACAGCGCGCAACAAAGTCAACCAGCCATAAGTTTAGACAAAGCCACTAACACGGTGAAGCAGGCTTTTACGATACCTGCGCAACTCACGAATTTCGGTTCGGGTCTTTCTAAGTATATGAACCATCAGGTCTGGGATTTGCATTGGATGAATCCACAAAATCCGCCTTCGGGTATAGATGCTCAGGTTGATGCGACAACAGGTGAGCTTATCAGCATGCGTATTGAACAATTCCTTGACTCACAAGCACCAGAATTGCAAATCCCAATTTTAACAGAAGATGATGCCAAAAAGATTGCCACGGATTTACTGACTCGGTTAGATAGCGATAAAATACAAGAGCTTCAACTGCAAAAAGAAAGCGACAAAGCTCTTAACCCAAATAATTACGCCATCCCGCTTTATAGTTTCCATTGGCAAAGAACCATTAACAACATACCCTTTTTAGGAGATGGGGTTACTGTTCAAGTTAATGGCAATACTGGACAAGTAATGTTCTACAATCAGAACTGGACAGCTGGCACTTCAGAACTTCCTGACGCTCAAAAAGCGATTTCAGTTGAAAAAGCGCAGGGAATATTTCAGAATAATGATATGCTCCAGCTTCAGTATTATCAGGCGCCTACTTATCTTCCCTATGGAAATGTACAAGATAAGCCTCAAGTTAAGCTTGTTTATGCGCCCAACAGCAAATATCTCAATGGGGCAATTGATGCTCTAAGTGGGGAACCTGTCCAACTGTCGGAGAGCTCGTTTAATAACTCACAAGGGATGATGGGGTGGGGCCCAATGTATAGTAGCAGGGGGCCTGGGTACCTTGGAGGGTTAAGCTCCCAGGAACAAAGTGCAGTCGATAATACCAATTTGATCAGCCAGGACGCCGCGCTTAAAATCGCAACCCAGTGGGTTGATATTCCAAAAGGGGCTGTTTTTCAGAATGCTTCCTTAAATACCGGTGGGATGGAACCGGATCAAAAAGTCTGGAGTCTGTCCTGGGGTCCGGATCCGGAGAAGATAAATCAGGGACAAATGCTCTTTATTAATGCTATGGTCGATGCGGTAACCGGAGACCTGCTTAGTTTTAACAACACCGTGCCACCCGGGGAATATGGGCAAGAAGGGCAGATTACAAGAGAACAGGCTCTTCAAATTGCTCAGGAATTTTTGCAGAAGATTCAACCTCAGTATTATCCAAAAGTTAAGTTGAGGGATGAGGACCCTTCCGTCAAATCCCCCAGCCAGAACGGAATGGAAAATTTTTATTTCTACAGAACATCTAATAATATTCCTTTTATGAATAACGGATTTAACATTTCGGTGGACACGGTCGGCAAAAGTATTCTAAATTATAATTTCAATTGGTCGGACATTGATCTTCCTGCTCAGGATGGAGTTTTAAAGGCCGATCAGGCCAATGTAGCTTATCTCAAGAGCAGCCCACTTGTTTTAAACTATGTTCAATTGTACTCGGATAATAAACCTGACGAAGTTGAGTTGGTATACTTGCCGAAGCCAGATGTCGGTCTACCGTTGGGAGCTGATCTTCTTGATGCTAAGAGTGGAGTACTACTCGGTTGGGATGGTCAGGATGTTTCTGGGCTCCCGAAATCCTATCAATTTAAGGACATCTCCGGCAATTTTGCGGAAAAAGAGATTACCCTTTTAGGGCAAACAGGAATCTTCGGAGAATATGGTGATCAATTCAAACCCGATGAAAATATAAGCACGATCTCTCTTCTGCGGGCCATGATGACAGTCCAAAACGGAGTGTGGACCACGTATTTGCAAAGTGATCAGGATATCCTGAAAGCATCTCAGAATCTGGGATGGGTTAGCAAAGATGCCCAGCCCAGTGATCCGGTAAACAGAGTGACGCTCGCTCAACTTATGATACATTTAATTAAACTGGATAACGTGGCTCAATTAAAGGATGCATTCCAGGATACGTACAGTGATAGTACTTCTTTTCCGCCTGGAATGGAGGGATACATCACTTTTGGCAGGGCATTAGACTTATTCCATTTTGATGGAGATCAATTTAAGCCTGAACAGCCAGTTGCGCGGGCGGAGGTAGCTTATGCTCTAGTTCAAGCGTTGTCCTTTAAAAGGCAGGGTACTAAGATCAGCGGTCAATAGAAATCCAGAAATAATGGTCTTGACGTGCGGTCCGAACAGCGAGCGAAAGGCTCCATAAGATCTTAGCCAAACCAGAAGCAAAGCCTTGAATTTGCTTTTAAAGCTTCAAAAATACGACATTGAAACCTTACTTTCATGTACGAGTTTGATGTTTCTTTCGATAACAACCTAGCCGAAAGGGATTTGCGGATTCAGAAACTGCGGCAAAAGATATCAGGTTGTTTCAGGGGAAAAGAAGGGGCCAACGTATTTTGCCGAATACGCAGTTACATATCGACGGCCAGAAAGAATGGTCAGAGAGTTATGGAATCGTTGGTAAATGCACTAAGCGGAAATCCCTTTGTACCAGAAACTTAGGGTGATCTATTTAGTTTAAATCGGAGGGGATACCAGATGGTATTCCCTTATTTGTGCTACAGATCGAATTATTAGAATTTGATTTAAACTAGTCAGGATACAACAGTAGCACAGAGTTGAGTTGCCGGGGAACGGCTGAGTAGCAACAAATAATGAATAAGCATCATGCCCAGCCCCAAACCCCTAAATCAAGTCCAAATCAGAATAATGGGCAGAACTCGATTGGAGGGGCAAAACAATGATGTTTCTAGGAATCATAATTTTCTTAATCGGTTTATTTTTAGTTTTTGATTGTAAGAATCATGGCTTGGATTGGTTTTGTTTTTGTAGAAGAGATGATGAGGCATTGGACATACTAAGAGAACGTTATGCACATGGTGAAATCACTACGGACGAATTTAATACTATGAAAAATATTATCAGCTAATATGATTCACACAATCCTTAGGCTCACTCCAGTTCCGCTTAGGTTAGGATGAAATCGCCTTTAAAACTTTGGACAAGTGGTAATATTATGGATGATGCGCCGATTAGAATAATCCAACTCCGTGATGCGGATAAATGTACCTTTAATGAGGCTCTTAAAGATGCCAGGAACAAATCCACTATTATAGATCTCGAAAGGGAATACGAGAATTGGTTCAATTATTTGGGAACGTATAGGAATTCCTCGGAAGGAGCTTCTAAATGAATCATCTAAAGGCAACACCTGGCGATCTTTAACACTAAAACTGTGTATAAGTCTGTGGGCAACTGGGCTAGAACCCTTCATGATCAATGAAACTATAACATAGGGATATAGCTGAGGGGCAACTGAAGTTATTTACCAGATCGTTTGGACGGTCTGGCTATTTTGTTCTTCTTGGATTATATTTGCTATCTTGGGAGGAAATGAAGGAATAGATGTAGAAGGGTTAAAGGTAAATTTGAGTATCCGCGACACATGTCGCAAATACCTACTGATCTGAAGGAATTTGCGACATGTGTTGGTAATTAAATCTAGCTGAAATGTTTTGAAAAGGAGATACAAATTGAGTAGATTAACTGATATGGAAGAACTAATATCAAAAAAATTTGATATAGAAATTCAGGAATATATGAAAGAGGCATTAAGTTGCTATATGGCAAGCGCATATAGAGGTTGCATAGTTTTAAGCTACATTGCCCTGTTTGAAGATATCTACAATAAACAGGAAGGATTATCTGCCACAAATAGTAAAGCAAAACAACTTTATCCACGAGGTCAAAAAAAGAAGGGAATCCCAAGATGTTTATGAAAATTACCTTGCCGATCAGCTAAATTCCCAGTGCATTTTTATTTGTTTGAAAGTAGTACAAGCTAGAACACAATACTGAAGATAATAGAGTATTCCCAACACTTAGAGGAGGATGAATGTGGTTGTGATGCGTCGGAATACGCAATCATGCGTTAGCACATTAAGCAAGTTCGGTTTTGTCTTGCAGGGTAAGGGTCTTGCTAAACAAGATTAAGAAAGTGTATGAGGGTGAATGGAATCATACCAGGACGATGAAATCCACCAGTTCACGATGTTCATGGTGGGACCCTGGCTCACCTGTTCAAAAAATATACTAAGGGCCCTGCGGCCCTTGCCTTCAAGAGCGTCAGAAGGGGTGTGAGAACAAATTAATTACGTGCGTTATGAAAGATGATTGTAGGGCTCGATCGTCCGGTTCCGTGGTAGCTAGGGATGAAACTCCCCTACTTGACCAGACCCGTAGTTGATGACGGAACGTAACAGCGTGAGTGTTTTTTCGAAGGCAGCGTATGGAGTTGCAATTGTTTTACATGTCAGAATAGATTAAATCGGTTTTTTTACTCATTAAGGAGGGAGCAATATGACATCACTGCAAGCATGGAATACGATAGTCAGTAAATTAGAAGGGAATCGGATGGAGTTTCCTACTGTTCCAAGAACAAAAAGAAAACCTGTATGGTTTTCTGCGACAACAGACGGTGAAATAATCTATATTAATGAAGCGAGTGATAATAAACCATTGAGCGAAATTTAACGGAGGACAGGAATTGAAGTATCTAATTATAGCTTTAATGTGGTCAGTATTTGGATTAATACATAGTCTTTTGATTAGTGTTCGCTTTTCAAGTTGGGCCAATCGTATAATGGGGCAATATTTTGCCTTCTACCGATTGACGTACAACTTATTTTCTCTAATATTATTTGTCAGTATACTGAGTTTCACAAGAACCCTCGACAGTGAGTTGGTTATAAAATTTTCTCCTCCTTGGACGATCATACAATCAATAACTCTATTAACCTCATGTGTCGTGATGATCTGGGCTTTCTTAAGTTATGATTACCTGGAGTTCGTTGGCATTCGCCAGATTATAGACCTTAGTAAGAAAAAGGATTCTAATCATCCTAAGACAATTATTAAGAAGGGTTTACTTGGAATAGTACGGCACCCTATGTATTTGGCTACCATAATATTCATGTGGAGTTTAGACTCTACGAGAGCGGACGTTTTAACACATATCGTTCTTACCATTTATATTTTAGTAGGAATTATATTTGAGGAAAAGAAACTTGTTAAACAACATGGAACAGTGTACATTGAGTATCGTAAGGTTGTACCGGCGTTAATCCCGTTCACAAAAAAGTAAATTATGTCCATTGAAGAATGCAGCTTCTTATACGTCTCAGCCTGACCCTGAAATAATGCTTAAGCCGTACAATTTGCAGATAGAGGAATTTTATAAAGAGAAGAACTCTATCTCAATAATAGCAGAAAAATCGTCAGGTTCCACTGAGATCATCTGGAAACAATGAACTAGGTATCCAGTGTCTAAGAGCAGACAATTTGACGGGTCAAATAATAATTGAAGACATCTGGACAAAAATCAACCAGTGTGCTTTTATTATTGCTGATGTAACGAACAGAAATCCTAACGTAATGTATGAATTGGGTATTGTACATACAATTGGAAAACCCACGATCCAAATGACACAGGATGTTTCGAGTATCCCGTTCGACTTTACACATTTAAGGCATTATGAATACGAAGATAATTCTGACGGTTTTAGAGGATTTTCGGAAAGATTACCCCAAATAATAAGAAATATTTACAAAGAGCGTTTCGGAGTAGATTATAGAAGCCGTTTGAACAGAAACTATTAGAAGGGGAGAAACTACAAATCTCGGGATTTTTGCCTGAAAGTTTGTTGCTAGATTCTGTTGTTTTAATTTATCCAAACTGGCGAGTAGAGATATACGCAAGGTCGCCAACTGAAGCATTTGCCAGATCGTTTAGATGGTCTAGATTTTTTGGGCGCGTCACTCAAGGCTATTAGTTCTCCGTAAAAAAACGGGCACATTAAGAAACAATAGTTGTCTATCTGCCGATAGAGAGCTTTAAGCGTTGCCATATGGTAATGTTAATTCATCAAGAAAACTGATTTTAAAGGTATCTTTAAAGGACGGATCAATTTATTAGATTTATAACTTTGGATATGTTGTTGCTGGTAAGACGATGGCAAGTATAGAAATATTGGATTTTTTGGATCAAACATTTGCAAATCAAGGGGTAATAAAAGGCACCGGTGAAGGCGTCTCAACTGGTAAATTCTATAAAACTAAGGCTGAGGCTATTCAAGATATTATTTCTTTAATTGAGAAAAAGCTATCAAATGATGAGTGGGTAATTCAAGTACAAAACTTGAAATAAGAGAAATATTCAGGACAGAAAGGTCATCGAAGTATGTCTTCGAGGTCTTCCTTTTCCGCCTAAGGGTCAGAATGGGCTAACTCAAGTCGCTGCTTACTTCATTTACGCCTGTTAAAAGTCCGACCACATTGCCAAATCTACTACCGCCCCCAATAAACCCCTTCTAGGGCAAACACCCGGCGGCTCTTGAATGGTGTGTAGGCAGATTGGGTCGTCATCATTGGTTCACTAAACCAAAATAAAACTGATCGCACCAAATCCATCAATGTCAGTTCTATGACTAACACCAATTAGGCCACCCAGTTTGAAAATTCAGGGCTGGCCTTTTGCTGTGTCCGGATGTTGAGTTACACCCATTTTATTCATTAGAAATTCACAACTTTTTCATGAGAAAGTCTTATCCTAAAGTTACACTAAGAACATAGAAGAGCAGATAGATCAGATCTAACTTGTAGATTGAGTTTATATTTTAAGGAGGAATATTTAATGAAAAAATTCAGCAAGAAAATCACGGCAATCCTAGGAACCGCAACGCTAGCAATAGGACTTATGGCTTTACCAGCTCTGGCGGGAACGACTCAACAACAAAGCAGCGGATGGGGTCAAATGCAAAACTTCATGCAGCAAGCCTTTAATAATCAATCTTCAGTACCAAGTTCCTCAAATGCAAGTTCAACCTATGGATACAGAATGATGGGTGGATTTGCTGGACTTAACGGTAACGGAGGTTACGGTATGATGGGTGGTTATAGCGGAACAAATACTAACAGTGGTTACGGCATGATGGGTGCTTGGTAAAGTAACTATATACCTTTTATGAGCTCTGTCTTCGGACAGGGCTTATTTTGTTGCTGGATTGGAATTGCCAGTTCTCAGGCAAAACCCGGCGGCATTTGAATGGTGTCTTAGGTGGAATGGGGAATACGTCGAATAAAAAGACGAAACGGGTGAGTACGTTTCTCCCCGTTCCACGGCTATTAATCGAAGATTCGTATTTCTCAGGTTTAGGAATAATTATTAATTCATCTGCTAAGAGCTTGAGGGTAACTTAAAGTAACTATAAGTCACCTCATACTTACCCTGCTCGAAACCTCGAATAAAATAATTTCTGTCGGAAGATTGATTTAAATTACTTCTTCCATTTAGCCATAAGATTATTAATGAACCCTTTGATGCCACCTTTTTTAGGTTCTTCCCAGGCAGGCTGGACGGGCATTTGTCCTCCATACCCTTGGTTATACCCCAGAGGTGCATACCCTTGTAGAGGATAACCTTGGGACGGGTATCGTTGCATCGGGTAACTTTGAGCTGGGGGCATAGGTTGCTGTGGCTGTTGCTGCCCGAAACCTAGAGGTGGATAACCAGGTACGGCGTAGCCCTGACCACCAGCACTTTGCGATCCCGCCCCCCAACCTGGATTCCCCCCAGGCATACCTCCATACAGATTGCCTCCGCGACCATTCGTAATTCGTCCAATTCCTGGTGGTATCGGCAAACCGCCTTGTCCTCCCATCGTGGGCGGATATTGCTGAGTGTAGTTACCCCCACCGAATTGACCTGGAATAGCTGGTGGTTGAAAGACCTGATTCTGTTGTGGCAGGGCTTGTTGATTCCCAAACATATTCATTTTACCAAAAGACATAGGTTTTTCACCTCCGATTAGCTTCAACCTTAATATGGGAATATATGGTGCAGTATAAGGTATTCGAAGCAATCCTGTTTCGCTACCAGAGAAAGTTGTATATTTGACCACCAATAAACCCGTCTAAGGGCAATACCCAGCGGCTTGAATTAATGTATCTAGATTTGATCTCTTAGATGAGGTTGGAATATGAAAAGCCGCCTACTTGAATCCAAGAAGCGGCCTTTAACACTAAAACTGTGGATAAGTCTGTGGGCAACAAGAAGTGTTGATCATTGCACCTTTGAGGGTTGCTGAGGATACTTGGAGCAAAGAATGTGAAATACAAGCCCAAGCCCAAGCCCAAGCCCAAGCCCAAGCCGAATGCCGAGAGGGCCATTTATAATTGTATAGCGGATATTTGTATGAGCATGAAAGCCCAAGATTATTTCTTGATGGCAGCGAGTTTCAACTAACGATAATAAAAAGCAAATGAGGAAGAGGGAGCTTCGCAAGAGGCTCCTTTTAATATTGTCTCAGAGCTGCGGAACGTTGCTTATGTGGCTTTAAAGGAGTGTTAGTTTGAGCACAGGAGTACTTAGAACGTTCTATGCGTCGAAGCTGTGGAAGAAATGCCGTGACGCTTTTTTTGCGTCTAAGTTTGGACCCTGTGAGGATTGTGGAGCGCTCGGTCAGATCGTTCACCATATCAAACCGATTACTGCCAGCGACGTAAGAACTGACCCCGCCAAGTGTTTCGGTTGGGATAACCTGAAACTGCTCTGCCGGGTATGTCATGAACTGCATCACAGTAAACGGAGTGACGGCCTGAGCTTTGATAGCAATGGTGATATCATATTTCTTTAGGCATTTTAGTATTGTTTTCTGGTATAAGCGGTGCTCCGGAATATTAGAGGGTATGTAAGATGTTAATATAATTTGAAATATTTTTCTCTTGAAATTGTAAATTTAAGATTGTAAAATTATTATCAAGCTGAATTTTGAAAGAAAATGTAATAATAAAAAAGATTAGCTCTTTTCTCCAAAAAGGATTTCAGGACACTTATATAGAAGGTGGAAAATATGAGTAAAGAACAGATATTCGATATTTGCTATAGGTTAATCGACGAATTAACAGTTCTCAAAGGATTTATTCAATTGAATAAAATGAATAGTAAAATCGATCATTCGATTCTTATTTCGCAAGAAGTGGAAATTTTAGAAAAGACAATTAATGAACT
This sequence comes from Candidatus Desulfosporosinus infrequens, assembly GCA_900290375.1. Lineage (GTDB taxonomy): Bacteria > Bacillota > Desulfitobacteriia > Desulfitobacteriales > Desulfitobacteriaceae > Desulfosporosinus > Desulfosporosinus infrequens. Next base: position 9,995 of record OMOF01000623.1, read on the forward strand.
AGTTGAACAATTACTAATGATTGATTAATATCAATAGTGTATTCTACGACAAGGAGGTGAGTTTTTTTGAGTGATAATTATATTTTAGTGGTTGATGATAATTATGGTATAAGACGACTTTTATATGAGTTTTTAACTCAAGAAGGTTACTCTGTTAAAGATGCACCTGATGGATTAAAGGCTTTAGAACTTGTTATGGAGAAAAAACCTAGACTGGCACTACTTGATATGAGGATGCCTGGATTAAGTGGTATGGAAACCCTAGCTAAATTAAGAGATATAGCTCCAGAAACAATTGTTATAACAATGAGTGCTTATATTGATGCCAAAGATATAAACGATGCGGTCCAAGAAGGACGAATTAAACACTTTATATTTAAACCGTTTGATCTAGTAGAAATAGGTATTCTTTTAAATGACTTATTGAGCACCAGCTTATTTCAGGCATCAAGTAATAAATCCAATAGTTCTCTTCCCAGTTTAGGAAAAAGCCCAAACTTCTAGGGAAACATTATGGTTCTTACAGGTATAGACTTATGATATGGTCTTGTACCAAAAGGTTATTTACATATCTTAGCACTTTAAAACACGCTCGTTAAAGGGCGTGTTTTTTGTATGGGAAGAACCGCATGGATAATGATACAGTACCACCAGATTCAAAACGAGCTAGTGATTTTCTTTAAGGACGTGCCATCGGAACAAATGTCCATTGCCAATCATCTTATTCCGCGCATTGCCTTTATGCAGATCACGCTGGAAGACTTGGAGGAAGATATTCGGCAGAACGGCACGTTTGAATTGACGAAAACCTTACCTCGTAAGCTACGCGAGAGACCGGTTGTGAATACGTACAATGCTCTCATTAAAAACTACAACGGCACAATTAAACAATTGCTCGCCCGATTGCCAACTAAGAACGTCGATGAAGCCGAGGACGAGCTACTGGCATTTCTAAGGAAATATGACAGTTGGAACAGTGGGTATTGGGTAAAAGATATGGAACTGAATGGTTTCAATGGGCTCATGGATATTGTGATCCAAGGAGCTAAGACTTTGAGTAACCCACTCAAACATTTCGGCGCATACTCCAGAATAGAGACTGTTGCTGGACATAGAGAGATCCCCGATATTACCGCCGATAAGGCTATGGACCTCATCGACGACTATAGTGATATTAACACTGCCATCAAAAAAAGTTTAAGTGTATCAATGAGACCTTCGGAAAAAACGAGGCAACGGTGGTGGAGGAACAGCCACCGGAAGCGGCTCCGGTAGTAGTTCTAGAGGATGTTCCTGTAGAAGCAGTTCCGGAGGTAGTCCAGGGAACAGCGATCTAGAGTGGGATTGGAATACAGTTTATAAAACTGCGATGCGAATAGGGATTCGGCCCAGTGAATTCTGGGACTTAACTCTGGCTGAGTACAACCTCATTGTTGAGGGGTATACGGAAATGCAGAAGGAAACCATGTACCGCGATATTAGAAACGCCTATTACACAGGATGCTTTGCCCAAGTTGAGAAGCCATCGGAATTTTACGACAAAATTGTGAACAATCTCAGTTCTGAACCCCAAACTGCGGAAGATATGTTCAGTTTTCTTAAAAACGTTGCGAAAGGCGGCACTCAAGACAAGGTATTGAATTCGCGATTCCATATCCCATTAAAACTTATGCCGGAATTCGACGTGGGCGTTTTTAGTTATATTTACTGGATGGAAGCAGAAACGTTAGAATTGTATTTACCCGATGTAGCATTGTCTTTGGATGGCGAGGTTTTAAAGCCGAACAACTGTATGTATTTCATTAAGGCGGGGCTAGTGAACATCAAATATAATGGGCAGGTTTACACGATTGTGATGATAAGGGCTGGAACCTAAATTCCAGCCCCTTTTTTCATCGAATAAGAAAGACTAAAAGTAGTCTAACCCCTTCCGTTTAAATGACTATTATAAATCCGAGATTGTTGGTAGTTTACCTCGCCTGGCTCTTTCCGATATCCTTGGTATTCCGGCTCTCTCTGATATCTCTTGATATTCCGGATATCTTTGGTATCCTCTGTTAGTTACCTCTTCCTGTGGGCAATAAGGGTCATAACAAGAATGGATAGGATGACAGAATTGATATATCGGATAAGGACAACAGTTTATATGCGCATAAGGATGCATAGTAGCTACACTCCATTCATTACTAGCTGGACTATATACCAATATATGGAATTAAAAGCTTGAAGGGAAGTTGGTCTTTTAAATATCCTTACAGAACGGTTATTAGATTTTGAAGAGTCCAATAGGAACTCATAACTTTTTATGAAAGGAGGTGTTTGGTATGAGTGGTACAGTTGGAAATATTATCGCGAGTGTCGAGGCCGATGTATCTCCACTGGCTGAGAGCATGAAAGAAGCACAGAACGACCTGTGCCGCCACTGTAACGGGTGGAACTCTTGTTCTGCCCTTATTACGCCGATGCGGCCTATCTGACGATGAGCGGCTCCGGCAACGCAACAATTACTATAACTGGTGAGGCGATTGAAAGCACAACCGTACAAGCTGTTCTGAACAAAGCGGGGAATCAACCCAATAATGAAGTGGATCTTGATAACCCACTCATCACGACTGCGGCAATGGCGACAAATGTTCTCAACTGGTATGCGGCGGAGTGCAGCAATCTGTATTTATATGAAGTTGAATCATGGATGGATTTTTCGCTGGAATGCGGAGATGTAATATATTGGGATTCGCAATTTTGCACCGCTCAAAAATAAGCGAAGATTATTCGGCAGGAATTTAGATTCACAGGGGTCTTAGGTGGCACTATAAATGGAAAGGGCTGGTAGCCTATGGCTTGGGTAATCCCTGTAACAAACTGGACTGCCCAAAACTAATTTAACTATGCCGACTGGAACCGCATAGAGAGCAATTGTGCTGCCCTTGCCACACTCTTGCAAACGTGCGGTTTTAATTTGTCCTTAACTACCATAACAAATCGTTCAGACGGAAGTTTTCTGGACTTTTATGATTCCCTAAATCGAATTGAGGGTAACATCTTAGTCCTTTATAACTGTTACAACGTGGCCCCATCGGGTTGGATAGCCCCCAAAACAACCTGGACTTACGATCAACCGTTTTCCTATATTGATACGAATCGGATGGAGGGCAACGAGTTAGCCCTCTACAACATGGTCAATAGCATAATCCAGGAATACGTCTTTTGTGGTCAAAGTTTAACAATATGCGGTTTGGGTTGGCAAAACTAGAAAGGAGATAGTATGGTCTACACGCCCACAAATTGGCAGGACAGAATTTCAGGAAGCCCAGGACAATTCTCAACAACGGGAACAGTTCCTGGCAACGTGGTCTTGACCTTGAATGACAGTCCTTCCCAAGCAGGAACTTCTGTCACAGCAGCGCGAATGAACAATATTGAAAATGAGTTAGCGAAACTCGACAACGCTGTAAACCCAACGGGCTTAACTGGGGCGACTGCGGCAACTCGCTACGTCGGAGCCACGGTATGTGGCGCACCTGTCACTGGAACGTTCTTGTTAGGTGATTTTATCGTCGATCAAACAGGAATCATGTGGATTTGCACCGTAGCGGGAACACCCGGAACATGGGTAAGAACAGCCCAAACAGGTTCACAAACATTTACGTCTTCGGGCTCTTTTACTGTTCCAGCGGGCATATACCGTATATTTGTAAAAGCCTGGGGTGGTGGTGGCGGTGGGGGCTCGGGCGGCTACGCTGGAGTGTGGTTATCTGTAATTCCTGCTCAAGTAATTATTATAACTATCGACGCAGGAGGAGCGAGTGGGGTTGCTGGAGGCCTGACAACCATTGGTGGTATTATGGCCACTGGGGGCACGCAAGGTGCAACAGGGGGAGGTAATAGTTCAAGCTGTCCTAGTACTGGGGCGCTTATGGCTCAGGCGGTATTTCAAACTATGACACCTCAGGGCTTTTGACAATCACCACGGGGCTATTCATTTATTTAGTAACGCATACAGGATAAGGTGGCTTTAACTAAGAACTTTCGAGGGAAACCGGCGAATCGGGCTGACACAATATAAAGGAGATGAACACATTGAAGCAATGGACTGTGCGACACGACTTACTTATCAAACGGCAGCAGCCGTAAAAACCGCAGGAATTAGGGCGGTAGGCAGGTATCTAGGTTATAAGACTGAGGGGTGGGGTAAATCCATTACCCTAGACGAGTTGGGGGCGATCCATACTGCGGGGTTATCTGTAGTCTTAATTTGGGAGAGTGACCCTACGTCAGTAGGATACTTCAATAGTGCCAAAGGAGTTGCAGACGCTAAACAAGCTATAACGGAGGCAGAATATCTCGGCGCACCAAATGGTACAGACCTATATTTTACAGTGGATTATGATGCACTGTCATCTGATATGGCGGCAATTGTCGAGTATTTCAGCGGAGTTCGTGAAGGCCTTGCGGAACAATACATGGTTGGTGCGTATGGCTCTGTTCTGCGACGACCAAATACCAAGTTGGAGGTGCATCGGCTCCTGTGGGCGTGACCTTACTTGCGGGGGCCAATCGCTTTGCCACGATGGCTGCCGTTCTCAAAGTAATCGGTGAATGAAAGGGGGATAACGATTACGTCCGATGATATCACCAAAATGATTACTACGGAAGTAGGGAATATTGTGCCAAATGTGCCTGTTGATACTGTAACGAGTTTGATTCAGCAAGAGTTGAGTAAGTTGAGTCTTTCTGTGAATGTTGCCCCGGTGGTTCAACCTCAACCGACTCCTGCTCAACCTACTCAAGTGAGCGTTTCTCCGACGGAGGTGGCAAGCTAATATGAAAGATATATGGCTGAGTGTAACAGACAATCCTATTGTCTTGAGCCGTGCGAGCAGTGGTTAATTGAGAACGACAAATGCCCAGTGTGCCAAAATAAGCTTATACGTGTTGGAGGCTGTACCGAATGTATCACTGGGGATTGGTCTAAGTGTGGGTAAAGGTTCACTTCATGAATATGTGTCAAAAGGAAGGATTGAACGGTGTCGGTGGCAATTGGATAGTCCAATTGCCACCATCAATTCCAACGAAAGTTATGGATATGCCATCTTGGCCCCAATTCGAAGGAAGGCTAGGGTTTCCATTTTGTCCATTCCCTAAGGTTGAGTTGGTGTTTGTGTTCGAACTTGGAACATTTGTATAGAATGACTCACCATCCGTCCCTAGAGTGGAAGGAACAATCAAAACATCTCCATTGTTGGATACCATAGCAAACGGTTGGACTTGATTTCCGGCAGAATTCAATGGTTGACCATTTACTGTCGCATACTGGTATGACACTGAACCCATATTTGCCAAAGGGAACGGTTGGCCATTCTGATTTGAAGGATCTTCGCTAATCCATTCAGCGGATGTTCCAATCCCCTGTACGTAAGATGAATCGAGTGTAACTGGAGAAATCGTTTGAGTTTGAGACTGACCGTTCACGGTAAATGTTAAATTCCACGTTGAACTTGAGACAGCCGATTGAGATATACTCGCCTTAATGGTCGAACCAATCGGAACAGTCATCACGTTTTGAGCGGTGGAAGGCAACTGCTCCCAAAACACCTCAGCAATAGGTTGTCCGTTTTTAAGTTGTTCAATAGTTCCCATTTGCAAGAGGTCAGTAGTTAACGATCCGCCTAAACCAATCCACTGTGCCGCCATTGCATTTTGTTGACTAGCAGAAATATTAGGGACTGTCCAACTTCCAGAAACACTTGTATAGCTGTTACTAGATGAAGGAGTATCAATATATCCCGCCCAATTTTGAGATTCTTGTGTGTCAGCAGGAAGACTTGTATTTGTAGTAGTACCCTGTGGTTGTAGAATTCCCAAAACAGGCACAGGGCTATGATGAAAATTTCTAGTGAAGACATAATCAGACGCCATCTGATTATTGGTTGCAAGTAGAACAGGATGATTATTTATGAAAGAGGAGCTTCCCAATACGACAAATACTGCTAACGATACAATCTGAATCTTAATCGACTTAATTTTCATCACGGAATCTCCTTTCTATACTGAAAGAACAAAGACGTATCATTAAAAGTGCTTTCTTCGTTTTTTCGCTAAATAAAATAATGAATGTCACCCCCTCAACTATTGGGTAGAAATCTATTTATGTTTCATTCGCTATGAATTCAAAGAATCCTTTGTGTCTAATGATTGTTCACAGTTTCTTAAGGGAACCTTCACATTGTAGTAACAGGTAAATAAGAAGCGGGTAAATTGTTTGTTAGATATAAAAGGGCTGTCTTTACAAAAACAATTGACTTGCTATCCATCCAATACAGAGCTAACATCACTACACCTGGACAGTCTACCAGGTGTAGTGATGTTTTTTATTAGTAATATGTTCCAGCAGACTTAACTTCTCTATATCGACAGTGACGGAAAGGAGTCACATATGAAAAAAATACAAATGATTAAGACAGCAGTTTTTGAAGTTAAGAAACTTAAAGTTTGCGCTTACGTGCGGATATTTAAGGATTATCTTTCTGGCCTGGGTATTTCTCTGATAGCCAAAGGACTTGACGGTATTAAAACTATTTCAGGGAAGGCAAAATGGGCCGAGTCAACAGTGAGAGATATCATAAAAAATGAGAAGTATGTTGGGGATGCGCTTCTTCAGAAAACGATCACTAAAGATTTCAAGAAGAAACGAAACAAAGGTGAAGTGCCCATGTATTATGTCAGGGACACTCACCCAGCGATTATCAATCGAGAGGATTTCGAAAAGGCTCAGGAATTGATGGTGGAACGAGCTAAGTCCAAAGGGAACGTCGAAGGGAATCGAGAAAAATACCTTAAACGATATGCCTTTACCGGAACCATCGAATGTGGTCATTGCGGCAAAAGCTACAAACGGCATTTAGATAATTGCGGTACAGTTGCAGAATCGGTTTGCTGGGTTTGTAGTACCTACATAATAGGAAGGAAAATTTAACTTAAAATCTTGTTTTAATGGGCACTCAATATTATTTGAAATGGAAACTCGGGAAAGATGAAAAATAATATAAGAGAATTAAGAAAACAACTTGGATTTAGACAGGAAGATATAGCAACTGCACTTGGCGTTACAAGGCAAACTATTAATGCGGTTGAAAATGAAAAGTATAGCCCTACGCTGGAATTAGCCATGAAACTTGCTAAACTACTAAACACTACGGTAGATGAATTATTCATACTTGACAGTTAAACAGAGACACATTCTCTTTTTGCGTCCGATAAAAACTGTTATGTAAAAAAGAGCTGCCATACCTTTTGGGCAGCTTTCATAATTTTAGTCAAAACAGCATATCCATATCGGTATCACTATTTCACGCTAAATATTTATTTTTGAAACGTTTATATGGCAATTATAAGTAATACTATAGCAATAACAACAAATGTTGGAGGGGAAAATAACTTATAACTATAACTATGCAAATGAATTTTTGTAGTATTCGTCGTACTAACCACAGTATTAACGCTCCACTCTATGTATTAAATTTCCTCAAATGGGTTTATGGCATATGTAATTTATTCGTTAGTCAGGGGTAAATTACCTCTTTTTAGCTCCTTGGGTCCGATAACCAACACTACGTAAAGTTCATTAAAACTCAATTCTCCATTTTTGTCCAAATTCCTCCCTGGCAGCCGATTTACCTGTTTTCGTTTCCTACACATTTGCCTTTCTGCGCGTGTTTTATTCGAAAAGCTAAAGTCCGTTTTACTCTCGCTCACGTCGATTTACTATGGTGTTTGTTTCGAGTTTCCCTGTTTGATATCCGAGATGGGTGGATAACCGCCATTCTTATGTAGAAGTGGTGTTTAAGAGGGGTTAAAGTGAGGGAGATATTTTGAGATGAAAGGCAGGTCAATCTGCATTAGCCAAGACGATGCTTGAACTATCGTTAGTTTGTTTGCGTCCTATAAATATGGTTAAGAAACGGCCCCCTCATCCGGTTGGAACGTTAAGTGAAACCACAATTATTGAAGTCCCCTCGTCTCGCAGGTTCTCGCTCGAGATAACTAATTCTAGGTAATGATAGTTATACAACAATCTGTATTCCAAAGGATTTCAAAATCGAAACTTTGAATTTCCGAAAAATCACAGTTCTTTTCAAATATGTCATCCATTTTGACAATCCTAAACCAGAGAGACCAAAGCTCAATATAAACACCTTTACTGAAATTATCTTGTAGATATTCTTG
>OMOF01000795.1 GCA_900290375.1 Candidatus Desulfosporosinus infrequens
AATAGTGAAATACTAAGAATGAGTGAGATAACGGGAGATAATCTTAATTCATAGAGGGAGGATTATGCGTAGCAAAGATTGTCGATTATTGTTAGTGTGTTGCTTCTGAAAATAGTGTCCGTAGATAAGGTACAGTTGTTATTGTTTATGAGTGACCCAAGTTCTATATCACTTAATATTTCAAAAGGGGGTATAAGTGAAATGCTAAAGAGTATTCCGATACAAATAATTTCTGAATTACATAAAACTGGAATAAAGCATACAGAACCAGCAAGTTTTACAAGGTTCCCTTGCTTTGAATACTTTGAAAAAATTAATCCCCGCGACGTTATACTTTCTAATAGTAGCTTGCAGGTTCTAGTTGCTATGGCTTATCACAATGATTACTATTCAGGATGTCACGTTCCCGTTTCAATGCAATTTACTACGCCCATGCCTCCAATAGAGTTTGTGAGTTTACCAACTATACAACTCTTTCCAAATATCTTTAAGATCGTTAGAGTATTTACGAGAGATAATCTAATCTCAGGAATTTGGACAAAAGAACTCACCAAGGAGACAATAAAGGCTTATGAAACGTTAACGGAAGAGAGTAACATAGATAATTGTCTTACAACTCTTTTTCGCACCAACAATGCCCGGATTCAATTATATGAAGATACTTATGAAAATGCCGACGTATATGAATTTGAATGGAATTCTGAACAAGATAAATTGGATGTAAAAGAACCTAGTGTTTTCAAAAATAAGTTCTTTATGTACTTACTATCGGAGCTTTCAAGAAATGGTAACACAGTTGGAGGGTCACCTTTACAGGGCTGGTCTAAGGATGAGCTGGATTCATGTGAGTATTTCTATGAGTTAAAGAAGATATTTAAGAGAGTGTTCGTTGCTGGGCGTGGAGAACCTTGGAAATCGACGCATTTATTTGTTTCAGAACCCGTGGATTTTACAAACCTCCTGATTGGTTCGCCTTTGTCCCATGGACATGTAATAGGATATGGGTATTCCTAAGAAAGCGTAGGATATCCTGTGTAATCGATAGCGTCACATCATTCTTAAGTTGTGATGCATTTATTGGATATGGCTAAGTTACAGGAGGAGAATTAATGTTTATGTTTATTGAAACTAATCCTAAAGATAAAATATATAGAGATTTATTAGACTTGGCCTTTGAAATTTGTAATGAATTTGTATTAGTAGTAAGAAATGATATTGGTAAAAATGAAAATATT
>OMOF01000144.1 GCA_900290375.1 Candidatus Desulfosporosinus infrequens
CTCCTGCCGGATACGGCAAAACCACAGCGATAGTCGAATGGGTTAAGGACAGTGGCTTGCCGACAGCCTGGCTGGCCCTAGATCATGAAGATAATTGTAGGTTGAGTTTTTGGCGCTTTATTTATCTTGCCTTAAGAAGAGTATTAAGAAACGATGAATATCAAAATCAAAAAATGTCGGAATTTAATCCTTATTTGGAAGTACACCATTCCGATCAGGTTTACTTTACTAAAACCCTTTCTCTCCTGATGACTGAAAATACTGCAGATCATTTGTGTAATCTCCCTAATAATTTCATCCTTGTGATTGATGATTACCAGCATATCCGAGACCAGGCTATTCATAACAGCTTGAAGCAATTGATCAAGTATATGCCGGGTAATATGCATCTGCTGATTATTAGCAGAACGGAACCCCACTTATCGCTCAACAAGTTCCGAGCTAAGGGTTATATTAGAGAATTTGCGATCGAGCACTTACGTTTCCAGCGGGAAGAAATTGACGAGTATTATCGGAGTATGAACTTTAAGCTGACAACTGCTGACTTGCAAAAAATTGAAGACAAAACCGAAGGATGGGTTGTCATTTTGTACTTTATTGCTCTGACACTAAGAGAATATGGTAAGCATTTCGATACGTTAGATGTTTTTAACAGCACTAACCGCTATCTGCCGGAGTATTTTGCAGACGAGATTATGAGCAGTTACTCAGAAGAAATGCGGACATTTCTGGTGCAAACTTCGATCCTAGACTGGTTTTCTGCTTCTTTATGCGATGTTGTTACGGGGCGACAGGATAGTGTAAGAATACTTCAACGCCTCTTAAAGGATCATTTCCTAATTTTTTCTCTGGATCAGGAAAATCTCATGTACAGGTATCATCCTTTGTTTGCCGGGTATTTGCAGAACAAGCTGAAAAAAATGCCGTTCGGGCCCGAGACTGGGCTGTGTCGATTGGCCGGAGAATGGTGCGAAAAAAACGGTTTCCAAATGGATGCGATCGGGTATTACATCAAAGCCGGTGAAGACGAAAGAGCGGTTTTACTGCTGACGCAAGAACTTCCAGGGATGCTATATCGGGGGGAAGATGAGCGATACCTCAATTGGGCTGCCGTTTTGCCAGAAAAAGTGCGACAAAAACATTTGTCGCACTGCTTGGCACAAGCTTATATTATGCTGCGGTACGAACGGTTGGAACTGGCCGAAACATGGATTAATTTTGCTGGGGAGTGCCTGGTAGCCAGAGAAAAGCAGGATGAGACAGAGGTATTAAGGCTGCAGGGGGAAATTACCCTGCTTAAAGGCAATTTGGCAATTAAACAGAAGAATAGCCAGGAGGCCGTAAGGCTTATCGGCCAATGCTTGAACAATCTTCCAGACATACTTTTTTTTCCCAACGCTTTGATGGGCCTAAATCAAGGAGAGGCCAGTCTTTTGTCCACCCACTTTGGTTTTTACGGACATTTGCGAGAAATGGAAGAGTTGTATCACTCTGCTTACGCTGAAATACGCAATATTTCTCGCCAACGCACAGGGTATCTACCGGTGGCCATAGCCGAAGGCCTGTATGAACAAAACAGGATCGATGAAGCGATTCCCTATCTTGAATTGGGAATGGAAGAAGCACCGCAGTGTAATAACCTTGGTGCTTTGGTACCGGCGTTGATAACCTTGGGTCGGATTAAGAAAGCTCAGGGCTATCAAGAGGTAGCTCAGGAAATCATCAGCGAGATATCTCGAAAATGGGATAAGACTGAAGATGTCAGTTGGTTGCATTTGTTTGAGGCCTTCAAGGTGAGACTTGGCCTGGAAAGGAGCGATCTAACTGGGACCGACAGATGGTTAGAAAACAGCCAACTGAGTTTTAGTTTATGCCTAGAGACCCCACGAGAATATGATTATATCACATATGCCAGGCTGTTAAGAGCAAGGCAACGGTATGATGGAGCTTTGTTCTTATTGGCGCGACTGGCTATGTCAGCGGAAAAAAAGGACCGTTTACCCAGTATGATCGAAATATATAATCTGACGGCACTGGTTTATCAGGAAAAAGGCGAGCGGGTTAAGGCCTTGGAAACACTGCAGAAATCTTTGATTTTGGGAGAAAATCACGGCTATATACGGCATTATGTGGATGAAGGGGCAGGTATGTTGACTCTTTTGAACAGGTTCTGTAGATGGGATGACAAAAAGATTCCTGCAGAATCCAGAAAGAAGTTGACCCAGTATGCGAGAAAGCTGCAGAGCCTAACTAAGGAATATATTTCCAAAGAAACCATCAAAGTTATTGATGGTAATTCGCTTTCATTATCTGTTTCTATCGGAGCTATGCAACTTACCCGTCGGGAACGAGAAGTACTTCAACTAATAGCTAAAGAAATGACAAACTCTGAAATTGCCCATGTGCTGGGTATTTCTTGTCAGACGGTGAAAATCCATGCCAGCAACATTTATGCTAAGTGGGGGGTAAAAAACCGCATGCAGGCAATCCGCCGGGGACGGGAATTAAGATTACTGACTTAAACTTTAATTAAAAAGCATAAAAGAGAAAAACTTTTGTGCTTTTTATCCTGACCTAGGGCCAGCTCTGTCCATGAATGTGGGTGTTTTTTCTTATCTGTCGCTAGGTAGTTCTAGCTGCGTTGGAGGAGCAGTATTCGTTTGTGCAGTTTTAAGTCCTGTTTCTTTGCCATGCTAAGAAATCGATGACTCTACTTTCTTTTTAAGGCCATCCTTAACCTGACCATTTTTAAACAGGATCATTTGTTTGATAAAATCCTGATCTTCAGATGCAAAATTACGGTACATTTCCAGCAATTCATGTAATATTCTGAAATTTGGTCTAGACTTTATATGGATATAGTTCTGTCCTTTGATTAAATCATCTCCTCAACCCCAAAAAGCTAAAATTCATTGTTTAGGGGTTATCTAGAAAAGACGGTTATGCTGGGGGAACTCACATTTAAGAAACGGATTTCTAAGTGGCAAGTAGCTAAAGAGTTCACTGGGAATGAAAACCCTCGGGATGTATTTAAAAATGGGTAGGTCTTCACATATCAAAAGGAGGTGAACAGACAACATGGTGCAGACAAAACATTAACTGTTATTTATGGGATATTATTCAAAAGAAAGGGAGGATAAGAGAATGCTATATTCGAGCATCAAGCAACAGCAATTATTTCTATGCATTTTCTGGATAGCGATAATAAGCATGATAATGCCGTTGAAGGAATGTTATGCATCAGGATTAAGTTTCACTAAAATTATAAACAGCGCTGGTTCAACTTCGCTTACCGTATCAAACGATCCAACCAAAAATACGAATATTCCCCTAAACGGATACTTTACCCCTACGTTCAGCAATAGTGTATTTAATATTCTTAATGGCTATGCAGGCAAAACTTATATTATTGACAACACGACAAAAGTGAAATTAGAGAGAATAGTCAATGGAAGCACTACCCCGGTAGGTATTACGTTTGGTGCCACTAATACTGCAATGGTTATTAATTACGCAAATTTAATTCCTGGCAGCCAGTATAAACTGACCCTGAAGGGGGATGTAACAAACGCTGACCAAACGGTTACCCCAGGAATTACTGCAAACAACAACACCATGTCACTGCCCTCCGACACCGTCATCGGCTTTACCACCGTGGCGCCGGCCCAGCCGGCTGCGCCCAGCTTTACTGGCGCGACTCTGGTGGCGGGCACACTGGTCCTGTCAGGGCTGCCGAGCAACGCAACAAATCTCGAATATTGCCTGGCCGCAGATGGAGTCAACTATGCGGCAGACTGGAACGACTTAACAGTAACCAACCAAACTGCCATCATAAGCGAACAGGGCCTGATTCCAGGAACCAGCAAGGTTCAGGTGTGCGTAAAGGCGAATCCTGATATGAATACACCAGCTGGGGTAGGCGCCGAACTGACCATAACGGGAACAGTCCTGCCCACGCCCACTGCGCCTTCGGTACAGTCTGCGGTATTGGACGGGACAACAATCACCCTTTCCGGACTGCCCACTGGGGCTTCGAATCTGGAATACAGCATCTCGGAAAAAGGGACCAACTTTACAACCTGGCAAGTTCTGAGCATAGCCTCAACTACTACCCAAGCCAGTCTTGATACAACGGGTTATACACTAGACTCCAGTGTCAGCAAAATAGGGGTACGGGTAAAAGCCGATTCTTCCGGAACGCCGGCCGGAGATATCGCCACAGTTCCGGTTGTGCTGGCTTTAAATGTCGAAACACCTCTTGTCCAAGGCAAAACCTATGTCTTTGCCAGTGGAATAACAATCTATGCTGATACACTAAATGCAGGCGACAATACCGTCACCGTACGAGATGCCAAAAATCAGATTGTAGACTATATGAATGTACTTGAACCTGGCTATAATGACTTGGAGTCGGTATACGGAGTATTTCTTAAAGGACCGGGTGATGCGGGAACCAAAAAAGTAGTTATTACCATCCCCATTCCCGATAATATACCTAAAAATGAGTATAATGTCTGCGGGGTGTATGATGGGATCGACATGAAATATCCCAATAATACAGATCCGGATACCAATGATTGCGCCTATTGGCTTTATATCAATAACACGGATCGTTCGCAAATGGCCAACAACATCTTCAAAGTAACCTGTGATGACTTTGCCGTCGATGGCAGCGATCATATGTATTCCGTTCTATATGATACCACTACCGGTCCCTCCACCAACCAAATTTTATATTATGGTTATGTTCAGGGACCAAACGGGAACATGGCCCAGAAAATCAAGGGTATAATTTTAGACGATTCGGGTACTTCCGAAATGGACATTTACAGGGATGGGGTTCTTTATGATCATGTAGGCGATAAAACATCCAATAATGCTCTGTTCGATCGCACCGGAGACCTTTTCTACTACGACTACAACGCAAAGCCGGGTGAGTTTCATAGCTACAAAATAATGAGTTATTCTGTTTATGGAAGAATCAATCCCTTCAGTCAGGAGATAACTGTGGTAGCCTTGAGCTCGCAGGATATTGTAAATCAGACGAAAGCTTATATTGAAGATGGGACTCTACAATTTAGTTATGCCGCAGGGGATTCGGCTGATAGTGTAACCCAAGGATTTGAAACATCAACTAATGTCAACAAAGTTGACCCGAAATGGGTTACCTGCAATCCTGAACTTGGAAATATTACCTATACCAGCGATCGTCCTGATATACTTGAATTCGGATCTGATTGTTGTAATGTCTTTAAGCCATTAGACACAGATGAGGCGGTAGTTCATGTTACTGCGAATATACAATTTTTAGATCCAAATACCGGAAATCTAACTACGGTTACCGCTACTGTGCCTCCTATCACTGTTAAATGGACGGAGGAGACGGTTATCGGCAATTATGCATCTATTTCTAAAGATGATGATGCTAAACTAATTGCGCAATTATCAGCTGCCGCTGACCGCTCAGATGTTAAAACTATTATTATAACCCGAGTTTGGCGACATATATTTCCAACCCCTTGCGGCGCAAGGGTTACAGGTCCCAACTATAAAAATGTAGTCCTAAATTATTTGCAGCATTTACCCCACGAACCTACTGGTACATCTATATTCATGATATAATATTTGTAGTCCTAACATAAGCTCATGGAGGCTACAAATGTTTCTGAAGAAAGTCACCCTTAAAACAGAAGGCAAAACCTATAATTACTATAAAATCGTCGCTTCATATCGCGATAAAGACGGAAAACCCAAGCACCGTCTCATTCAAAACCTTGGTGTCTTATCCGACGAGGATGCCGCCAGGATGAAAATGATTCTACAGGTTCAGCAGGATTCCGATCTCTCCCTTGCTAAAAGTTCCAACATCGTAGTCACAAAACATTGGATGTTTTTACCCATCCTTCTGTTGCATTCTCTTTGGGAGGTCTTCCAATTGCATCGGTTTTTCCCAGATAACTTGGTAACAGAGGCGATGGTGCTCAATCGTTGCATCGAACCACGAAGTAAAATACATGTCATGGAATGGGTTCAAGATACGGTGCTACCTGCTATACACCGTAGTTCAACCAAATCATCGAATTATGCAGTTTATCGCGAATTAGATGATTTGAACAAAAGAGAATCTGCCTTACAGGCTCATCTCTACCAGCAACTTCTTAAGTTTGATCCATCGGTCGGCGAGGGCTTTTTCTATGACATTACTTCATCTTATATGGAAGGTAGCAAATGTATTATTGCCAAACTGGGTTATTCGAGAGATCATCGTCCCGACCTACAACAAATTGTAATCGCCTTAATGGTTACGCCTCTTGGTTCGCCTTTCTATTGGAAAGTACTTGAAGGTAACACGCAGGACGTTACCACGCTACCCGACGTGGTCAAAGACCTGAAAAACCGATTTGATTTGACCCGATGCCATCTTGTCTTTGATCGTGGTATGGTGTCCGATGATCATTTAAACTTTCTTGAAAGGCAAGAACTCACCTATTTATCGGCGATGGACAAAGATGAGATGGCATGTCACTCGCTATTCAACGAATTTATGCCTGAACCTGCTTCAAAAGATGATTATGAACAGATACTGGCACTTCATGAATTTCAACCAACGGATGAAAATCAATTTTTCTATACACGTGAGGGGCAAATTGATCAGCGTCGATTCATTTTCTCATTTGATGTTACACGATTTTATGAGGATGTCGAATCGCGAGAAAAGCGAATGACTCAGGCTATGGCTTGGATTACGGAGAAAAATGCCAGCCTAGCGATTGCCAAAAAGTCGCGTAATAAGGAAACGATTGAGCGAGATGTCAAGACGATGCTTGCTAAACGAAAACTCAAATTGGTACTTCTCGTGACGGTAACGCCCCTTGAACTAACAGTGATTAAAAGCAATGGGAAGACACGAATTGTTCAATCATTCCAATTAACGGTTGAGATTGATAAGAACAAAGAAATGCAAAAAAGACGATTGGACGGAATAACCTGTTTTATTACGAACGATATGACCATACCACAAGGAGAAGTGATTCAAAAGTATCGAGATAAAAACAAGATTGAAGAAGCTTTTCGCGAGATGAAATCACAACTTGCCTTACGCCCTATCTATTTGACACGGCCAGAACGAGTGAAAGCCCACGTGACGATATGCATTATGGCTTACTTACTGATAAACTCAATAGAGATGTTGCTCCGGAAAGCAGAAATCACAACCTCGTCCGAGGAGTTACTAAGACAGTTGAGTAGTTGCCGATTAAATCAGGTTGGCCTGAAAAATTCTCCTGAACGTACTTTAACTATTACGGAGATGACGGAACAGCAAAAATCTTGGGTCAAGTTGTTTCATTTAGAAAGAATGATCAAACCCAAAGTGATCGACCAATTCAACAATTTTCTTCTGTAAATCATGTTGTAGGGACAAAACTTTAGTTCACACATGGTCTAAAGCCTTGCTACATCCGCTACTGGAAAATTTTGTCGCCAAACTCGGGTTATAAGACAGGAAAAAGATCCACCGGCAATGCGGTCGATCTTTTTCCTTTTGTATATGCA
>OMOF01000680.1:0-868 GCA_900290375.1 Candidatus Desulfosporosinus infrequens
TGGTGGCTCCGGTTAGCACTGAGGTAGGTGAAATGGAAACGGTGACAGTGGAGCCATACGATGATTGCGTGACAGTAGCTGTAACACTATTAGTCTGATTAGTTCCAATCTGCGGGCCGTCGCCTGCAGAGAATTGCCAGATGTCCCCTTGACTATCTTTATAGGTGACGGCTGGGAGCAAGGCGATCTGGTTAGGTGACAAAGTGGATCCATCGGTGTTATTGATGATTGTACCAGCGAAGGTGATGGTGTAGATTTTGCTATTGCTGTTTATTACATCATTCATGACTTCCGTTGTATTAAGCGGATTGTTGGCATAGTTAATGTCTAACGCTTGACCGTTGCCGAAAATGATCGTTCCTGCTGGGATTGACTGCAATAAGGAGCCGGTGGCTGACCCACTTACAGTGAAAAGCAGGGAGGCTACCCAAGATCCCCCGTTAAAGCTGGCGCTATCTATGACAGTTTGAGACACTGTTGTTGGTGAAATAAGGGGGAGAGTAAGATTGATCGTTGTACCGTTAACACTGATGTTGCTGGGTTGAATTGCGACAGGGGTTCCTCCGTTGATGGATTGCTCTACGTTAAACTGGCCGAGAGTGGGGGTTGCACTGGGAACTGAACTTAGAACAACTGTCAGGTTACCATTCGAAGCAATTACACTACTGATCGGCACCGGAGCCTCCTGCTATTGCCTACTGCCACAAATGTATTGTTACCAGAGGTAATGCCATTCAACTGGTTCCCAGAATTAACAATTTGTTGCGTCCAATTTACGCCATCTGGGGAGGTGATTATGGTTCCGGATTTCCCTAGGACGATAAACGTATTATTGCTATAGGTAACGCTGGTGAGCCAAGACTGAATA
>OMOF01000680.1:878-1416 GCA_900290375.1 Candidatus Desulfosporosinus infrequens
CAAGATGGTTTTATCCCCTACGGCAATAAACATGCCGTTGCCAAAAGTAACACTGTTTAACATTACAGTATTCAAGGAAGGGGGGGAATAAGGCAAGTTTTGCTGTGTCCATTGGTTGCCGTCAACTGACGTGAGGATGGTTCCATTGTTACCGACGGCCACAAATAAGCCGTTGCCATAGGCTACTGCCATCAAATCATTGCTGGAGCTTGACGTAACAGTTGTCCAAGACGAGCCAGAAGTGGTGGAGGCAGCTTGTACCACAGCCGCTGAGCTACCGATGAGCAGAAATGTGAATAATATGGCAAACGATAACTTAATTCTTAACAAGGTTGACTCATCTCCTTCGTGATTTTCTTCTTAGGTAGCAATGCTATTCCTTAACACAGGTCTCATTATATCAAATTTTGGATTTTTAGGACAGAGTTAAGGCATATGAAAGGAAATAACAAGTCAAGATGCCTTGGATATTTTCTTGAATGTGCCTAAATAGTAATAGGTTAAACGGAGGGATAGCTATGCAAAATCGTAGGACCCG
>OMOF01000681.1:0-1013 GCA_900290375.1 Candidatus Desulfosporosinus infrequens
ATGCTCTAACTGAGGTCATAAAAGGTTATAAGGAAGATGGTACTGCCATCATTGAGCAGGCCATTGACTTTGATGTGCTACGCCAGGAGCTTTCCAGTGTTGTGGTGGAAGGCTCTGAGGAACGGTGCCAATTCACATGGCCAGATAAGAAAAATTCTATTCTGCTGGCCAATGCCCCAATTGCTAAAACCCTGCGCCCATGCCGGGAGGAAAGCGTGGACTTTGACAGTACTGAAAACCTGTACATAGAAGGAGATAATTTGGATTCTCTCAAATTGCTACAAGAAACCTATCTTGGCAAGGTAAAGATGATTTATATCGATCCACCGTATAACACCGGCAGTGACTTAATTTATGAAGACGAATTTATGCAAGATGCAGATGAATATTTTGCAATGAGCGGTCAATTCGATCATGAAGGAAATCGGCTCGTTCAAAATACTGAAAGTAACGGCCGTTTCCATACAGATTGGCTTAATATGATTTATCCACGATTGAAGTTAGCAAAAGATTTGTTAACTGATGACGGACTAATATTTATCAGTATTGATGATTATGAGGTCGATAATTTGCGAAAAGTATGCGATGAAATATATGGAGCGATTAACTTTGTAGCAAATATTGTTTGGCAAAAGAAAACATCACCGGATGCTAGAATGGATATAAGCAATGCACATGACTATATTTTGGTTTACGCAAGAAATAGAGGAGATAAAAAGTTTTTATTAAATTCTCTCCCGTATGATGAAGAAAGACTAAATAATTATAAAAATCCAGATAATGACTCTCGCGGTCAATGGGCGTCCGTAGATATTACTGGTCAAACTGGAAGGGCACCTAAAACTCAATTTTATGAAATCACAACACCTTCTGGCATAAAATACTCCCCCCCAGAAGGTCGTTGCTGGGCAATGGCTATAAGCACATTTAATGCCTTATTGGCAGATAATCGCCTTTGGTTTGGAGAATCTGGTAGCAATAGACCTCGATTGAAAAAATTCCTATCGGAATCT
>OMOF01000681.1:1023-1405 GCA_900290375.1 Candidatus Desulfosporosinus infrequens
CCGCCTCTCACAATCAAGAAGGAAATCAAGAAGTTATGAAATACTTTAATGGCAAATTAGTATTTGATAATCCTAAACCAATCAAATTGCTAAAAAAGCTTATTTCATTAGCTACCCCTAAAGAATCAGACTGTATTGTATTAGATTTTTTTAGTGGATCAGCAAGTTATGCAGATGCTGTAATACAAGTAAATGCAGAAGATGCTGGGTATAGAAAATATATTGTAGTCCAGTTGCCACAAATTCTGTCAGATACCGGCAATGATTACAAAGCAAATAATATTGCGATATCTTTAGGATATAAAAACATCTGCGGAATTGGCAAAGAACGCATACGTCGCGCGGGCAAAAAGATTTTGGATGAACATCCTGAAGTCGCAGG
>OMOF01000685.1 GCA_900290375.1 Candidatus Desulfosporosinus infrequens
CTGATAGGTGCATTATACGGTTTGGCAGCAGGCTATTTGATTAGTGACAAAACAAGCGATATTTTTTCGGTAGATGCTCAAGTGTTAATGTTTCCGGTAATTATCGCATCCTATATGACGGCCGAGCATTTTGAAGCCAGTGGATTTATGGCCGTGTTTGTCGCTGGTTTAATCTTCGGAAACTTGGATGAAATCGGATGGACAGTGAAAGAAAACGCACAGGAAGAAGTTCAGAGTTTCATTCATATTGCTTCTTTATTGCTTAGAATAACCATATTTATNNTTCGATTCTATCACAATATTTCTGGCAGGGTTTAATTATTATTGGTGTTTTCATGTTCATTGCTCGACCAATTGTAGTCTTACTCTGTACCTACCCCGATAAAATTGCTAAATGGGAGCGTAAAGAAATACTATTTATGTTCTGGACGAGGGAAACCGGTGTAATTCCCGCTGCTTTAGCCGGGTTGCTGATCACTATGAAAATTGAAAATGCTGAAATGATATCTTCAATTACCTTTTTAGCTGTTTTTGCCACGTTATCCATCCAGGCCACTACCACTAGATTTGTGGCTCGGCACTTAAATTTATTAGATACGGTTAGTCAGAATACCTTAGATGAAACCCTTCGTCGTTAATGGGGGTTTTCTCCTTAGACATATCAGTGATACCAACGGGTTCGAATTAGCTAATTCAGTTTGCTTCATATCTCACAGCTCCCAGTCATCTCTATCAATGCATCATTAATTTTTGCTACCCGATCCTCATTAGTAAGCACAATTAAATAATCACCAGGATAAATAATAGTGTCCCCTTTTGGCAGTATTTCTTGTTCTCCACGCTTAACTGCGACTAATAAGCAATGTGTCGGCCATAGAATTTCTTTTATTTGTTTACCATCCAATTTAGACCCCATACAAACTGCAAACTCTAAGATCGATGTATGTTTCTCGTTCCCGATAACTACACTCTCACCTTGCTTATGTAAAATCCTTTCCAATAAGGACTCATAAATGATTCCCCTGCAGAAAGTCTAAAATGATATAAAATATCAAGTCACATATCAAGTCACAGCAATTATTTTAGTGTCATCCTGAGCGAGAGCCTTAAGATCCTTCGCTTCGCTCAGGATGACACTAAAACGTGATATTAATAGCATGACAAGGGGCTTCTGCAGCAGAATCATAAATTGGTTTTGAGACTAGAAGATCAGCCACTATATAGGCCACGATTGATACAACTGCTAAAGAAAGCAGATGATCAAACGAACCTGTCATTTCTGTAATCAGAATCGTACCTGTGATCGGTGCTCTTACAACCGCAGTGAAATAACCT
>OMOF01000686.1 GCA_900290375.1 Candidatus Desulfosporosinus infrequens
AGCCCCGTTAGATAATCTTTCAAGTATAATAAAATAGCATGAAACTATTACACAATATTCTTATGTTGTGAATCATTAATTAAGAGCACCACCGTCACTTCAATACTGGTGATTGAAATACAATTCTTATCTAAATCCCCATTTTGTGATATACCGAAATACGCAGAAGGGGGGGTAGATTACATGAAATTACCAAATAAATTTGTTCGCTGGACCGAACCGACGTTGATCATTAACCAGATTTTTAAAACTCTTGAAACGCTAAAACAATATTTAACAGCACAGAAGCCAGTTTTTCCTACTCTAAAGAAAAACTGGCTTCTGTGCTGTACATTAAGCACTTCCCTCTCTGGAACGGACATCTGGTGGTTTATTTTCAGAAACTAATCGACTTAAAAAGCCAAGTAGGTTCTTCTGTATCTGGGCATGTTCTGTATAATTCCAATGGGTCCAGATCTAAGCAGTCACTTTGACTATAATTTTCGTTAATGTCCCAGGCTAACGTTTTGTTCAAAACTTTACAGGTTTTAATGAAGATTTTTTTATTTTTTAACTGCTTGAATACTCCTTGTTCAACTAAGTCGCTGGCATCAAATACCTTCACACGTCCATCATCAAAATAAATGTAGACTTTATAATCTTCTGTTGGAATTACCTGAATAACTTCCGGATAATATTCCATAACCGTTCCTCCTTAAATTAAGGGCGAAATACGATTTAACGACTCATGGGATCTAGCTAACTCCCAATTTTGCATCAATTCGTCTTTATGAATTTCTGACCAGGCCAAAACCAACTTCAGTTGTCTTTTCTGAAGCCAACCCTGTAGAACACTTCCATTTATGATATCGATTAAAACCATATCTCCATTATATTCAGCGTGAAAATGTGGAGGTACGTGATCATTCCAATTCATTGTTATTTTGATTCCATAGAATAAGCTAATTTCAGGCACTACGCACACAACTCCCACCAATCAAATCTAACCATATAATACCATTAATTCGTTTAGATATAAAGCTAAATATTTTCCGCCACCAATGATTCAGCACATCAAACGACCGTGTACACGTACCATTCCGGGAGCAATTATGGGCTATTTTCCGGATTGTTGGTGCCAACAAAGGCGGGG
>OMOF01000688.1:0-1575 GCA_900290375.1 Candidatus Desulfosporosinus infrequens
AAGTAGGAGTGCAATTAACAGCAGGAGCACTAACACCAGCAGGGACAGCAAGTTATCAGTGGATGTCATCAGCGACATCAGGCGGCACATATACAGCCATTACGGGAGCAACCGCAGTCACATACACACCAGTTGCTGGCGATGTAGGTAATTACCTTGAAGTAGTAGCAACAGGAACAGGAAGCTACTCAGGCACAGTAACAAGTGTACCAACGGCAGCAGTAGGTGCATAAAATTCTGGGACTGTCTCTTCATACATTAGTTTGACACCTCACTAAATGAGATATTGTCAGAATGTAAAATGACTTGGACTAAAGATCCTAATCGGGCGGGTATAACAGATGTCACCGAGAGTCTGAACTACGGTTCAATCGAATACTTCACCAAGGCAATCTACATGGATCGCTACAATGGAGATCAAATCTTTGCCGATCTGACCACCAAAATCCGCAGTGGTGTCAAACTAAACGAATTGGATCAAATGCACCTAGCTTTTTTGCTATTATAAGCCCCGAAACCCTTGTGTTCATGAGGGTTTCAGGGCTTTCTTATTTTAAAGTGTAAAATGACTAAAGCAACGCGAGAGCAGCCCAAGGCTATTCTCGCGGTTCTACTAATAGTCTACAGCTGAGGTACTCGGTAATCTGGAGGACTTTCTTGAGAGAAAGGTCAACCTTGTGGTTGAAAAATTTACTAAGTTGATCTTGATTACACCAGTGTCCTTCGCCAATTGGTAGGCAGTTCCCGTTTTTCTCAGCCATAACACGCCTTATCAGCTTCTGGAGATCAAACATTAGTCTCTATTTCTGTAAAGATTTTATGGGGAACCGCCAAGGACTTGATTGAGTTATTCCGTTCGAGTAACGCTTCTATAGCGTCCTTGATATTCACAAGGGTTTCCTCGTAGGTTTCACCTTGGGAGACGCACCCCTGAACTTCCGGGCATATCGCGGTAAAACCACCCTCCTTTTGAGGATAGAGTACGACTGAAAAGGTTGCCTTCTGTACCGTGTAAATAGCTTTATATTCCAAACATTAACGTATTTATATATGGGGAAGTCTAATACCGTTTGTGCAAGAAGCAATTATAAAATATGAAGGGTTTTACAGAACAATGTCGAATCAATGTTAATTAAATGTTAATTAAATGTTAATTAAATCAATGTTGGATAAATGTTAACTAAAATGTCAATTCAATGTAAAACATATGACGAAAGCGTCAAGATCAAGACAGAAAGAAGGAAATAGGAATTGAATTTTAGTATCAAAACCAAGTTGGTCCTGATCATGGTTGCTTTAGTGTTTGTGGCAACGACGGTGATAACAGTATTTTCGATTAGAACATTTCAAAGTGGGATTATGACTGTAGCCCAAGAAAAATTACCGTCGGATCTTGCGCTAAGTAATTTGATTATTGATAAGTCATTTCCAGGGGAGTGGTCGATTAAAGATAACAAACTTTATAAAGGTTTGACTGTCATCAACGATACGACCATTGTTGACCAAATTGGGAAACTAGCGAATGACAATGTGACCATCTTTCAAGGAAACACTCGTATCGCCACAAATGTAAAA
>OMOF01000688.1:1585-2323 GCA_900290375.1 Candidatus Desulfosporosinus infrequens
TGAAGTAGAACAGGCCACCCTGAAAGAGGGGAAAACATACGTTGGAGAAGCGGTTGTTGTTGGTGTAAAAAATCAGACAATCTATGAGCCGATTAAGGACAAGCAAGGCAACATCATTGGGATGACGTTTATCGGAGTACCCAGCTCATTAATTGACACGTTAGTGTCAGGACTCAGTACCAAAATTATTCTATTTATAATAATCGAGCTTCTATTCTCAGCGTTGTTAATTTGGGTTATAGTAGCACGTTCACTTCAACGGCTGTATCCTATTGTGAATGCAGCAGACCGGATCGCGCAGGGTGATCTTTCCTTAGAAACGCTCAATTCTAACACTAAAGATGAACTCGGAAAATTAAGTAGTTCATTTAATACTATGACGGTTAATCTTAGAGAACTAGTGCAACATGTCGCTGAGTCGTCTGNNGAAATGTTAATCATCACTGAGCAAAGTGCAGAGGCGTCTGCGCAAATAGCTGTATCAATTGAGAAAGTGGCTATCGGCTCTGCGAACCAGGTCAATTCCCTAACAGGGACTGTATCGGCAATCGAACAGCTCTCGGCTAGCACTCAGCAGGTGGCTGCTACGAGTAACGAGATTGCTGTATTGACAGCTAAAACAATGCAAACGACTGATAAGGGTCAAGCGGCGATTAATATGGTTGTTGTGCAAATGGATAGCATTAATCAAAAAACTGGGCAGGTTCAACAGACCGTTCAGAAGTTGGCAGAAAGCTC
>OMOF01000456.1 GCA_900290375.1 Candidatus Desulfosporosinus infrequens
TGGTTGGCATATCCTGTCCCTCCATGTATCGTAATTCTACTCATATTATACCTTAATTATTTCCAATGGTCAATTTCACTATGCAAGCTATAGAAGGTCTTATTTGCACTGCTTATCGTTTGAAGATAAAAATGCAAGTCAAGAACCGTCCCCGACTTGCATGCGTTGTTCACGATAATGACCCCAGAGATAAGACGGTGCACATAAAATATGCAGTCTCCCCCAAATCCTCGTTATGAAATGAATACTTAAATATCCCAAAGTAGGACTATACGTTCCACGTTCTAGGCCCGGGACGCAGTGTCACACAAGTCTAGCTCGTCTTGTGTTTCGGCTGAGCGTCTCCCTTGTGTAAAGTGAAAAAGGCAATCTCTGGGGGAACATTAAGGCGTAAAGAAATGACGCTTTCTCCAATGCCTCGGCTGATATAAAGGGGAACACCGTTAATGACATGATACCCTTCATATATTCCTTCGTCGCCAAGATAGGTATTGGTGATGAAGGGTGGCAATCCTAGAAGGCGAATCTGACCGCCATGGGTATGTCCGGTAAGCAGAAGGTCTGCTCCGTATTCCGCCACGTCGTCAAGGCAATCGGTAGAATGAGCTAAGACTAGGCGAAAGGGTGGAGCAGGTGAGGAAAAAACTTTTTGATAGGCCTGATCGACGTTGTCATGTCTCGTCGCTGGGTCGTCGACCCCGATGATCCAGAGATTAAGGTTCGCTAAAAAGGAGGCATCGTTAAGTAAGGGTGTCCATCCTAAATTTTGGAGCTGGAGAAGATATCGTTTGAAGAGGGTATGGGAAAGGTGACTGTAATCGTTGTTACCCATGACAACAAATTTTCCATAGGTGGCAGTGAGCTTTCCTAAATAGCTATCTATCTTATCAAGGTCTTTGCTGCTGGAAATAATATCTCCGGTGATTACAAGGAGATCTGGTTTTTGAGACATTACCATCTGGTCAATGTGTTCGGGGGTAAGCCGTAGGGTTTCTAGATGCAAATCGCTAAGTTGGCAGATCGTTTTTCCCTCTAAAGCAGCGGGTAGGTTAGGGTAGAACAGGTCCCAAGTTTCACGTTTTAAGGCAAGGGTATCATGTTCTGCCCAGAGGAGACCCCCTGCACCACCAAGGGATAATGTCGAAAGTAGCCAATGGTTAGCTATAAAACCGCCAATACCCGAGAAAAAGGTGCGGCGGGATATATTTCTAGAGAACGACGGGGGGAGTTTTTCAGGCATAGTT
>OMOF01000689.1 GCA_900290375.1 Candidatus Desulfosporosinus infrequens
TAACTTTTTCATTTTTTTCATAGTCCTTCCCCCTTTGTATTATGAATTGCCAATTAATATACCAATTATTTCATCCGCACCTTTTACTTTTTATAAAGACTTTTAGTAAATCTTCTCATTCGTCCATTTGGGGCGAATATTTGTACTCGGTACAAGGTATATTATAGACAAATTGACTTATGCTGTCAATGCTTCTCAAAGAGACTTTCATTAAAACGTCCGCCTCCTGCAAACATTTCACATGTTATGCAAGACGGCGGACATTTCCTTGCTATTAAGGGTTTATTTTTTCTTTAAATATTTGTTTACCATCCTTCATCTCAATAACGACACCACTTTTAATCGGGTTGTGATCTCCATCTAGGGTAATGATACCTGTTACGACTTGTAAATCCTTGGTTTGCTCTAACGCATCTCTTACTTTTGCAGGGTCTGTACTATTTGCCCGTTTAATGGCATCAATGACCATTAATGCTCCATCATAGCCCAAAGCTGCTAACGCATTTGGTTCTTGACCATATTCGTTTTTGTAAGCAGCAACAAATTTTTGAATGCGAGGGTCTGTATCTTGTACGGAATAGTGATTGCTAAAGAATGTATTATTTAAAGCTTCTACACCAGCAAATTCTACAACCTTAGGATCATCCCAACCATCAGTACCAATGATCGGTACCGTTATCCCAAGTTCACGGGCTTGTTTTACAATTTTGCCGACTTCTTCATAATAAGCAGGGATAAAAATAACGTCCGCATTCATTACTTTAATTTTCGTCAACGTTGATTTGAAGTCCTGATCTTTTTGCAAGAAGGCTTCCTTACCTAACACGGTACCGCCGTTTTTAACAAATTGCGCTTCAAAAGCCTCAGATAAACCCTTAGAATAATCAGAACTACTATCTACATAAATAACTGCTGTTTTAACTTTCAGTGATTTTGTTGCAAAGTTTGCCATTACCGTTCCTTGGAATGGATCAATAAAGCAACTACGGAAAGCATATGATCTTACTTTGCCATTATCAACGGTAACCTTCGTACTGGTAGCAGTCGGAGTTACAATTGGAATTTTATTGTCCTGACCTACTTGTAATGTGGCAAGCACACTAGAGCTCGTAACCGGTCCGATAATTAAAGAAACTTTATCTTGTGTAATCAGCTTAGTTGCTGCATTCGTCGCCTCAGATG
>OMOF01000230.1:0-11743 GCA_900290375.1 Candidatus Desulfosporosinus infrequens
CAAATTTAATATTTTTTTGGATAACACGGTTTGAGTCTGATATCCCACTACCATAACAATTAATTGAGTTCTTCCTTCCTGGATTGGAACTAATAACAACGAGTATGGTTCCGGTATTCCTATTGTCTCAGTGGCTAGAAAACCGGTCTCCTGCACCTGCCTTATACTATCTAGTATTTCATTCTGAATTGTTCTCCACGTGCTCTTCTCCAACATGGACGTGTAACTCCATAAATTATTGCTTTCCTGCTTTATGAAAGAAACAAACTCTGCCCCAAAAGTCCTAGGAATAAACTTTCCCAACTCATCCCAAACGTTTTGAGAAACGGTTATATTGGAAATGTATTGGGCTAGCTTAATGAATTCAGTAAGAAAGTCCTTTTCTTCAGATAGAAAATTGTTCATCAACTTACCTCCATCGGCCGTAGAAAAAGGCCCTCTAGAAACCGTTCCTCGAAATCAGTGCTTTGTGCCAAATTTATTATCTTAGTGGTTAGTTGAATCTCGCTGACATGCTCTCTAGCATCCTCTGATAATAACAATTTTGCTGCCCCAACCAAAGCTGAATTTTTAAGAAGAGATACAATTTCTGGATTAACTGTCGGAATAAGTCCTATCTCCTGCGCGTGATTTATATTCAAGCCGCTCCC
This sequence comes from Candidatus Desulfosporosinus infrequens, assembly GCA_900290375.1. GTDB lineage: Bacteria > Bacillota > Desulfitobacteriia > Desulfitobacteriales > Desulfitobacteriaceae > Desulfosporosinus > Desulfosporosinus infrequens. Next base: position 651 of record OMOF01000230.1, read on the forward strand.
AAAATGTCCTGTTAGATACACTCGTCGAAGTTCATCACTATGGATATCGGCGTTAGTCATCAAAGTACTGATACCTGCTCCAATTGAGGCTTTAGCCCGTTGAATAACATCGATATCCTTCTTGATGATCCTCAGTTTACTGCCCTTAAAATTTAATAAATACTCTTGTTCGAAAGAAGTGAAATTTCCCTTTGAATTAATTATTTTAAGTTTAAGCAGAGAAGCAATTAAATCTACAATTCCCGAGCCACAGATTCCCTTAGGGGTTATATTTCCAACTGTTTGAAATTCTAGGTGACCCTGCGTGATTATCACCCCATAGATAGAGCCGATGTCATAAGGCATGCCACAGCCAATCCCTGACCCTTCAAAGGCTGGGCCGCCTGCACATGATGTAACCCAAAGAGTCTGACCATCCCAGAGGGCAATTTCTGTATTTGTACCGACATCAATGAACAACTTACATTCTCTACTTTGGATTATACCTGCAGCTTCAATTCCTGCAATCAAATCCGAACCGATAAATCCACCTAACGAGGGTACGATGTCAATTATTGCCTGTGAATCAATGCCCCAGTGAGTTGCCCAGTTACCTGTTTCTTCGGAAAGGCAATCGATATAGCGATTCCATTGTTCTGGCTTGAGTAGTAAATCACCGTTTTTCTTAGTCAAGAGCGTTAACATAGCGGTATTACCAACGATCAAAACTTTAGTAATGTGTTGTGGGTTAAGGGTAATTCGCTGGGATAGTTCAGTAATCGCTTCACCGATGGCATCGATGACCCTACGATTCATGTTATTGAGAAAATGTTCAGAATCCTTAGACTTAACTAACCGAGTAATGACATCGGCCCCATAAACATTTTGGGGATTAGGACCGAAAACACTTAAATGCTCCTGCCCTGTCACTCGATTACACAACATCGCTTTAATCTGTGTAGTTCCAATGTCTACTGCCACTCCGAAAGGATGATTAACTCCTTGAGCACTTAATAAATTACCTTGGGTCGTAACTTCAAGTTCCTTCCATCTTGATTCAGGAATATTATCCGACACATCCAAGGTAAGGTCCTCAGATGTTTGAAGTTGGCACGCTAAACGCATGCCTCGTGATAGCTCTTCCTTATCTATGAACATCAATTCGTTGGCCGTTAGTTCATTTAGATTACCTTCAATGACTCTAATGATACACAAACCACAGGCACCTAGGGCATTACAGCCTACTCGAATGTTAATTCCATTACGTTCTAAAACGTCTAAAATATTCTCGTCCGCTTTAAAGTCACAGCAATAGGTTTCCCTACCCGTGTGCACTTTCAATTTTGACATGCTTCACCAACTCTCTCGGGCAACTTCAACCAAAACTTCGATGTTTTTAGGATTCGCTTCTGGGGGAATTTCACAACCTGCCGAAAGGATGAACCCTCTACGTTCTTCAAATGAATCCACAAGGATCTTCGCCACTTGTTTAATCTCTGCTGGATCAGGCTTAAGAAATAAACCTGACTTGATATTACCGCACAAACAAATATCAGGTAAAAGACTTTTAATCTCCTCCGACCCAACATAATAGTCGAAATTAGCCAGATTAACCTCAGCTTCCTTATAATAGGGCAGAATTGGCTTTGTTGGGCCAGCAATATGCAAGAAATTAGCTACTGAACCGGCAGTTGTAAAACTTCGAAAAATTTGTTTCAACCTAGACACGAGCATTTCTCTAAAAAAGCTGGGTGGAATGACGGCGGGAGAACCCGTTGGCTCGAATACCATAATTAAGTGGGCTCCTGCCTTTAATTGAGCGCAACCAAACTCGATAATTACTTTGGTTGCATAATCCATAATTGCTTCAAATATCTCAGGCTCATCCACAGCCAAAAATAACGATTTTTCTAGTCCCAGTAGTTGTCCGGTCAACGTCATTGGACCTACGACACAACCTATCACTGCAACATCATTTCCTAACTCTTGCCGCAGCCTTTTTACCGCCTGAAGTTGTTCCGGCATACGTCCTGCACTATAAGGATCGGGTATTATTAGCTTATTAAACGTTCCCATATCCTCTAAAACATGATATTTAATCATTGGATACATGTTACTGCGATATTCCAATACAGAACCAGCAGCTTCCGTTTCAACACTGGCGTCCATTATGGCGAAGACCGCATCATGATGATATCTCTCTAAGGCTTTCAGTTGACATTCCGCCAGGAGCTCTCCCTTTTGCACATAATCACTTAGGTCTCTATTTTCCAAAACAGCGGCATGTCCGAACACCGGGGCGATTACCAGTTGTCGATCCGGCTTTCTAAATTGGATCGTCGTCAGTAACCTCTCCAAGCTATTCATCTCACACCTCACTTTCCAGGAAACGAAGAACATCAAATGCGGTTTCCCCTACGTTGTCCACATTGAGCGACTCTGCGGTAAATTGCTTTAAGGCTGCACCTCCGGCAAATACTTTGATATCCGACAAGTTGTTATCCGCTAGAGCCTGCTTTACCACTTTTACTTGAGGGATGACATTCGTAATTAAGCCACTAACTAAAACTGCAATTGCATTTTCTGTCTCAGCCGCATCAACTATCGTTTGAATTGGGCAGTTTTTACCGCAATCAATGACTTTGTAGCCTTGGGTTATGAGAATGATTTTGACAATATTCTTGCCAATATCATGCACATCTCCTTCCAAGGTAGCAATGACCACGGTTCCTTTAGTGGAAGGAGCTCCGTTCGCATCGGGATATAATTCCTTCATTATTAACGTAGCGGTCCTTCCCGCCAGCATGATCTCGAGTAGATTAAACTGCTCAGCAGTACATTTTGAACCAAGAAGTTCCATGGCCTTCTGAATCGCCTCTAAAATTATTTCTTTTCTGTCAACCCCTGCCTCAATTTGGCGATTCACCTCTGCAATCGCCAAATTGGTTTCCCCTTCCATGATGTAACTAATCAGCGAAGCCATATTATGATTTACCTGTTGCGATTGCATAGTTACCCCCCTTCCTTGGCTTGTTTTTTATCTTTCTACTATCTACCTATTTTCTCCTGCATATTTATCTATTCTTTTAATATTTTTACAAAAACCACACTAAACCGACATTCTTATCCTAGCAGAGTGTCGCTGGTCTAATCCTACTTTTCAGGCGGGTGAAACGAGCACACTTCCTCACCTTAACCTTTGCTGAACGCTCAGCCACCTTGAGTACTCGTACATAAGTGCCGCTGCCGTATAGTGATTATGGAATTTCTGTCGCACTACAAAATTAACGTGAGTTCCCTAAGGAACTCACGTTTTTTGTGTTTTTGCTCTTCAATTACCGAATTAGACTATTGGATTATATTGTAAGACGATGATTGGTAGCATTTTTTATCTTCTTACATATTTTATTTCAGAATCAAGTTAGCTACGGCTAACCCGATTAGACGACAATAAGGAGGTCTAATTAATTGAATTCCATGTCCACCATACCTATATTCGTAGACGAACTTTTTAATCTGTTAAATCCACGAAATCATTAAATGCTTGTTGGCAAAACGGATTGGCGTTCATGAAGTCCACCAAAGTTTTAATGGCATCAATCGTTGCAGTCGAAAGATAATGTTCCATAGCCTCTGCTTCAGCAGCATAATTACATTTGCTACATATTAGGGCAAGAAACTCCTGTAACAATTTGTTCCTTGTTACTAAGTAGTACCCCGACTCTTTTCCCCGATCCGTAAGCTTGATCTCTCCATATCGTTCATACTTTATGTAACCCTCATCTCTCAATCTATAGAGAGCTTTGGTAACCGATGGTAAAGCAACTTTAAGCCTATTACTGATGTCCGTTACTCGAACGGCATCAAGAGATAACGAAAACCGATATATTTCCTCTAAATAATCTTCCAAACTTGGTGTGAGCATTTACGACACTTCCTTTTGCTTCACCTTTAGTTCTCCATGACCATTTGAGTTAAGATTTTCGTTGCTGAAACTATTAAGAGCTAAATCGTTCTCACTGTATAAGCATGCTGGTTTAGTTATGTCAGTATATTCTTTTACATGCTCAATAATTCTATTTTAATGAAAGTTAACTGGAGGTATAGAAAATGAGCGAAGGTTTTAACTTATCTCAAACATCACTCCCCTTATCATTGCCATTGCTAAAAGACACATGGCAGGTAAAAGCAAAAAGTGTGTTCAAATTTTTAGGTCCAGCGTTTATAGTGAGTGTAGCTTACATTGATCCGGGTAACTTTGCCACCAATATTAGCGGAGGCTCAGTATTTAATTACGATCTAATTTGGGTTATTCTTTGGAGTAACTTGATGGCGATTTTTTTACAAAGTATGTCTGCCAAATTAGGGATCGCTACGGGTCACAATTTACCCGAAATGTGCTCGAAAACATTTTCCCGTAAAACTAACTGGTTTTTCTGGCTTGAGGCTGAATTCGCAGCAATGGCCACCGATTTAGCTGAGTTTATTGGCGGAACGTTAGGATTGTATTTGCTGTTTAGAATCCCCATGATTTACGCAGGTCTCCTCACAGGTGCACTTACTTTCTTAATAGTGTACATGGAGAAATATGGGCAAAGGGTCGTTGAGTGGATTATTGGTACATTAGTGGCAGTCATAACCATTGCTTACACTGTTGAAGTGTTTTTAGCTAAGCCGGACTGGGCTCAGGTAGGTATCCACACGCTGATTCCATCACTTCCCAATGGCGATGCGGTATTATTGGCGGTTGGAATGCTTGGGGCAACTGTAATGCCTCACGTGATATATCTTCACTCGCAACTGGTTCAATGCAGAAATCAAAAGGATCATACCGAAGAACAAAAACGCAAGCATTTACGTATGGCGCGAATCGACATCGCTATCGCTATGAATATTGCGTTTATCGTAAATGCCGCTATGGTTATTGTAGCTGCTGCTGTATTCTTCAGAAATGGTATGGTTGTGAATACGATTGAACAAGCACACAAATCATTAGAGCCTCTTTTGGGGACACTGTCCAGCGGAGCATTTGGGATCGCTTTACTAGCTTCTGGTTTGTCATCCTCAGCAGTTGGTACTATGGCTGGGCAAACCATTATGAAAGGATTTATTGGCTTAAATATCCCTATTAATATCCGACGCTTGATTACTATGACCCCGGCTTTGATTATTATTGCCTTAGGTATAAACGCCATGAAAGCACTGATAATGAGCCAAGTTGTCTTGAGTTTCGCCCTTCCATTTGCCATAGTGCCTATGCTACTGATCACTAGTCGCAAAGACTTAATGGGTAGTTTAGTCAACAAACGTTCAACCAAAATAGCAGGTTGGGTTATTACAAGTCTTATTGTTGGTTTAAATGCAGTTCTGCTCTACCTAACTTTCGCTGGTAGCGTATAAGTGACACTCCTAGGAAAAGTAGTAAGATAAGAGCCGGGGCACCTATACCCCGGCTCTATTGCCTTACTTTTCTTGAATTTCAACAGACTTCATGAGAACTGGAGTAGTTGGGGCGCTTACTTCACCTGAAGGACTTGGACCTACAGGTACATTAGCAATCTCATTAACAACATCCATCCCTGAATCCACTTGCCCAAAAATAGTATAGTTGGGATTTTTATCTAGATTTTCCGAATCTGCACCTGAGCAAATAAAGAATTGACTGCCATTTGTATTTGGACCAGCATTAGCCATAGCCACGATCCCAGGTGCGTAGGTATGGGCTGAGGATAATTCATCAGCGAATGTATAGCCGGGTCCGCCTGTTCCAGTACCAGTCGGATCCCCAGTTTGAATCATGAACGTTTTGATTATTCTGTGGAATGGAACGTTAGTATAGAAGTTGTGGGACGCTAAAAATACTAAGTTATTTACTGTTATTGGCGCATCTTTTGTAAATAAGTTAACACCTATGTCACCCATGGTTGTGTGAATAGTTGCATGATATTGTTTTGTGATATCGATTTGCATTGCAGGTGCTGACGTCCAGGTTTTTGGGCTATTAGATCCTAATAGAGCTTCAACTGATTGTGCTGAATTGTCTGAGATAGCTCCGGTGCCACCTAAAACACAAGCGCTTGTTACCGAGCCTGCTTCGGAAGTGAGGAAGTCCTTTGTTATTTGCGGCATATCACTGTCTACGAATATAAGCGGTGATCCTGTGGTTGCAGCTAATGCTGATCCTGCTAAAGCGTCGGCAAAGGCTTTTCCTGTTGCCAAATAAACCCTGGAAAAGTTGAGGTTACTGCTGAATAATTTGATTATGTTTACATTTCTTTGGTATAGATTATCCCCGGTGATTCTTGTTGGGTTTGGAAATGCTGAATTATCAGCTACTCCGTCATCAAACGTTGTACCGTCTGCTTTACCGAGAACATAGGTTTGAGTAATAGTGTTTTGACTTAGATAGTTTGTTATTTCAGATGGTACTGAATCGCGTGCTGTAAGAAGGATAGGCATCCCTAATTTTGCTGCTATCGGTGAGATAGAGAGTGCTTCGTATGGGTTATATCCGTTTGTGATTACGATTGATCCAGTGTTGCCAACTGCAGCGGCGATAGCGACTGAAGTAGCATACCTATCCGCACCGCTTAAGCGTTGCACATCGGGTCCTAAGGCAGTTATCTGTGACGCTACGTTATCGGAGACCACTCCAGTGCCGCCTACGATAAGCACATGTTTTACGGCGAGTTTTGTTAGCTCTGCTGAGGTGTCTGCGTTCAAATTTGCAGCGTCAGTGAGCAGGATTGGAGCAGTATATTTATAGGCAAGTGGTGCTGCGCTTACAGCGTCCGGAAAATCCCAGGCATAGGCAATTACGGCATAATCCGACTGAGTCCACCCTGCGTCGGCCACTGCTACAGAAGTCTTGACTCTGTCAACTCCAGCTATCCTTGTGACCGCCAGTTGCGAATTTTGAGTTGGGATGACGGGCGGTACTAGGGTACTGGCTCCTAGTGCACTCGTGGTCATAGTCCCTAGGATAGTGACAACACTCATTAGGCAAAGAAAACTCTTTTTAATTTTCAATTTTATATACCCCCTTGTATGATAATAGCATTCGACATGTTTATTGAAATTCCTCTAAATATGTACGCTGCTTTCGACACCTGAAAAGAAAAAAAGTCAGAGCATCCAAACGCTCTGACTAAAATTATATGATATTATAACATAACAATCTATTTTTGCACCAGAACTAGGTTTAGCAAGTTATTTATAGCATAATTTAAGGTGGATTTTTTTGGCACTAAGCGCACATATGGCGTTAAGCCGATACTCAGGGTTGTACTGTTAGTTAATCTTTTCTAGTGGATCTTGACGTCCTTGGCACCATAGTTTTTCATCATTTTTGCTACTTCATCAGTCTTTTGCTCATCAGTTTTCAAAACTATAACCGTATTTCCTTCTCTTATTTTAGTTTCATAAAAATCACTACGTTCCTTTGGGATACCGTAGTCTATCAAAGCTCCAGCAACACTGCCAGTTACTGCGCCACCTAAAGCAGCTGCTAAAGGTCCCATAGCAACGATTGGTCCTATTCCCGGGATTAATAGAGCTGCAGCGCCTAAAGCCCCTAGGGCTCCGGCACCTAAACCTAATCCTGCTAATCCACCAACAACTCCACCTGTCAAAGTGGCATTCGATTTGTTCTGATCTCGAGAACTCATTCCATTGTTATCTCCACCTTTGCTATCTTCACTGCCACTATTCTCGTTTCCTAGAATAGAAATCTCGTTGAACCCCTTGGCTTTTAATTCATTTACTGCCTGCCCTGCTTGATTACTGTCTTCGAAATAGCCTATAACTTTTTTTTCCATTATTACAAACCTCCAAATATTATTTCCTTATTAACATTTACGTTATATGCTAAAATTATTATTGATAAATTGCTTAATTTAATTCTGCTCTTGTGAGAATGCTTGCAGGAGTTTGCCGCCCGAGCATAGAACCTTTTCGGAAAGTGTAGAATATTGCAATAATTATGAGCCGTGGTAAAATGAAAATATGCCAACTCACAGATATTGAGTTTAAAATATTTTGAATGTAGGGTAGAATTAAATATGAAAAAAGGTGAAAATTGTGATTTTCTTGTCGTTGGCTGCGGCATGGCAGGTACGATTATAGCGCGTGAACTGGCGGAACGGTCAGATAAAAAAGTACTGATCCTGGAAATGCGCGATCATATAGGCGGGAATGCTCATGATTTTATGAGCGAGAACGGAATTTTTGTACATCGATATGGTCCCCATATCTTTCATACGGACAGCCAAAGGGTATTCGATTATCTCTCCCGGTTCACACAGTGGCGGAATTACTCCCACGAGGTAGTGGGAGACATCCACGGAAAGCTTTTGCCCATTCCTTTTAATCTCAATTCGCTCCATTTGGCCTTTGAGCCGTATAAAGCAACGCGAATAGAGCAAAAGTTGATCGATATTTATGGCTACGGAAGCAAGGTAGCCATCTTGGATCTGCGCCGACAACCCGATGTAGAACTTGCGGAAATCGCAGATTTCATATATGACAACATATTTTCATATTACACGCGCAAGCAATGGGGACTGGCTCCCGATGAAATCGATTCTTTGGTTACTGCACGCGTCCCCGTATTTATCTCCAATGATAACCGCTACTTTCAGGACACTTATCAGGGTATCCCTGCCAAGGGCTATACGTCACTCTTCGAGCACATGTTAAATCATCCCAATATAGAGCTCCATCTCAATTCTGACGCCCGCAGAAGACTCCGGTTGGAATCCGGGGAGGTGTTTTTTGACGGTTGTCCGTTCAACGGCACTGTAATATACACAGGACCGACAGACGAACTATTTGACTTGCGATACGGACGCCTGCCCTACCGGACTTTAGATTTTGTCTTTGAAACACACAGTACTACATGGTACCAGTCCAAAGGGACTGTAAACTTTCCTGTTGACCGCGAATATACCCGTATAACTGAATTTAAACACCTCACTGGACAGGCTCTAAACGGACGAACTGCCATAGTCAAAGAATATCCAAGAGCATATACGGGCGCCGACAGTGAGACCCCGTATTACCCAATCCAAAATCCTGAAAATCTCACCCTTTATAAGCGATACCAAAAGCTTACCGAAGGTTTTTCACGATTATATTTACTGGGCAGGCTTGCGGAGTACAAATACTACAACATGGACACCATCGTTCAGAAGGCCTTGGAACTTGCCGATACCCTAATTAAATCATGATTAAGTGTTCATCTTTGATTTTTCGTGCCGAACCGAAGCGGCAGAACGGAGTGTAGATTGAAAATAATCACATTTGCCATACCATGTTACAATTCAGCGCCATACATGGAACGTTGTATCGATACACTGCTTCCGTGCGGAAATGATGTGGAAATTATTATTGTCAATGACGGTTCTACCGACGACACAGGAAAAATTGCAGAACAATATGCCACACAATATCCTGAGATTGTGCGGGTGATCCATCAAGAAAACGGAGGACATGGCGAAGCAATCAATATCGGCTTAAAAAACGCCACTAGTCACTATTTTAAAGTTGTTGATTCTGACGACTGGATCGATGTCCAGGGTATAACTGAGGTACTGAAAACCCTTAAAACTTTACTGAATAACAACTCTGCCCCTGATCTGATGGTCTCTAACTATATCTATGAAAAGCTGCTGGAAGGCACTAGGCATGTAATTAATTACCACAATATCTTTCCTCACAATCAGCTGTTCGGTTGGGATGATATGAGAAGGTTTCCTCCCTGGAAATATCTTCTTATGCACTCGTTGATTTACAAAACGCAGCTGCTGCGCGACTGCGGCCTTAAATTACCAAAGCATACCTTCTATGTGGACAACATTTTTGCTTACCAGCCATTACCTTCTGTGAAAACTATTTACTATCTGGATGTAGACCTTTACCATTATTTTATTGGGCGGGAAGATCAATCTGTCAATGAAAGCGTAATGATAAAAAGAATTGACCAGCAGCTCCTAGTAACTCGTATCATGATAGGATCTCACCGCCTCCCCGGGAGCATATCCAGCAAAAAGCTGTCCGGCTATATGCTGGGCTATTTAGCTATGATGATGACAATTTGCACCGTATTTTTGAGAATTTCCGACACAAGGGAAAGCCATACGAAGGAAAAAGAGCTATGGACCTTTCTTACGAGTTGTGACAACGGCCTGTATCGGCATGCGAGCAGCAGGTTTTTGAGAATGGTTGCTAACCTGCCTGGAAGTTCTGGCAACAAAATTACGGTGAGATTATATAAGATTGCGCGCAAAGTCTATAAATTTAATTAGATAGCCCGATATGGTAATTATTCAAGCAACGTTGAACAAGATTAGCCCTACATAAGAAACTGTATTTTCACCATTGTAATAGGGCATTCCACATTTTTTTTCTAGGTCCATGACGTCAATTCCATTTGCTTCAACGGAAGACACTGCTTGTGCTGGAAATCGGCACTTTTCACCATCTAGAAAGCCACATTTTTCACAATAAGTACAAGGACCCGCATTTAACGGGAGGATTTCTTTAAAACTATAATTTTTCTCCATGCTGTCCAGTATATCTCTGAATATTTTGGTATGATCTGCCACTGCTGTCATCATACCTTTCCAATCGAATGAACTTTTCAGCTTATGCACCGACTGGATAAGAAGCCCCTGTTGGAACCTCATAACTCTCTCTTTTGCATTGCTAATAGGACCAAAAGCGGGTGGGCACATCCAGTTTGTGTTGTAAAATCCGCAGATATTCTGTTCGCACTGCTTCCTGAAATCCTCATTGAATACTAGGTCTTTCACATTTGCTATAGCGGCATGGGTTGCATTTAAATCCTGAGCATTCTTGATCAGATCATTAAAATCAATTTCCAAATTCAATATCACCTCAAAAATCAGATAATAGTTTTTATCATTATACCGAGAGATCATGGCTAATAGGCCTCTTATATAGTGATTCCATTTAATCGCTTAAAGACTTAGAAATTAAAATGTAGTAATGATATATACAAATATCTAAGCAAAGATTTTTATATTGTATTTTATGATTCCCCTGCAGAAAGTCTAAAATGATATAAAATATCAAGTCACTGCAATTATTTTGGT
>OMOF01000230.1:11753-16769 GCA_900290375.1 Candidatus Desulfosporosinus infrequens
TCAGGATGACAATAAAATGTGATATTAATAGCATGACAAGGGGTTTCTGCAGCAGAATCATTTTATAGGTACAAGGTAATTTATTTGGCTACAGAGTACCATTTCTTATTTATGTAGTCAATAGATCAACTGTTATAATTTGTAATTTTTATTAAAATTTTATTAAAATTTTGTTAGACCTATTGGATTTTATATTTACATACCGATATGTAATTAAAGGGAGGACACTTAATGTCGAAAATCAGAAAGAGCTTTATTTGTTTAATGGGCGTAGCAACTATTCTCGGCTCTATGTCAACTAGTGCACTAGCGGCCAGCACGCTAGCCGCGCTAACTGCCGTAACACCAGGTGTTTTAGCGGTAACGAGAGTAGCAGGTACTGACAGAGTCAAGACCTCGGTCGAAATAGCTGATTCAGGCTGGACGCAATCAGACTATGCAGTAATAGCCAATGCCTGGGATTTTCCAGACGCAGTAAGCGCAGCGCCGCTAGCCTATAAATATACTGCGCCAATTTTGCTAACTGACACCCTAAATCTCAGTGCCGATACCTCAGCCGAACTCATAAAACTTGATGTAAAACATGTACTTATCGTAGGCGGAACTGGAGCAGTCTCCGATAACGTTGCTTCACAGATTACTGCACTAGGGATGGACACTCAACGCCTGTCTGGAACTGACAGATATGCAACTTCAGTAGCAATAGCAAATGCCATAGGCAATACCGGTTCCATCGTAATTACAAACGGATACAACCCATACGAAGCGCTCTCAATCTCACCAATAGCCGCCAAACTAGGGATGCCTATCCTCCTCACCGCCCGTGATTCCGTACCATCCGCATTATCCGACTACCTCAGCAGCAATACCCTTACCAAAACTTATGTTCTCGGTAAGGCAGATGGTACCAAATCAGACGATGGGGTTTCAGATAGTTCCCTCTTTCCAGACCCGATCAGAATCACAGGTGCAAACTTGTATGAGAGAAACGTGACAATAATCAAGTCATTTAGTAGTACTATAAATTTCTCCAAGGTTTATTTGGCAACAGGAAAAGCATTCGCAGATGCTTTAGCTGGTTCAGCGCTAGCAGCCACAACTGGATCGCCTCTAATATTCGTAGACAGTGATATGCCGCAAATAACAAAAGATTACCTTTCTTCAGAAGCAAGTTCAGTAACCAGCTTATGTGTTTTAGGTGGAACCGGGGCCATCCCAGACAGTACAGTCCAGACAGTCGAATCTTTACTGGGCTCTCGTACTTCAATCCCAATAGCTACTCCGACAACTCCAGTTACTAGCGCCGGAACCAGAAGCGCTATTAAAACTGCGCTGGATAGACTAGTGACTACAGATACAATGACTCAGGCGCAAGAAGATGCTATCCAAAGCGGAATTAAAAGTGCAAGCCAGGGAGGGACTCAGAGCGAATTTAATTCAATAATGGATGGCCAGGTAGCTTCAGGCACACTAACCCAAGCTCAAGAAGATTCCATCCAAAGCGCACTTGCAGCAACGCTACAGGTTGGATCAACAAAGGGCCGGAACAAAAAAGGTGACCACAGAAGATATAAAACAATTATGGATGGACTAGTAACCGCAGGTACAATCACTCAAACCCAAGAAGACGCTATTCAAAATGGATTGAAAAGTGAATTACAGGCTGAAATTCAAACTGAATATAAAACCGTGATGGATGGACTTGTAATAGCGGGCACAATTACTCGGGCACTAGAAGCCACGATCGAAAACAGCACTGGTATAACTGTGCCAGTATCAGGAATTACTGTAACAGGTTCAGCAAATGCAACCACAGTAGCTAATGGTTCAACCCTCCAAATGAGTGATTCGGAGACACCTGCCAAGGCGACCAGCCCAGCTATAACTTGGTCAGTAGCTAATGAAACAGGATCAGCAACGATTAACACCACTGGTTTGTTAACGGCAACAGGCCCTGGCACTGTAATTGTCACAGCCACAAACGCAGCATCAGGAGTTATAGGAACTGAAGTGATTACCGTGATAAACGTAACGGTAGCAGTTCCTATTCAAACAACGGATGTGATTACTGAAACCTCCGCTAGTGCGGGTTATGGCTCACTGGTATCTATTAACCTCACATCTCCAGTAACATTTGTTGGTGCTACCCAATTTCAAGTATATGTAAATGGTGTCGCGGCCTCGGTTTTAGCCCCTCTTAATACCTCAACGACAGTTTACCCAGCACAAGCATCCGGTAGCATAGTACAGGTTGAATTCTTTAATGCTGCGGGTACGCAAGTGGGTACAACTCAAAAAGTTACGCTTCAGTAACCACCCTCTATTTTCGATACTCGCCCCCATTGATTGCGTCCACCACAGTCGACTGTTGTTTTTGTATATTATGTAGAATTTATGATACACTTGGTAAAGCTAGAAGCGATAGTTTACTCGATGGATGACGGATTTGGCATTAAATATTAACTAAAAAGGATGTGTATTAGTTTGACAGTTATCAGTTTGCAAAAAGGACAAAAAATTGATTTAACCAAAGGAAACCCTGGATTGTCTAAAATCATTGTTGGATTGGGTTGGGACACCAACAAGTATTCAGGTGGATTTGATTTTGACCTTGACGCTTCAGCTTTCTTACTGGATAAAAACGGTAAAGCCCGCGGACTTGAAGATTTTGTTTTTTATAACAATCTTGTTGCTGGAGAAGGTTCTGTACAACATACAGGAGACAACTTGACTGGAGAGGGCGACGGAGACGATGAACAAATAAAAATCAACCTCTCGGTTGTGCCAGTCAACGTGGATAAGATCGCAATTACTGTTACAATTCACGATGCGATTGCCCGAGCCCAGAATTTTGGGCAAGTCTCAAATGCCTATGTTCACGTGGTCAATGAAGAGAATAACCAAGAGGTCATGCGTTATGATTTAGGCGAAGATTTCTCCGTAGAAACAGCCTTGGTGGTTTGTGAATTGTATCGAAATCAAGGAGAATGGAAATTCAACGCAATTGGTAATGGATTCTCTGGTGGATTGAAAGCGCTTTGTGCAAACTTCGGTTTGGATGCCGAATAATATTGTGGTTTACTAAAAGAGTTTCGTGTTTTCTGATGTGATCTGAAATGAGACCCAAACTAAAAAACGCTCAATAATACAACGAGTTAAAAGGAGGCTAAATGTGTAAACTTCACTGTAGCCTCTTTTTCTTATTTCTTAATACATAGTATGTTATAGTAACATGCGGTGTTATATTACACATTCGCCATTATTTCGACACCTTAATTATTAACGATTTCGACATGGTCCTTAACGTATAATGGGAACTAAGCAACTATTTAACTGAGATATTGTCGAAAAGGTAATACAATAAGGGTTATTGTCGCAAATGATAATCGTGATTTATGTCAACTGATACAGAGCTGTCTTCAACTCCAAGAGGATTTAAGCCTACAAAAAGGAGAAAAACCAGATGAGTGATTTTAATGAAAAACGGAAATATTTTCGGGTGGATTTGCTAAAAGAAGTTTCCGCCTTGGCAAAGATCTCTTCAGTCAATGATCAAGTAGTAGAAATCGATAAAATAATACCAATATCTTTGCTAGACATTAGTGCTGGAGGCATGCGGGTTCGCATACGTTATGATTTGCCAACAAAGTTAATTAAACTCACTGTTAAATTTGAGTTTGAAAATGAACAATATGATTTACTTGCTCAAGTATTACGAAAGACACCTAATGCTAAAGGTAATAATGAATACGGCCTTAAGCTTCTCCTTACTTCTCAGGAACAAAGCAGAATTGTACGCAGTTTAAATATGTATAAAATTAAAAATACCAAATTCAGAAAGGTTGAATTAGATTTTAAAGCTCAAAAATATGCCCGCTGCTTTGTCAAATTTTTAGAAATTATTGATGGGCCAGCCTATCTTATTACAGAGAACAGGTTAGTTGTCGCTGCAAATCTTAAAGCGCATGAAAAAGGTGTTAAATTAGGTGAACGATGTTACAAAACGATTTGTAATAGAAATGAAATTTGTCCATACTGTTCATTGGACAAAGCTATATCAAATAACGATCAAGTTGTTAAATCGGAAGCTTTTGAGCTAGGTGAAAACTGTACAGCACGATGGCTTTATACCGAAGATGGCTTAATTATGCATTATTTCGAAGAAAACTGTGTAGTTAAAGAGTAGAGATGTCTTTTTTTGATGAGAGGCAAACGAATGGCATCTCAATCGTCATCACTCTCGTCCATACCGAAAAAATCTTCTTCATCTAATACTATAAAATCAGAAACCCCTTTAAAGATATTGAAGGATTCAATATCTAATTCCAACGGTTCTATTAATTCCGCTTTTATAAGACCTACTAATACTTCCAAAATATCCTGATCAACATCTGGGATAATCACTAACGTAGTTTGAATTACTTCACTAATGTGCAAATCTAATGTACCTATTAATTCAAAATCTTCACCCATAATTATTGAGTAACGTTCGCTATGCGGTGTTCTTACATCTCTAATAAAGCGCGGCATAAATGTAGACGGAGTTTTTCCATTTCCTTTATAAACTTTAAATTCTCGAACATTATCCTTCATTGCTTAAACTACCTTTCATTTGCTTAATTTATGTTTATTTAAATGATTGACAGATTACGAATTACGTATACAGTGGAGAAAAAATTTTAACATTTTAGGGAAAAATAAATGATACCGACTTAATAAAATGATCTCTTGCCGTTCAAGCTAGATGCTCTTTAGCAATTACATTAATATTTTTCAGAAAGCCCACCTCCTGCATGTACTGTATGTTTTTGTCTAGATAGGCGACATTAATCTTTGGCCACTCAAAACCATTCTTACTCAAGTACTCTATAGTTCTTAGCGAGTCAACATTTATCCTCAGCGTTGAATCAACTTGGACATTCAAATCAAGAATAAGCCCATTAAGCCATTCCCTGTAAGAAATATTATACGCCATACCTTTTACATGCTCTTCAAAATCTATTGAACTTAGAACTT
>OMOF01000690.1 GCA_900290375.1 Candidatus Desulfosporosinus infrequens
GCAGTGCGCCACAGGGTGAGTAGCCCGGGGGAATCACACCACCCAGGCCCTCTCAGAACCGGACTTGACACTCTCGCGTCATCCGGCTCCCATCATCCAGCCGTTGGCTTGATTCCCATTTGCCAATGGGCGAAAAGGTTAGGTTCTCGCTGTGCGATTTTACCTAACATGTTTTCAGCCCTTTTCTTATGGATTCTCAGCTTCTTGTATTTTCTCCTTGCCCAGTAAACCAAAGCCTGGTTCATGTGCCGCAGTACCGGGTACATTTGGGATTTGTAAAAGCGTCCGTAATAGTTAATCCACCCTCTCAGAACGGGATTGACATCGCGAGCGATATCCTCTAACTTTAAGCCCGGTTTCAGATGTATCCTCCACTGCCGAATAGTTTGCCGCATGTGCTTGGCTGCTTTGTTACTGACGGCTGGGGTGAAGTTGATGAAAAATTTGCCATACCGATTCTTAGAACGTCTCGCTCGAAATGTGTAGCTCAGAAAATCAAAGGTTGTTTCAGTATGATTACCTGTGCGGTCATCATCTTTACAGTAGACGATTCGAGTTTTGTCGGGATGCAGTTCAAGACCACATTCCTCAAAGCGCCGTTTTAACCGATTGTACAATAATTCAGCTTCTTGTTTCGTGCGACAGTGCACTACTCCATCATCTGCGAAACGAGCCCATGGGTTCTGAGGATGGTTCTTTTCCATCCATTTGTCAAACGTATAATGGAGGAATAGATTCGCAAGAACCGGGCTGATGACTCCCCCTTGCGGGGTTCCAGACATTCTTGCCACGATGGCTCCATCATTCATCTTAAATGGGGCTTTCAACCAGCGCACTACGTAGAGGATTATCCATTCTGAATCCGTGTGTTTCTTTACGGCTCGCATCAGCAGCTCATGGTCAATATTGTCAAAGAGTCCCACGATATCGAATTCGAGCACCCAGTTATATCGCCAGCATCTTTTGCGGGTTATTTCCACAGCATCGAGTGGCGACTTACCTGGTCTGTATCCGTAGGAATCTACATGGAAATAGGGTTCTACCAGAGGCTCGAAGTAAATCTTAACAACCGTTTGGGCGATCCTATCGGCTACTGTAGGAACTCCTAAAATTCTTATCCCTCCATTTTTCTTCGGTATTTCTACCGCTTTCACCGGAGGTGGAAAGTAACTACCCGAAGACATCCTATTCCATATCTTGTACAGATTATCCTTGAGGTTCTTCTCGAATTCTTCGATGGACTGATGATCAACACCTGCTGCCCCTTGCTTCGCTTTTACCCTTTGATATGCTTCCCAGACCACATATTTGGAGATTTCAAACGACTTTGTCTTGTCCATACAGTTCCTCCCGTGTTTGGTTGACTGATTTTCAAAACTGGATAACACAGCCCCTTTGCTCCACTCTCATTACAAGGCTTCATCACTACTACAGGCTGTTCCGCCCCTATACTTCGCATCGGTACTCTCATCCTTGTGGATCTGCCACTTGGATTTCTCCCTTAGCATCGAAGTCGTAGGTTCCCACGTTCCCTATAAGAGCCTGTGCTAAGTTCACGTCGCCTCCATGCCGGCCACCGTCTGGACAGTAAACAGGTGTCCTCCAGACTTATCCCAGGTTAACGATACCCCCCTGGTTTTGATGACGTTCCTACGCTTTCGACACGTTATCAGCGATTTATTTGTATTCGTCTCCATAGCACTTACCTGACGAGGTCTTGCCTCGCCTTTTCCTTAACGCTCACTACCATGGCTTTTGTCCACAGCAGCTTAAGGTGGTTTGAAGCCTCCACCTGTATGGCGGCTCCGAGGGGCCTTCTTCCCTCATCTCTTATACAGCATGTCGCAACTTCACGTGACAGTTCCTGTCACGTGAAGTGCGCCTTCGTGGCGCAC
>OMOF01000691.1 GCA_900290375.1 Candidatus Desulfosporosinus infrequens
ATTCCATTCTAAGAAGAAAGTGGAAATAAACTATATTTTATGAATGGGTGATGAATGTGAGGTGTGAGAACTGTTGCCCAACCGTTTGGCTGACACTTGAGTTGTTCGTCGGCAGAATAGTAAACTTATTACTTTTAACTGGAGTACCTCCTAGATAGCTTACTGAATCATACACGCTCTGAAGTGCATATGTTAACTCGTTCCTTGCTATCTGCAGCAAAATTACATTGCCGCGCTCTACTCCAGCTATTACTTTGGTTACTACTGCAGTTGCTCCATTAATGCTCTGAGCTACAGCGAATTGAGATAATGTTGGTAAAATTTTTGGTACTTCGTTCAAATAGAGAAGTACCATTCCGTTACTTGCCTGCACTGAATTAATCGCGATAGCGCCTGCAGAGCCGACCGTGAATGTTAACGAATTACTTGATATACCATTTACTGAGGCGTATACTGTACCGCTGCCAGCGGAAACTGGTGTTAGTATCCCGTTTGATACCGTCGCACAGGTTGTAGATGACGGAACTGTCCAAGTAATGTTCAAGCCTTTTAGGTTAAATGAGTTACCTGACTGATCAGTTCCTGATACTGTTACTGTTAAAGTGTTGCTCAAACTGACACCAGTGCTACCTGCCGTTAAGGCAGGAATTGTACCATTTATTGATAGCTTAGCTAAAATTGGGGCTTGTAAGGTTGTAACACTTACCACAGTTGATAGAGGACCTTCTCCTGACGAATTTACTGCACTTACCTTATAATAATAGGTTGTTTTTTGTACTAATGCTGTGCTGGTGTAAGATGGCACACTAGAAGTACCTATCAGTGTGTACGTTCCTGCAGATGATTGTGAGCGGTATATTTTGTAAGAAGTTGCACCACTTACTGGTGTCCATGAAAGATTTATTTGAGACGAACTGGTAGGTGTTGCCGTTAGTCCGGATGGAGCTGACGAAACTGCCGTCGAGGCTGTAAGTGTTGTTGCTGATACCACGGCTGATTGAGGGCTTTGAGCACCTTTTCCTGTCGCAGTAACTGTATAATAGTACGTAGTGCCTGCAGATAGGCCAACACTGGTTGCAGATGTCGTACCAGTGGAAACTATTCCTCGAAAATTTCCAGTTGGGCTTGTAGAGATATAAATCGTGTATGAAGTGGCCCCACTGACACTGCCCCAGGATAGGTTTATCTGAGAGGAACTAGTGGGTATTGCTGTCAACCCTATAGGTGATGCCATTGAAGATGAGGAAAGAGTTGTAGCACTGACTTGAACTGATTGACCACTTTCGCCAGAAGTGCCTACGGCGCTTACAGCGTAATAGTAAGTTGTACTCTTTGTAAGGTCAGTATCACCAAATGTTGGTGTTAGGGAAGTCCCTACAAGTACTGGAATTAATGAACTGCTTGTGGTTCTATATATTTTATAGGAAGTAGCGGAAGGTACTGCGGTCCACGTTAAGTTGACCTGTGTACTACTTACAGCTGATGCAGTAACTCCTGTAGGTACTGTTGGAGTGCTGACTGGAGTAGTTTGAGCTCCGCCTAATGCTGTGACTAATTTGTATACATTCGGAGTTCCTAGCCCCGTCACCATATCATAGCCAGTTGCACATGAGTATGAACTGTTCGAACCTGATGTAATGTCATTATATACTCCGGAATTTGCAAGTGCATATAATTCTGAGTTAGCCGCACCCAGTGTACCTAGACCATTTGCTATTCTCTCTTGGTCTGCTAAAGCTAGTATGCCTGCCCATTCAGGGGCTGCCACACTTGTGCCGCCTACCTCGCCCCATCTACCGTTAGAATATATCATGTACCCGCTGTTT
>OMOF01000693.1 GCA_900290375.1 Candidatus Desulfosporosinus infrequens
TAATATTAAAATTATTTGAACTTAAAGGACAGTTTCCAGAACTTAATCAAGAAGCAGAAAACAGGCTTGTGAACATAGAACAACGTCTAGAGCTAATATCCAGGAAACTGAACGATCTTGCCATTATAGTTGGTTTGAAGCATTCTTAACGCCAAACCCACTTTTGAATTTGCTCCCCAGAAAAATTAACAATAATATCTTGAACTGCTGTTAGTGGATTACTTATAGGGGTTGTATTTTCTCCAATGAGAACACTTTCGATTCCCGGCCCTGAGAATCTTCCTGTTAAGTGACCAGGTTTTACAGACTCAAAAGTTACCCAACCAAGGCTGTGATAAATCCCCTGATTGTTCTTTGCTAAAAAATGTATTGAATTTTCCTCAAGTCGAATGCTGGCAAGAACGTTTTCACTTATCTCAAAAGCAAAAGTATGATGTTCAGAAACTCCAACTTTAACGACCTTTCCAGACAGAGTCACACATAAATCATAAAGTTGTTTTTGTATTATAGTACTGTTTAATCCAAGTAAATAGTCAGTTGTTCGTTGGTATACCTTAGACATATTTGCTAACACAATAACGTTTGGTTGAGCTTCATCATTTTCAATTCGGAATAGATCAGTTGTAGAAATACTGATTAAAGAAGCTGCTTGCTCTAAAGTCATCCTTTGGCTTTCTCGAATAGAGCTAAGGCGCTTCCCCAGGGTAATGTCAATATTCATTATTTCTCACCTTTTTTGAATTAGCTTTAAGCATGGCCCCCGCAACAGTGCTTATATTTCTTACCACTCCCGCAGAAACATAGATCATTTCGCCCGATTTCTGCCATCATAGATCCCTCCTCAAACTAGATATAATCAAAATTAGAGTGCAACTTTATGCCATATACTACCATGCTATGGCTATATTTTCTATACACTTTTTTAAACGATCAAGATTCGACAGCGTAGTTAGGCATCACAGTTCATTCTTAAAGTGGTTGCATTACTTAGGTCAAAAGAAATCAAACATCGAAAGGAGTTGGGTCCAATTGAACCGTAATCAGATTCTTGCCATTGATGTAGGGTACAAAAAGGTTAAGTACGTATCCCATCAAAGAGAAGGCATCATTAACGCCGTCATTGCCCCTGAAAAAACTGTTATGAGTGACACTTATTCTGCCGTGTCTAAGTCAACGCCACTAATCGTTGATGGCACGGCTTACTGGGTTGGAGATGATGCTCTCTATCAACCATCGGCCGTAACGTCAGCTCAGAATCAACGGATGACCACAGAATTGGCTAAAGTCCTGGTGGCGGCGGCTGCATGGGAGTCCGGCCTTGAAGGGGATATTGTACTCTCCACTGGATTGCCGCTGGATCTCTTTAA
>OMOF01000694.1 GCA_900290375.1 Candidatus Desulfosporosinus infrequens
TTCTACCATATTTCAAACCATCACTGAGATTTACAACCAAGTCATCCATGGACAAACTTGGAGGATTGCCGAGATTGTGTAAAAAGTCAAGCCCTCTTCAATGAAGAGGGCTTTTATAATTTCTAGACGGGTGGGTTCACTTTTTAATTTTCCTATAAATATCTAAAAAATTATGTAAAACTTGAGCTGTCAAACCCCAAATAACGTGTTGCTCATACTTATAAAATAATACCTGATAATTTCTGCGGTTCTTCCAATCTGGTGAGCAATCCGGTAATAAATCAAAAGGAAAATCAGCTAATGGGCGAGTGCATCTTTCCATCGAACCGATGATTGGTTTCGCGTCCAGTAAAAAATTCAATGGTACAGTGAACAGTTCGGCCACCTCATCTGAATTAGGGTGGAGTTGAGTACTGTCACTAATATAACCAACACAAGGATATAATCTTACACCGATAGAACTAATTACTTCCTGCAATTCTCCTAGAACTGTTATTTTTTCTGCCTCCACACCCAGTTCTTCCGTGGTTTCCCGCACAGCAGCAGCTATGGTACTTTCATCTGTTTTTTCAATTCGACCACCAGGAAAGCAAACTTCTCCGGGTTGACACGACAAGTGAGTGGAGCGAACTTCAAATAGCACTGCTAATTGATCATGATCCCAAATAAGTGGCACTAATACTGCTGCATTAAAATAATCATCATAACTCCCCTGTTGATGTACACTTATTTCCAAAGCTGTTGATAAATCATCAAAAAACTCTTTATGTTCCATTTTATACCACTCCCTGTCCTCTTAGAGCTCTCTACATTGATCTCAATACTCTATTTGAGTTGAAGTAGTTTACTCCTATTGTGACTCTTCTGTCGATAATTCTATTTTTCCTTCCAGACCAGGGGTCACCACTACTTTACCATCTGTTGTAACAATCACTGCCTCAGTGCCTGGAAATTGTTTTAATAACTCCAGCCCTTTTTCGATGCCCAATACAAAAATAGGTTTACTCAAAATATCACCATACGTTGAGCTGTTATTTACGATGGTAACACTAGCAACCTCTCGTGGTTGCCAACCAGTACGTGGGTTTAATAGATGGGAATATCGAATCCCATTCTTCATAATAAATCGTTGATAGTCACCTGAAGTTTCCATAGTATCCCACTGTGTCAAAGCCAATTTAGCACTAACACCATCCGTCTGTCGCGGATCTTGCACACCAATTCTCCACGGTTTCCCATCAGATTTATTGCCAATTACCCGTACATCACCTCCAGCATTCACCAAAGCCGATGTAACTCCTTGCGCCTTCAACGCCTCAATCGCCTTATCAGTGGCGTATCCCTTAGCAATTCCCCCCAAATCAAGACTCATACCTGCCTTGGGCAAATATATTGTACGATTAGCAGCATCTACCTCAATTAGATGGTAATTTACCAACGGCAACACCTCATTAATTTCAGCTTGCGTCGGTATATACTCCCCCTTCTGACCAATTCCCCATAATTTAGTTAAGGGTCCAATGGTTATATCAAAAGAAAATATGCACTAAATCAGGATCTACGACTACCTTTTCCTTACCTGCCATTTTTCCAATCTTAGACAACTGACTATTCTCATCAAAATTATTTGTCAAAGTATGTATTTTTTGAAA
Organism: Candidatus Desulfosporosinus infrequens; assembly: GCA_900290375.1. Lineage (GTDB taxonomy): Bacteria > Bacillota > Desulfitobacteriia > Desulfitobacteriales > Desulfitobacteriaceae > Desulfosporosinus > Desulfosporosinus infrequens. Next base: position 1,653 of record OMOF01000694.1, read on the forward strand.
TTCAGCAAAAGCATGCTTTACTCCTTCTT
>OMOF01000278.1 GCA_900290375.1 Candidatus Desulfosporosinus infrequens
CTAGCAGGTGATACGCCACTTAATAGATAAACCTTGACATTTACATCGTTAGATGTTCCATAAATTGCAGTAGTCTTTGTCGTATCAATTGCCTTGACATTGTTAGTGACAGTCACATTCGCCATAGCTTGAAAAGTTGAATTAGAATAAACATTTGTTACTGTTCCAGTTACTGTAAATGCCCCCGCTGTAGCATATTGACTCGCTGTTACATTAGTCCAAATCACATCAACACTTTGGGTTGTTCCATCGCTCATTGCGGCAGTGACTGTTAGCGGTAATACTGGAGCTGATCCAGCTGTTGTAGTCACATTAACGGGGGATATAGTTGAAACTGTGGGTAGTATGTTTGTAAGTATTGCATTAGAAAGAGTAACATTCTGAGTTGTGCCAACTTGTATACCAGTAGAATTGAAGAATTCAATTTGTACTGTGCTACCTGAAGTTGGTGCTGGAAAAACTGTCGTCCAAGTGTTAAGAGGAGCTGTACACGAAGAGGCTGAACCATTCACCCACACTTGGAACGTGGTTGCTCCAACGTAAGCTATAGGATTTCTGATGTTAACTGATACAATAGAACTAAAATTTGCATTGGCTAAAGTGCCAGAAATAACATCATTCGAAATTTCTGCTCCATTAGCACTGGAATACTTTTTGACATATCCTTGGGCATCTTTATATGTAACTGCTGGAATTAAAGTGGTTACTTGAGTAGGTGTTAATGTTGCACCTGTAGAATTGTTAATAGATGAATCGCTAGAATTAATAACGTAAACACCATTACTGTTGACAACGTCTTGAGTAACTTCTGATTGATGTGTTGCATTAATAGCATAAGTTAGGTTTAGTGCCTGACCATTACCGAAAACCACTGTGCCACTTGGAATTGCTGCAAAAGCTGATGTCACAGATAAACTAAAAGCCACCAGAGTTGATAATAGAATCGGTAGGACACTTCTTTTTTTCCTTATCAATACTGCTCCTCCTATTACTTTCTAATTTTATCCAAATTTAACTATATCACCTGCCATGAACAATATTTGTCGTAATTTGTATAAAACAGAAAATAAGGATTAACAAAGCCCTAGGAATGCAATACACGTTTATTTGCCTTTCCGACAGGTTTTAATTGAGTTATTGAATCATGATCGATCGTGGCTATTGCCGAAGCTTACAACAATAATGGTGATTGTGGTAATGTAATACTCTCGTCAGGAGATGGTTTTCCTGATGCCACCAACGACCCCGGACCACAACATCAAATTCTACCTATCCCAAAATCCAACTATACAGGCAGTTCTTACGACACCGTAAATTACATATATCGCAGATTTCGACCCTGAATTTAGTTCGAATTACTCTCAGGGAAATATTAAATTAGAACCTCATCTTGATAAACCTCTTAATTCACACCCGTTATAACCTTGAATCCCACGACTAATAAGATGAAGAGCAGTTTACCAATTATGGGTAAACTGCTCTTCATCTTTGTTATATATTTACGCTCTTTTCTTAATTATTGTGGTTATAAAACAATCAGTGTATCTATTATGAGAATGTGTTGCACACCTTTATTAAATTGAAGGAAACACCGCACTCAAATCTACAGTTAAATCTGGAAATATTGATACAGCTATTTGTTCCTCTTCTGTGTATATTTCTGGTCTACCAGGCTTAATGAGTAGGTTAGGAAATAAAAGGTGGCATCATGACCTTTGAAGAACTGATATATTCTTCTCTTCTGTAAAGAATATATCCATGTTGTAATGATGGTTCAGTCGTTGAAATAATGACCTTCTTCGAGATCCGAGATCAATGAAGGATGCGCTGGCCGCCATCCCAAGCGTTCTTGAGTCAGCGCACTCGACGTTGGGTTGTCGGTCGACGCAAAGGCACCAAGAAAGCCGAAGTGGGTGTCTGCCTCTTCACCAGAAATGCTGACCACTGGTAGGTTCAGGTGGCGACCGATAACGTGGGCGATGTCACGAACTGTCACACCCTCATCACCGACCCCGTGCAGTAGAGATCCCGCTGGAGCGGCTTCCAACGCCAACCGAAACAGGCGTGCCGCATCGAGGTAATGCACGGCCGGCCAGCGGTTGGACCCGTCACCGATGTAGGCCGAGACGCCTTTGTCACGAGCAATGTTGATCAACACTGAGGCGAAGCCAGCTTTTGTCTCGCCGTGCACGGAAGGTGCTAGACGGACGACCGATGACCTCACCCCACGCTCAGCCAGCGCGATAGCCACGTTCTCCGCTGCGCCCCGGGGCACTGAGGCGTTGACCACATTTTTCTCCGTCCCAAGTTGCCCTAGCGGGAGCACGAATGTGAGCATCATTGTCCCCGAGGTAATTACGAACGGTTTGCCGCTTCCCTCAAGCACTGTCCCCATCGCCTCGACTGCGCGCAGGTCGGCTGTGACCGCCCCGGCGTAGTCTGTGAACATGATGTCGTGCTTAAACGCTAGATGAATGACGCCGTCCGCCGCAGCGACACCGCTGCGAAGGCTGTCAAGGTCGTCGAGAGTGCCGCGATGCACCTCGGCCCCTGCAACCTTTAGTGCATTGGCAGATTTGTCCGAACGAGCAAGGCCGACGACCTGATGCCCTGCCTCGATGAGTTCGCGGACAACGGCGGAACCTATAAATCCCGTCGCGCCTGTTACGAAAACGCGCATGATGATATCCTCCTTCTAGTGGTAAGATGAAAATTGATTGTCGGTAAATTGAGGAATCCTCCAAAAATCAACGGAGGATTCCTCACGTTGTCAAGGGCCGTTGCTCTTGCTCTTGGAGAGTGCGAATCTCCTGCATTAGACGCATGGTTTCCTGCAGTTTTTCATTCTCCTTTTGGTTTCTCCATTGTCCAAATCCAACGAATACTAAAATATACGGTTGTTTGCTAACTATTGCCAAGTAACTTGTAATGGATTTCTGTCTACCAAACGTCGATAGGTATACGTCGGATAACCAACCATCAGACCACCTGTAACATGCATATTTTCTGGCAAATTCAAAATATCAAGCAATGGTTTATAGCCAGAAGCGGCACAAGCGTTAAAAAATCCGGTAATACAGGTTCCGAGACCGATGGAAGGTGCGTAAAGTTCCGCATAAGCCAATGAAAAGTAAGTATTGTCCTGACCAATTGGTAAAAAGTTTTTGTCAACTATTGGTATCACTAGACAAGGAGTATCACGCAAAACAAAATCCTCACCATTCTGACGGTAGTTGGCTACGTGCGCGGCAAATGGTGCTTCATATGGTGATCCGGCATAAGGTGGAGTTTTCAATGCCTCTTCCAACCAGTCAATTGCAACTGATGTAATACTACGCAGTGTATCCCGATTATCAATGACATGATAGGAAACTCCTTGCGAATTGCCACTTGTTGGCGCAAATCTGGCAACGTCTAGAAGCTGCCTAATCTTTTCCCTAGGAACGGGCGTCTTTTGAAATTCTCTAATGGAACGTCTGCTACGGAGAAATAGAACTGCAGTATCTTCGTCTAGAACTGGTAGCTTTTCCAGTGGTACTTGATTGGCTAAAGGTGTTTTTACATTGTCGAGCGCTTCCGTGGGACAAATAGCCACGCAGTGACCGCAGGCAATGCAAAATTGTCCGATGACCTTCGGTCCATGTTCATCCATACCTATAACACCCGTCGGGCAGACTTTGGCACAATTACCACACTTAGTGCATTTTGTCGGATCAACCAGTATCAAATCCATAGTATATTTCCTCCTTTTACGATATAATCTGAGTTATGTGTTACAATCTATGAAACATGTAACCAACAACATTGATTATATCATGTTATGTTATAAATGACAAATCATTATGCGTGTAACTTATCTACGATCCAATTTTCTAATCCGTCATTCTGCAGTCTCATTGTGTTTTCTAGCGAGACACTTTACGACATTGTTAAGTGTCCCTTTGAGAGTTCTTTTTATGAGTACCGATCAACTTATCTAGTTCATGAATAACATCAAAAACGCGGTCAAGGTGGTGGGACTTTCCAAGACGCTGAAGACCTTATATTTGTTCTTTCCGCCAACTTAGTAATCGACTCGATGTCTTGATCGGTTAATTGATCAAGAAAGTATTTGCGTATTGCCTTTGAGACTATGGGACGGGAATCATCCAATGCTGATTTTCCAGCGGAAGTGATGATGACTTGAACACCATTACCCGTGTCTAACGGTTTCCTCAGAACGAGCCCACGTTGTTCCATCCGTGTTAGATGATGGGACAATCGACTCTTCGTCCAGTCCATTGAGTCGACTAATTCTTGTTGGCGAAGTTTACCGTTCCCACGATGGACTAACCGATCTAATTATGCCATATTCGCATTTCCTCTTCATTTAGCTCGTTCTTATCCATAGGAAGATTACAACATGGTTGATGTGTCGACCACAATATGTTATAGATGACATGATCCTCAGCAACAAAGTAAAACCCTTTGGTATCAAAGTTACTATCATCGAGCCAGGTGCGTTCCGTACCGACTGGGATGGCATCTCTTTGCGCCGTGCCGAAGTGGGAGAAGACTACGAATCTACAGTTGGCGCCATGAATCGATTCCGAGAACAATTCGAGGGCACCCAAAATGGGGACCCAGCACTTACGCCATGTAATCTAAAACTACTATCCCCCTGTATGTTTCCAGGTCTTCTTTTGTTAGGCTTAGATTTTTGCTTGTCATTGTTGTTTTAGTCGACAATGACAAGAACTTTTCAACTGGGCTAAATAGATAACCTAACAGTCCTAGAGCCTTTGTTCTATAGTGCATTGGAATTGTAATAACAGGTTTTAACTGTTCCATTACTTCAACTGCAGCCAAGGCGTTGATGGTAGCAAGTCCTCCTACAGGTAATAGCAAAATGTCTACACTCCCAATCTGTTCGAGTTGCTTGGGTGAAAATTTATGACCTAAATCACCGCAATGGCAAACGTTTATGTCATCTATCGTGTACTTAAACACAATGTTCTTTCCTCTAAAAGTACCACCATTATTATCGTGAAAAGTTGATATGCCAGAAATGACAATGCCACTTTCAAGATATTGACCAGGTTTGTCTAGATGCTTAAATTTTCCTCGCACTATTGAGACGTTGTTATGGTCTGAGTGGTTGTGACTGGTAGTAACTATGTCTGCCTCAAGATTCGGCAAAGGATAACCAATCTTCTTGTCGAACGGGTCAATCACAATCCTTGATCCGTTGTCGGATATAATAGTAAAACAAGATTGGCCAAACCATTTGATGTTCATTTTATATCTCCTTTATTGATTTAAGATTTTGTAAAATATTTAATTTTCTATACACCCCGAGTTTGGCGACAAAATTTTCCAGTAGCGGATGTAGCAAGGCTTTAGACCATGTGTGAACTAAAGTTTTGTCCCTACAACATGATTTACAGAAGAAAATTGTTGAATTGG
>OMOF01000676.1 GCA_900290375.1 Candidatus Desulfosporosinus infrequens
CATGAAAGGTTGATGAGATGTTATTAGTCACAGGAATTACAGGACACTCAGGCAAGTACTTCCTGCAAGAGTTGATTAATCATAAATATGAGGATACAATACGTTGCGTTGTTAGAACCTCTTCTGACACATTACTACTTGATAATAGCGGATTGAAGATGGAGAAGGTCGTTGGAGATTTGACTGACCAAGTGTTTTTGGACAGCTGCTTGAAAGATGTAGATACTGTGATGCATATAGGTACTATTTTTTATTCGATTAATGTAATGAAAGCAGCCGTAAAAAATAATCTAAAGAGAGCAATTCTTATACATACCACTGGTATTTATTCAGAGTATAAGAGCGCTTCGGAAGAATATAAGAACATCGAATCAAAAGTAAGAAAAATCATAAAGGATAATGACTCTTCAATTGGCTTAACAATCCTTCGACCTACCATGATATATGGAAATGTTCACGATAAAAACATGGTTATTTTCATTAAGATGGTGGACAAGCTGAGGCTGTTCCCGGTGATTGACCATGGTAATAGCCTGCTTCAACCGGTAAACGGTCGTGACCTTGGTAAAGCTTATTATCAAGTGTTGGCTAAGCCAGAAATAATGAATGGTGATTATATTTTATCGGGTGAAAAACATATCACGATGCTTGAAATGTTTACGCTGATAAGTAATAACCTGGGAAAGAAAACAGTCTTTGTTAGTGTGCCTTTGAGATTAGGAGTGTTTTTGGCCGGAATACTTAAGGTCGTTAGTTTAGGCAAAATTGATTATATTGAGAAAGTGCAAAGGATGGGCGAAGACAGAGATTATCCACATGAAGAAGCCAATAGAGATTTTGGGTACGACCCTATGCCTTTTGCAGAAGGACTTGAATTAGAAGTTGAGCAGTATGTGAAGAGGTTTAAATAATGAAGTGGGGCCTACAGCAAAATGAATATCTTGGTTGTTTGTCAATACTACTATCCTGAACAATTTAGAATAAATGATATATGCGAGCAACTGATACTGGATGGACATTTGGTGACTGTATTAACAGGCTTACCAAATTATCCAACTGGAAAGATACCGAATGAATACCGATGGTGGCGCAAGCGAAAAGAAACAATTAATGGAGTCAAAGTACTACGATGTTTTGAGATAGGCAGAAAAAACGGAGTTATTGGTATTGCATTGAATTATGCGAGCTATATGTTTTCAGCTTCTGTTAAAGCTTTATTAATAAAGGAGGATTTTGACGTTATCTTTGTTTACCAGCTCTCACCGGTCTTTATGGCATTACCGGGTGTTGTGTTGAAAAAGCGATCTCATAAGCCGTTGTACTTATACTGTTGTGATATATGGCCAGAATCCTTGAAAAACTATATATCAGATGAGAAAAATTATATTTATCGGACAGTAAGTAAATTTAGTAGTTATTTGTATTCGAAATGTGATGCTATTACGGTTACTTCCGAGCCATTTATTGAATATTTTAATCAAGCGCATTCTATTTCAATCGAAAGGATTACGTATAATCCCCAACATGCGGAAGATATTTATTTAGAGATGGACTTCTCAACAGAAAATGATGTAATAGACTTTGTTTTTATGGGGAATATCGGAATTGCGCAGGATATAGATTGCATTTTAGATGCTACTGAAAAGATAAATTTAATACCCAAATTCAAGGTGCATTTTGTCGGGGATGGTTCTTATTTGAGTACTAGTAAAGACTTGGTTAAGCAAAAAGGACTGGAGGACATTGTTGTTTTCCATGGCCGACATCAACTTGAAAAAATGCCGGATTTTTATAAGTTGGCAGATGTTTGCCTGCTTACACTTAAAGATGATAGCCTAGTGGGATTGACAATGCCTTCAAAACTCCAGGGGTATATGGCCGCTGGTAAGGCTATAATTGGAGCAATTAATGGTGCTGCACAAGAAGTGATATGCGAATCAAAATGCGGAGTTTGTGTCAATGCGAGTGACTCTGATGCGTTAGCCGAGGCAATGAAGGATTTTATTCAAAACCCTGATAAATTTAAAGAGTGCGGTGAAAATGCTAGAAGCTACTTTAAGTCGCATTTCACTAAAGAAATATTCATGAAAAAACTCAATAAAACATTAATGGATATATC
>OMOF01000700.1 GCA_900290375.1 Candidatus Desulfosporosinus infrequens
GATGCAAAGCAAAAAATGGTCAGTTGATGCCTGTGTAGGTGAAGCCATCATCAGTGCGCGTTATGATCGTAGTGAAATGGTTTGTAGCAAAACACTTTATAATTACATTGATTTAGGCCTTATGAAGATAAAGAATACTGATTTACCGCAAAAATTGAGGAGAACTACCAAGAAGGCCAAAGTCCGAAAAAATAAGAGAGTTCTTGGAAGAAGCATTGAGGAAAGAGATAAAGCCATTGAAAGTCGCCAAGAATTTGGACACTGGGAAATCGACACCGTGATTGGGGTTAAGGACAAAGAGGATGAAGTACTACTAACCCTGGCAGAACGTAAGACTCGACATTTTATCACAACGAAAATTGACAATAAGGGTAAAGATGCAGTTATGAAGGCTATAGCGGAAATACGTCAGGAATATGATGATAAGTTTACAGAGGTATTTAAGACAATCACTGGTGACAATGGTCAGGAATTTGCTGATCTAAGCACCTTAGAATTGATCACCAGTAACAATACCAAGGTTTACTTTACACATCCCTATTCATCGTTTGAAAAAGGAACTAACGAAAGACACAATGGGCTACTCCGCAGATTTATCCCTAAAGGGAGCCCAATAGGCGAATATACGGTTGATGATATTGCATTCATTGAAGATTGGTGCAATATGCTACCTAGGAAAATACTTGGGTATAAAACACCATTTGAATTATTCGAAGCTGAGTTAGACACAATTTATGCAGCGTAGATGTACGTTGTTGGTTTTTCCTGCAACGAGCAAATTGTATCATCCTCTGGTGTGAAGTCAAGGATGCGCTTACGCCGCTACTCGCCCTTGACTTCACACCAGAGGATGATGCTAACTAATTAGCAGGGAAAAACAATAAATTACATGGTTATAACCAGTCAACTGATAAACATTTACTAATTGTTAAAAAAATCCAAAACTTTCTTAAAAAAATTAGTTCAACTTCCTATTGCAATTTAGGAAATTTTATGAATCATTTTATAAATAAAAAAACAAAAAGAAATAGCTAGAGTTTTATCATATCACTCTACTATTTCTTTGCGTTTTTCTTAAAATAACAAAAAAATCTTATTTAATTGCCTTTATAATAATGCCGCCACCAATCACCATATCTCCATCATAAAATACTACGGATTGTCCGGGCGTAATCGCCCGCTGTGGCTCATTAAATTTAA
>OMOF01000701.1 GCA_900290375.1 Candidatus Desulfosporosinus infrequens
ACTATTGATAAGCCGCCTTTAGGTTTCTGGATACAAACGTTATCCGCAAAATTATTTGGGTTCAGCGGTTGGAGTATAATTCTTCCCCAAGCACTGGCGGGAGTAATTTCGGTTTGGGTTATCTATCAGCTTGTTAAAAGGACTTTTGGAAGTTGCTCGGGACTAATTGCAGCCTTATGTCTGGCGGTAACCCCTATATTTGTCGCATCAAGCAGAAATAATACAATCGATAATTTGCTCGTTTTATCGTTACTGCTGGCCTGTTGGGCCTTATCTTTAGCTGCAGAAAATGGAAAATTTAAATACCTGATCTTAAGTTTAGTCCTTGTAGGTATAGGTTTTAATATTAAAATGGTAGAAGCCTATATGGTGGCTCCTGCTCTCTATATAACCTACCTTCTTTCTTCAAACCTACCCTTGAAAAAGAGAATCAAACAGCTTGCTGTAGGTACAGTAGTTCTTTTAGTGGCATCCCTATCTTGGGCTGTAATTACAGATTTAGTACCTGTGGGCTCAAGACCTTTTATAGGTAGTAGTACTAATAATACAGTTATGGAACTTATTATAGGTCACAATGGATTAGAGAGAATCGGCCTAGGGGGAAGGAACGCTGGTAGAGGTCAAAGTCGGCCAAGATTATCTGAAAATGGATCCAGTCCAACCAAGGCGCAGACGAAAATAGGTCAAGTTCCTACTGGCGCCCAATTAGAAAAGTTCGGCTTTACAGCAGCAGAAGCAGGACAATATGGTATGGGAGCGACTTCACAGTCAAGTATCCTGAGGCTGTTTTCTAAAAATAATATGTCCGATCAAATAGGTTGGCTTTTACCGCTTGCTCTCATTGGGTTCATCGTCGCCGCTAGAGAAGAAAAATTTAAATTTCCATTTGATAACAAACGAAAGTTATCCTTACTTTTATGGTCCATGTGGCTATTGCCTGAGTTTATATACTTTAGTTTTTCAAAAAATATAACTCACACTTACTATTTAACGACAATGGCACCATCTATTGCAGCTTTGGTCGGAATTGGATTAACGACTATGTGGAAGCAATTCCGAGAAGGTGGCTGGAAGATATGGATTCTACCGATGGCGTTGATTGTCAATGCGTTGGTTGAGATCCGAATTTTGTCCTATAACTATAGCTCGTCAGAAGGTTACAAAATTGTAATTTTAATAACAGGGCTGTTAGGTATAGTATTTTCAATCATTTTAGTTTTAGTTAATATGAAAAGAAACAGAAATACTGTTCTGGATCAAGGAAATATTGAACCTAGTCAAGCAATTCAAATTAAGAGCAGAAATAGTAATTTAAATAAGATGCTAATTAGTATTGCTTTTATGGGGCTTCTCATAGCTCCGCTGGTTTGGTCACTTACCCCACTGTTTCACCCAATGAACAGCAGCAGTCCTTCTGCCGGATTGGAGCTTTTTACAAGCAAACGAGAAGCAAGTCCAATGGTAAGTGACAACTCAAAACTGATCAAATTTTTACAAACAAACAGAAAAAATGAAAAATATCTTGTTGAAGTTCCGTCAGCTATGACGTATGGTTCACAGTTAATACTTGAAACTGGTGAACCAGTCATGACACTCGGAGGGTTTATGGGATCAGATCCAATCCTAACTGTAGACCAGTTTAAACAAATAGTTGCTGATGGAGCGCTAAGGTATGCGATGGTCACTGCAGGTGCTAGTAGAGGAATGGGTTTGGCTGGGGCTATGGGAGGTAACTCAAATAATGCGATTATGAACTGGATTAAAGCCAATGGGAAAATTGTTCCAGAGAGTGAATGGAAGGATTCTACAAGTTTAAAGAAACAAACGCCGAATCAAGGATTTGGTGGATTCGGTGGGAGAACAAATTCTGTTGAACTATATGATTTAAGATCTAATGGTTAGATCCAACTGGACAACACTAATTACCGATCAAAACTAAGGGACATATCTTAATTCCAATTCCAATAAAGGAAGAGAGGCTGATTGTGATAGATGCACAGATTGCCTCTCTTCCTTTATTTGCCTTAAAGCTATTCGTGTTGACAGGCTAGATTAGTGCATAGTACAATAAGTGAAGCTCAAGATGTATAGACAACTTCGATTAGGAATAGGTGTATTTGGTGATACAAGAAGAAGCGTCAATTGATAAGAGTTCGGTAATTCCAATTTACTATCAGCTCTATAAATTAATGGAAGAGCAAATTCGCCGAGGTGACTTGAAACCAGGTGAGGCGTTACCAACTGAAAACGAACTCGCCACTCACTTTGAAATAAGTCGGATGACGGTTAGAAGAGCTATTTCCGAACTAGTGTCGGCTGACATGGTCTATGCGCAGCAAGGTAGAGGCACATTTGTTGCCACTCCAAAGTTAGATAACATAATATTCGAATTAAGTGATTTTAACGAAGAAATCAGACGACGGGGTTTAAACTATAAAACGACCCTTTTAGAAGCTAGAATTGTGCGGGCAGACGAGAGTTTGCTGAAAAAGTTTGAAATAAGTGACGAACATAAAAGGTTTTTATATTTTCGGACGGTACTTTCGGCCGGAGACGATCGACTATCCTATGAGGTAAAATATACAATTTATAGCAAGAGTAAACCGATCCTGGAAACGGAACTCAAAGATCCTAGTTTGCCAGGTTTAATTGCTGCACACACTGAATACGTGCCTGTTAGTTCAAAAAAAGTTTTACAGGTTGCGAGTTGCACAGAGGAAGAAGCTTTAATTCTGGGGATTGCTCTCAACGCGCCTGTTTTTCTGATTGAACAGACTATCTATGACCCTGATCTTAGGCCTGTAGGTTGGAGTAAATCCATTTACCGTGGAGATCGATACAAGTTGACCAGTTATGATGGCTGGTACAAAAAAGAGTAAGCTAATTGGGGGTCCGATACTTGGAAGATGAACTGCAACTAGCTATGGCTGACCTCGACGAAGAAAAAACCCTTTTGCTTGTTAAAATAAGAATTAATGCTGGTTATACCCCAATGGAAATCGTGGAAAGTTGCCGTCGGGGTATAGAGGTTGTGGGGACAAAATACAGTGATAGTCATTATTACCTGTCCGATCTGATCATGTCGGAAGAAATTTTCAAAGAAGTTATGCAGATTTTAGAGCCCCATATTCCGGTTGATGATTCAAATAAAGGTTTTACGATCATCATGGGTACGATCGAAGGGGACATTCACGATCTTGGTAAGAACATTATTATTTACCTTTTACGTTCTTTAGGGTTTCAGGTTTATGACTTAGGAGTCGATGTAACGCCAGAGAGATTTGTTCAAGCAGTAAATGAAACCCAAGCATCTATCCTAGGGATTAGTGTTTTATTGTCTTTTTGTGTTGGTTCGATCAAGAAAGTAGTTGATCTTTTAATTGAAGTAGGTCTGAGAGATAAGGTAAAGGTTATAGTGGGTGGATATCCTGTCAATCGAGAAGTGAAAGAATTTACTGGCGCAGATTTTTGCGCGAATGATTTAACAGAAGCAATAAAAATTTATCGCCAAATTTTAGAAGAAAAAGGAAGGGGTTCAGTCTCAAGTGAATGACATTGAACACGACATCCTCTTGACTACCAGGAGGAGTTGTAGTAATATTTAGACAAATCAGTTGTATAGACATTTGATTTAATATATTTTTTTGCCTTTAAATTTGTATAGACAACAGTACAATTTCCTTTGAATAAACTGGGTAACTTGGAGTAAAATCCTAGTTTTGACGTTGGTTTAATGAAGGGGGGATGCTTGGCAACTACTGAATAGTACCCTTATTCGTGATAAGGTTAGACGCCAAACGCATGGAGGGTTGAAAAGATGTTAATTATCGGTGAAAAATTAAATAGTTCGATTCCTAGTGTTCGTCAGTTTATCAATGACAAAAATACCGCGGCTGTTCAGGATTTGGCCCTTAGACAGGTGGCAGCAGGAGCGGACTACTTAGATTTGAATACTGCACAAGGGGACGAATTAGTTAACATGGAATGGCTTGTGCGAGCGGTTCAAGAAGTAACTGATGTGCCGATATGTCTGGACAGCACCTCGGCTGTAGCCCTTAGAAAAGGTTTAGAAACGGTTAAAGGGGATAAAAGTAAGGTTATAGTGAACTCCATTTCTCTGGAGAATAACCGCCTCGAAGAGGTACTTCCGCTAGTTCTGGAATACCAGTGTCCGGTCATTGCTTTGACCTTGAATGACAGGGGCATCCCGAAAACAGCAGTCGAGAGAATTCAACTTACTGAACAAATTGTAGAGATATTGACAAAGAAGCATTACGATCTAACGAAATTATATATCGACCCACTAGTGCTCCCCCAAGCTGTAAGTCACTCCAACGCAACCATGTTTTTCCAGTGCCTCACGGAGGTTAAACGTCTCTTTCAGGTAAAAACAGTATCTGGCTTAAGTAATATTTCATTTAATACACCTAAAAGGAAAGTTATAAATCGTCAATTTTTGACATTTTGTATGGCCTACGGCATGGATGCAGCTATTCTTGACCCTTTGGATCGTCAAATTATGACCTCAGTCCTGACCAATGACTTCCTTTTGGGTAATGATCGTTTTGGTAAAAAGTATTTAAAGAGTTTTAGAAGACTAGAGTTTTAGAAGACTGGGGTGTTCTTCGATTTTAAGTCCGCAAAAGAGAATATTCACAAAAGTAGGAAGGGGAAAACAAGCATGAATGAACAGGAAATGCTTTATCAAAAAAAGTTAGAACGCTACACGATTGCTATGGACTGTGGAAAACCGGATGTAGTTCCCGTAATGTTCGGAATAGGCGAATGGGCAGGCAGGTACACAGGAAACACTCTTCAAGAGATATATTACGACCTAGAGAAAAGCAACAGTATTGTCAATGAAATGTTACCGGGCCTTGATTTTGATGTTTTTAAGGGGGGTCCCACCTTATGGTGGCCTCCGATGTTTGATGCGATGGGTTCGAAACTATATAAATTCCCGGGGATTGGCGTGGAGGAAAACTCAACCTTCCAGTTTAATGAACAGGAATATATGAAAGTTGAAGATTATGACGAGTTTACTGCCAGCCCAACAGAGTGGCTTGCTACGCATTATTTACCTCGGATTAGCTCTGAGTTAGCCAACCCAGGGTCCTATAGAGCTACTGTGGCCTTGATTAAAGGAGCGGCTGCCTTTGCCATCTCAGGTGGCGTTATGGGTGCAGCATGGGGGAAATGGACCGTTGAGCATGGGGTGGTTGGACAAACGACTGGGTTTACCAAAGCTCCCTTTGATACCTTGGGTGATGCTTTGCGGGGCATGAAAGGGATTCTCTTGGATCTGCGGCGTCGACCGGAGAAGGTTTTAGGCGCTTGCGACTCCATCACTCCCCATAATGTCAATTGTGGTCTTGCTGGAGCTGGAGCGGATCGGCGCTTCCCCTGCTTTGCCCCACTTCACCGTGGAGCCTATCCGTTCCTTAATCCTCAACAATGGGATACTTTCTACTGGCCCTCTTTGAAAGCGACGATAGAAGGCCTGTGGGCGCAAGGGAAGAGAATGTTATTCTACGCGGAAGGGGACTGGACTCCTTACCTCGAAAAGATCGCTGAACTGCCCGATAAAAGTATTATTTTCCAAATTGACACTACGGATGCCAAAAAGGCCAAAGAAATTCTCGGGGGTAGATTCTGCCTTCAAGGGGGCGTTCCTACGACCTTATTAACGTATGGCACACCAGAAAAAGTTAAAGAGCATGTCAAAAGAGTGATTGATGAGTTGGCTGGTGATGGCGGTTTTATCCTGGATTCCGGCGGAGTAGTCATGGGGGATGCCAAAAAAGAAAATGTTTTTGCTATGCTGGAAGCTGCTCGAGAGTATGGTGTTTATTAATTCGATAGGAGGGGAAATCAATGTCTGAAAAAGAGAAACTCTTAGTTCCAGCACCAGGTGTCTGTGTGCCTTGGGAAGTCAAAATGGAGGAGTTTGGAACGTTTCCCGGCAATGAGGAAATCGCTAAAAAAGAATGGGAAAAGCTTGATGACTTTGCTTATAACTATATTTGGTTTTGGGCGCAGCGCTAGTCAATTAAGTGATTATGAATTCTATAAAGGAGTGGATGAACCATGCTAACAGATCCGTTATCTATTGCGATCTCTGAATTAGAAGAGGAGACAGTGGCAGGATTGGTTAAGGAGCGCTTGGCAAGCGGAGTGGCTCCTTTAGAAATTGTGAATTCGCTACAACAGGGGATGGCAGAGGCTGGTAACCGTTTCGAATCGGGTGTTTATTTCTTAGGTGAGTTGATTATGTGTGGTGAAATCATGCATAATGCTATGGCTGTTTTAGAACCATATCTTCTCGGTAGCAATGCCGAATACAAGGGAAACATTGTGATTGGTACTGTGAAAGGGGATATCCATGATTTAGGTAAGAACATTGTTGTTATGCTGTTGAAAGGGTCTGGATATCAGGTTATAGACTTAGGTGTGGATGTCCCGATCGAGGCGTTCGTTGAGGCCATTCAGAAATATAAAGCACCTCTTGTCGGCATGAGTGTGTTATTAACGGGATGTCAGGAATCCATGAAAGATACCATTGCTGCGATTAGAAAGGCAGGATTGGATACCAAAGTTTTAATAGGCGGTAACTATATCAATGAGGTTGTCCGAGACTACGTAGGGGCGGATTACTTTGCCACTGCGGCTAATGATGGAGTAAGGATAGCCAACGAAATATTTAGTTAAGCGGATTGGTAGATTAAGCAAATTTCAGCGTAAGGCATATTTTCTTGAATGTGCCTAAGCCTGTGCACACTTAATAAGATTAGTTAGAAGCCCTATCTGCTTCTAACTAATCTTATCATTTTCTGGTAATATACTGTCGCAAAGCGGGCAAGTGCAGATTAATTTGGCAGGTAATTGTTCTGGGAAGCAGGTTAAAGTACGTTGAGTAGAGAAATACTTCAGAATAGATAACAGATGCCTTTATGACCATGGTTACACAGGGGATTACTCCTGGTAGCCTTATCCAAAGGAGGCAGAGTCAGAGATGTTTAAGATCACCTTTCTACCCTCAAAAAAAGTGGTCCAGACCGCAGCTGAGATCACTATCTTGCAAGCCGCGATTTTGGCTGGAGTGCCAATAGAAAGTACTTGTGGTGGCAAGGGAATCTGTGGTAAATGCCAAGTTCAAGTTCGAGAGGACTGCCCCACTGCTTCTGAACAAGAGCTGAGTTGGGTTTTGGCGTGTCAGTATTTCCTCACTCAGGACACGTTGGTCAAGCTACAGGACCCGCTTGATGCTTTTGACAGGAAGATTAGTTTTGTAGGTTTGGTACCTACTTCTCTGGTACCGAGTATCCAAAAGTATCCGGTGACCTTGACTGAGCCAAGTGTTGCGGATCAGACGTCAGATTGGGAACGCTTATTGGTTGCCTTGCCCAAGTTAGGAATCACCTTTAGTCGTTCAGTGGCGACTTCTTTACCTAAGACTTTACGTCAGGGAAAGTTTCAAGTTACTGCGGTGTTAGATGGCAACAGACTGTTGGCTGTGGAACCTAGCGATACAGCGGGACGTTGTTACGGCCTGGCAGTTGATATTGGCACAACGACGGTTGTCGCCTATCTAATGAATTTGATTACAGGTACGTTAGTCACCAGTGGCGCGGTGACAAATCCCCAACAGGGGTTCGGTGCTGATGTGATTTCTCGGATTACGCACGCTGCGAAAGGTCCTGAAAATCTACTTCAATTACAAGAAACAGTGATGGGTGGTCTCAATGGAATTATTACTCAGCTGTGCCAAGCAAGCGGAGTTAGTCCGGACGAAATTTATCAAACGGTGGTAGTTGGTAATACGACCATGACCCACTTATTCCTGGGCATAGATCCCACCTTTTTAGCACCGGCTCCTTTTATCCCAGTTTTTCAGCGAACTGTCGAAGTGGAGGCCAGAGAATTGGGGCTAAAAGTACTCGGTACAGGAACTGTCGTGGTGCTCCCCAGTGTGGCAGGTTATGTTGGAGCAGACACAGTGGGAGTAATGTTAGCGGCGGGGGCCGATCGCTTGTCAGGGGTTAGTCTAATCGTGGATATAGGTACGAACGGGGAAATAATTCTGACGGGAAAAGGGAGAATTCTGACCTGTTCTACGGCTGCCGGACCGGCTTTTGAGGGAGCAGAGATTAAATATGGCATGAGGGCTGCAGAGGGCGCCGTTGAAGGGGTGAGCATAGACCAGGATGTTGAGTTAACCGTTATCGGAGGGGGTAAGGTAAGAGGAATTTGTGGTTCTGGTCTGATTGATGCCATTGCCCAAATGCTAAAAGTTGGGGTGATCAGCAGTTCCGGACGTTACGAAAATAGACCCCTTCAACTAGAAGAACTTCCTCCCTTGGTACGCGGGCGCTTACGCAATACCGAGCGGGCTAGCGAGTTTGTGCTGGTGTGGGGTGAAGATTCGGTTTCGGGCGAGGATATTGTGCTCTCGCAAAAAGATATTCGGGAAATGCAACTAGCTAAAGGCGCTATTTTGGCGGGGATAATGGTTCTTTTGCAGGAAATGGGAAGCAGTCCACAAGAGATCGAGAGGATCCTTCTGGCGGGGGCTTTTGGCAATTATATTAAGAGAGAAAGTGCCTTAGGCATTGGTCTACTGCCGTCTCTACCGTTAGACCGAATTACTACGATCGGTAACGCCGCCGGTGATGGGGCAAAAATGTCCTTGCTTTCTACCGAAGAAAGGGCAAGAGCTGAGTTGTTGGCTCAGCGGGCTGAGCATATTGAACTATCTACTAAAAAGGATTTCCAGGTTGAATTTATCAAAGCTCTTGCCTTCGGGGTAGTTGTTTAATCCATGGCATCTTTGACTTGTAATTTTCTTTCATATGCCTAATATGCAGCAAAGGGGAATCAGAAATCAAAAATGAACAATCGTCAAAATAAATTCGAGGGTTCTTTCCCTATAGTTTCGCAATCCCGTCGGCTCTGGATGGGCATCGTCTTAGGTGCACTATCGGCTTTCGGACCCTTGTCAATCGATATGTACTTACCCTCCTTGCCTAGTCTGACCATGGATTTACACACTAGCACCTCGCTTGCGCAGTTCAGTCTAACCGCCTGCCTACTTGGGCTCTCGTTCGGGCAATTGGTTGCTGGGTCGCAAAGTGATATACGCGGGCGTCGTCTCCCTCTCCTGATCGGCTTGGTTTGTTATACTGTATCCTCCTGGCTTTGTTCTCTGAGTCCATCCATCTGGAGCTTGATTTTGCTTCGCTTCATTCAGGGTTTCGCGGGTGCAGCGGGCCTTGCTATATCGCGCGCCATAGTTAGGGATCTCTACTCCGGGACAGAGATGTTAAAGTTTTTTTCTCTTTTAATGCTGGTCAATGGTGTTGGGCCAATCGTTGCGCCAATTATAGGCGGGCAGCTCTTACAGTTCACATCCTGGCGGGGGGTATTCCTAGTTTTGAGCCTAGTTGGTATCTTTATGCTGCTGGCCGTTTTTTTTACTTTGCCTGAAACATTGCCTCTCCAACGTCGCTCTCAAGGTGGTCTAAGCAATACTTTAGCCACGTTTTACGTTCTCGTCAGCGACCGCGTTTTCATGGGATATGCTTTGCCTCAAGGGCTAGTTATGGCGGCTATGTTTGCGTATATATCGGGTTCCCCATTTGTGATCCAAAATATTTTTGGGGCCTCTCCGCAAATGTTTAGTGTCTTCTTCGCTATCAATGGGCTGGGCATTATCATTGCCGGCCAAATCACCGGTAAACTCGCAAGTCGAATCAACGGAACTAAGCTCTACCTTAGTGGCCTTGTCCTAGCTGCAATAGGCGGCATTGGCTTGTTAACTATGATTCTTATCGGAGCAGGACTCACCGCGATCTTATTGCCTCTATTCCTCGTGGTTTCCAGTGTCGGAATCGTATCGACGGCAGGTTCCTCCTTAGCCATGGAGGCTTATGGTCATTCGGCAGGCAGCGCCTCAGCGTTGCTAGGGCTATTTTCATTCGTGATTGGTGCAATTGTCGCTCCACTCGTCGGCCTTGGCGGTGGAAATACCGCTGTGCCTATGGGCATAGTCATTGCCGTAGCTGAGGTTGGGGCGGTTCTATGTTACGCGATATTGAGACCCAGAAGATCATCGGTCGGTTCTCGACTAGCCTAAAACAATATACGCTCTATCTCAGCCAACGACCCTTCCTAGCGAAGGGTTTTTCTTATAAATAATCTTTTAATTTTCTTGGTCCAGCCAGTACTTCTCTACCGATGAACAGCGTGCCGTCATGCTTTGTTTTGACATTCCATTCGACAAGCGTAATATTACCATCAGCAATTTCAATTCCAGTTATAGAGCGAGGATGGACACAGCTGCCATCATTAAAATAGAGGGGTTTACCCACTTCAGGAAACATAGGCCGATGCGTATGGCCGGCAATAAGCATATGGTTTTCTCGTGTTACCCACTCAGTGAGCGTTTTTTCGATGGCATCTTTATTGGCATAATTTTTGGCGGGACTGGTGGGGTCATTGACGCCGAATAACTCAAGTGGCCTCCATAAATACCTGACTAGAAATCTTCTTAACTTCCACATATCATAATCTAAGAAACTTGCTTGATGTCCGTGGATGAGGAGGATCTTCTGATCTGTCACTCTATGCCTTAAGACCAACCCCTCATGGAGTTTAATATTCTCGAATAACGGAATATTTTTATTCTCTTGCTCGTTAAAGTATTGGTACAAGTTATTTTTTACATAGTTATCTTCTCGCTTAACCATATCATGGTTTCCGAAAATTAAATAAAGTCTACTTTCGTTGAAAAATTTTGAGAGAAGCCTAAAGGCATTGTCATGTATATATATAATGTCGGAAAGCTTTTTGTTTTTCCAAAGTTCGTCCCCATCACCAATCTCTATATAAGTAAAATTTTCATTATAATAATGGGTTAAAGCGGCAAAATATAGATTTTGGTTCTTCGAAAAATCATCGGCCCAGCTTCCGTCACCCCTATGGACGTCACTCATGAGAATAATCCGGGAGAAGTCGTCAAAAGGAATTTCTTTTGCTGATGCAAAGACTTTAGAAATGCGTTTTAACTTATTCATCGACAATCCCTCACTAAATACAAAATTGATTATTCATTGCATTTAACATTTGACTATTCGTTGCTTTTAACATTTGACTATTTATTATATTAGATTTGTCGGGAAAGAGTGTATTGCAGGCGTATTATATATTCAACCATGATTCTGCTGCAGAAACCCCTTGTCATGCTATTAATATCACATTTTGGTGTCATCCTGAGCGAAGCGAAGGATCTTAAGACCCTAGATCCTTCGCTTCGCTCAGGATGACACCAAAATAATTACAGTGACTTGATATTTTATATCATTTTAGACTTTCTGCAGGGGAATCTACTATAAGCCTTAACATATTCTCCATACTAAGAGCACCCAACTATAACAGGTTTTATGCTATGATAAGTATCATCAGTCCTTAGCGATTGGTTTAGTTGATCGAAGTTATTAACTATTATGATTTGCCAGAGTCTTCTGGGTACTGTTCCATGGGTTATTGTCAACTGCAGTAAGTGCTACGGATACTGATTTTTGAATTCTATGCAAATTCTGTACTAGTACATAAGATTCACTGTAGCATTTTTTGAAATTTCTGCAGCCGGATCAATGATATTACATCAGAGAGCAACATGAGTACGAAGTATTGTGGGGATAGGTGTTGCTCCAGAATGAAAAAGCGTAGTAATAAAGGGAGGAGGGTTCTTAAATGAAAAAAAACACAACGAATAAAACGTTAGCGACCTTGGCCATCGCAGGAATGGCTTTGACCATGGTCCCTTTCAATGCCTTCGCAGACACAGGGGTGACCACGGCCCGACTTTTCGGTTCGGACAGAGTTGGGACCTCCGTGGCGGTGGCAGATGCTGGTTGGACGACTGCAACCACGGCTATCTTAGCCCCAGCGGCAGATACTAACTTGGTGGATGCCTTAGCGGCAGCACCGTTGGCGGGCAAAACAGCTCCGATCCTCTTGACGGACAACAATACTTTGACATCAACTACCCAAGCCGAATTGGTTAAACTGGGCGTGAAGATGGTCTATGTGGTGGGCGCTATCAACCAAACGGTTGTGGACCAAGTCAACGCCATGAGTGGGGTATCCGCTGTCGTGCTCAAAGGCGCCGATCGTATTGGTACAGCAACTGCTATCTCTGCTAAGCTGACCGCTCCGGCAGGCTCCTTCGTCGTAGGGTACGGGGCCTTGGCGGATGCCTTGTCCGTCGCTTCCTACGCGGCAGCCAACAACTACTCAATCTTAGTGGCGAACCCTGATGGAAGCCTACCGGCTTCAGAAGCGGCCTACCAAGGTTCGAACGTTTATATTGTCGGCGGACCGACCCTCGTAGCAGACATCCCAGGAGCTATTCGTCTCTTTGGAGCGGATCGTTTTGCTACGAATCAGATCGTACTCAGTGCCTTAACGTATAAATATGATCATGTTTACGTTGCCAACGGCACAGACGCTCACTTGGTTGACTCTCTCGTAGCCTCATCGCTGGCTGCTGAGTCCGGCGCCCCTATCGTTCTCACAGACACTATGGGGGATGGTAGCGCAGCATCGTCAAGTGTCAAGGTCAAGCTACCTGCGAATGCAGTAGTAACTGCACTTGGGGGTAGCACGGTGGTTCCGGATGCAGTAGTAGCCCAGATCACTAATGGAGCAGGCGTTAGTGTCCTCCCGCCTGTTGTTGGTCCTGTTACGATCAGTCCCTTGACTATTGTTGGTCAATTAGTTGGGACAGGAGCGTTGAGTTCTCCGGCTGTCGCCTTAATTAACAATGGGGTAACAGTGTCAAGTGTTGTAAGTGGTGCTAGCGCAACCAATGCCAATATAACTTATTTAGTTTCAACTTCTAACAATATCACAGCTAAAGATACGAATGGTAACACCTTAGTTGCCACAACCTTGAATTCGCCAATTATTGTAGGCAACGATACCTTTAGTGCCTCTTATACTGTTCCTACGGATGCGAACGGTAACGTGAAGGCTGTCTTTTCTTCTACCGCTAGTTCACAACAGTCCTTCAATGTTGTGGTGGAAGCCCCCTTCAGCAACAACGGTCAACCGGTAATGTCTAACGAGGCAAGTGTAGAATGGGGCGTACCAGGAACAACGGTACTTAGTCCAGTCTATACTTCGAGTAATCCCGACGGTCTTAACTTTTCTACTGCGGGAGCGATGAAGGGTTTAGTACCTGTAGTAGCTACTATGTTGCCGGCGCCCGGTTCCACCACGCCAGTGAGCGGACAGCCGATTAAATTTACAATGACGCAAACAGGTGGTACTGCCAATGCTAATGCTTACTTCACTGATGCTGCGGGGATGAACATGGTTTCCTCTGGCGCGGCAGTTGGGAATGGCGGTTCTTCGACTACTGTAATCTATGTTGTCAATACTGATGCCAATGGTCAAGCGTTGGTGTATATTAATTCTAATCTACCTACCACGAACGGCCTTGCTGATCCAGGTGCGTCCATGAAGGTTAGTGTCAATGCCCAACTTGTCAATGGCGGCGGCTCAACCAATTCCGGAAACTATCAATGGAGAGCAGTGGCTCAAGCTACCAGAATTGGTAATGTCAGTCCAAGTGCAATGTTGAATCCGACGGGTGTAACTGAGGGGACAACACTGGTAGCTACTAATGCTGAAACGGCAACTTCCGGTTCGCAAATGACCATTAGTGGTACAGTTCAGGATTCAGCGGGCAATCCAGTAAGTAATGCCACCGTGGCGGTTCAAGACTATGATGTTGTCAATGGTGCATCCAACAACGTGCAAAATGATGCTTATGTGGTAAATGGTACAACGACCTTGTTTAGTGCTGTTAACTATCCGGTTGTTACGACGGACAGCAATGGTAACTTCTCGGTAGTGGTTACGGCCAATGTTCCTGTTACCCAAAGCGTACTGGATAGCGTTACCAAATACTACGCGTACTATGTCCCTCCCACGATTGCCGTTACGACCGGTCAATCTCTACCAACTACTGTTACACCACTAACATTTGTGGGTAATAGTAACAATGGTGATTTCATAGATCTTGTCTGGCAACAAGGCCAGACGGTTCAATCGGTCGGGGTCAGTCATACCTCGCTCATGCCGAATTATGCTACCCTGAGTGCTGTTCCCCAAACTACTAGTTTCTCGAACGTTGTTGGTTCGGACGAACAAATGTATGTCGCAGGTTATAACCAAAATGGTACGATTATCGCTCCGGCCAGTGGAAACCAATTTGATGGTTATGCTCTGACCTATGATATCACTGCTCCGAGTGGGGTGTATTTCGACCTTTTGGGTTCTGTAACTCTGCCGACCATGACAACCACAACTGGAACGTATGGTATCGGTGAAATTAAAGCCCATTATACCCAAACGGGTGGATTCGTAGTTGATAGTGCTACCTACAATGATCCGAATTTGACTTCGGCCACAGCAGCTCTTTTAGCTGGAACCAATCCTTATGCTACTGCTTATGATGGAAGCGGACAACTGAATTTCTACCTTCAATCCAACAATACTTCCGCAGTGATCTCCTCCGGAACTGCGGGATCGGTTAATGTCAACATCAGTGCTTATTCCAATTCCGCGGTAACCCTTGATCTTAATCATGCTCAGGGTTCCGCTGCAGGAATGATTAATGCGGCCTTTACGGCCAGTAATACCATAGGCAGTCTTGGCGTAGCTGCTGACCCGACTGGATTTAACCAATACATTCCGTTGCTGGATGGTAATGCGGCTCCTGGATCAACCGTCACCATTGCCGGAGTGGCTATACCAGGAAACAACGCCTATGACCCTTCAAGGAATGCTAGTTTTGTGGCGGCTCCCTTCAACTCATATCCAGCCCTGAGTACTGTTCCGAGCCAAGGTTTAACGATGAACATGAGCACCTCGTTGAATGGTGTAATTAGTAATGTTGATGGCTACACTCTTACGACGATGCCTAATAACGTGTCTGTGAACGTGAACAGTGTGGGTGAGGTCAGTGTTAACAATGTTAAACTCTGGACGGCCCAACCCGGTTATAAAGTGGTGGGCTATATGCCTAGTGCTACGAGTGGTTCAGTTACCCTTATTGAGGAGAATCGGTCAACTCTGACTAGTTTTATTGGAGTTAATGTACTTAGCGCCGGTTCGGCTGGATCTCAAGTTGCGACTTGGACTTTGCCTTCTTCCAGTCTACCGGGTAACTTTGAAGAATTTCTCGGCTTTAACGTGAGTGCTACCGGTCAATTGCAGCCCATGGTAGCCAGTTACTTCAAGAACAACGGCAATAGCTTTGCTCCTTATTCAACCGAGGTATCTTCAATAACTGCTGGCGTATTTAATCCTGTTGAACTTGCTCAAGTTTATGCAAGCGATAAGTATTCAGAAAATCCGGTCGTTACTGTAAGCAACTCGCTAAATAGCAAAACTGCGACAATAACCGAAAACTTTACAGCGGCGATGGGTGGATTGGTAGCAATTCAAGCAAATCCATCCAGTGTTAACTCTGTACTTGGTGGTACACAGAATATTACCTTGACCGCTGAGGATTCGTATGGAAATCCGATTGCTAATCAAACGATATACCTCGGACCAGGAACAACAGGGTTGTGGCTTACTCAAGTTAATGGTATCACCATTATGGGTAGCGTTAATATGGGAACTACGTCTTCAACCTCAATGCAGACGGTCAATACTCCGGTTCCGCTCTTTAATGTCGCGAATCCTCCTGCCTACACTAGTGCTTCAATTTCAGGAATAACCGCTTATAACCTGAATACGGCTAACCCAGTTATTGCCTTACAAACAGGCTCTAGTGGCACAGTGTCTCTCACTTTGGCAGATGGCAATGTCATGTATGTTGCCAATAATGCAACGGCTACAATCAGTAACAGCTATACCGTAGACCCGGGAACTTCGATTACTGGTCAAACCATAAACTTGTACTCGAATTCAGCATTAACCGCAAAATTGGGTTCTGTTCTGGTAAACTGGGGAAGTTCTGGTCACTCTGGTGGCTCTGGTAGTTCAAATGTAGGTCTAACAGGTATAAGCCCTCTCAATACAATAGGCGGTACAGCTCAGGTAGGTGTTGTATTAACAGCCGGGGCCTTGACACCAGCAGCTGCAACGGTAACGTATCAGTGGCAGACATGTGATACAGTTGGTGGCACCTATGCCAATATCTCAGGTGCAACATTAAGCACCTATACGCCAGCCGCTGGAGATTTAGGCAAGTATATTCAAGTTGTGGCGACTGGTATAGGCGGCTACTCTGGCACAGTCACAAGTGCAGCGGTAGCAGTAGTGGCAGCGCCAGCGCCAATTACGGCTGTTAACGTCACTGGAGTAGTAGCGCCAGTCACAGGTGCAGCACCCATGGCAGTTGGAGCATTGACTGCAGGTGCAACTACGTATACGAAGACAAGTATTACGTGGTTGAATTCTGATGGTACACCAGCAACTTTAAAAGGTGGAAATTTTAACGCAACTTCAATTTACAAAGCATCAATCGTCCTGACATCATCAGTGGGCAATAAATTTCCGGTAGGAGGCTTAACCCCAACCGTCAATACAGGAATAGTAGGAGCAGGAACAGTGGGCGGTGGGGATGTATCCGGAAACACACTTACCTTTTTGGTATCATTCCCAGCGACAGTAGTGGCACCGGCGGCACCCTCCGTAACGGCCGATGATGCCAACAACGTTATTGTCGGTGCCAATGCCACGCTGGAATACTCAACGAATGCAGGTGCCAGCTACACCGCCTATAATACGACCACGGTGCCAACCTTTGTGGGCAACCAAACTGTGTTAGTGCGTGTGGCAGCGAACGCTACCACCGGAGCCCCAGCAGGTGCCGTAACAACCCTGACTTTCACGACGAACCCAGTAGCACCGGCGGTGGCGCCATCAGTAACTGCTGATGATGCCAACAACGTTATTGTCGGAGCCAATGCCACGCTCGAATACTCAACGAATGCAGGTGTCAGCTACACCGCCTATAATACGACCACGGTGCCAACCTTTGCGGGCAACCAAACTGTGTTAGTGCGTGTAGCAGCGAACGTTACCACCGGAGCTCCAGCAGGAGTCGTAACAATCCTGACCTTCACGACAAATCCAGTAGCACCAGCGGCACCAGCAGTAACTGCTGATGATGCGAACAACGTAATTGTTGGTGCCGACGGCACGATGGAATACTCAACGAATGCAGGTACTAACTACACTGCCTATAATCCGACCGCTGCGCCAATCTTTGCGGGCAACCAAAGCGTGTTAGTGCGTGTGGCAGCGGACACCACCCTCGGAGCCCCAGTAGGGGCCGTCACAACCCTAACCTTCACGACAAACCCAGTAGCACCGGCGGCGCCAGCAGTAACTGCTGATGATGCCAACAACGTTATTGTCGGTGCCGACGGCACGATGGAATACTCAACGAATGCAGGCACAAACTACACTGCCTATAATCCGACTGCTGCGCCAACCTTTGTGGGTAACCAAAGCGTGTTAGTGCGTGTGGCAGCGAACGCCACGCTCGGAGCTCCAGCAGGTGCCGTAACAACCCTGACCTTCACGACAAACCCAGTAGCACCAGCGGCGCCCGCAGTAACTGCTGATGATGCTAACAACGTAATCATCGGTGCCGATGCCTCGATGGAATACTCAACGAATGCAGGCACAAACTACACTGCCTATAATGCGACCACTGCGCCAACCTTTGCGGGCAACCAAACCGTGTTAGTGCGTGTGGTAGCGGATGCCACCCTTGGAACCCCAGCAGGGGCCGTTACAACCCTGAGTTTCACGACAAATCCAGGGGCACCGGCGGCACCAGCAGTAAACGCCAGTGATGCCAACAACGTAATCGTCGGTGCCGACGGCACGATGGAATACTCGACGAATGCAGGCGTCAGCTACACCACCTATAATGTAACCACTGCGCCAACCTTTGCAGGTAACCAAACCGTGTTAGTGCGCGTAGCTGCGAACGCTACCACAGGAGCCCCAGCAGGAGCAGTCACAACCCTGACCTTCACAACGCCGTAATCTTTTCCGGCCGCAACAACCACTGTTGATCACATTTCGACAAAAGTTCAAGAGAGCCATCGCTCAGGCGGCGAGAGGCTCTCTTTTCGTTTTCGATGATCTCACTCACTTCACACCTTGACCTCCTGTCAAGAATACGATACCATGCAGAAGAAGCAGGTTGTTCTTGACAAGGGGGTGCTGTATGGCAATCACATTAAGGTATTTATGTAAATATGCCAGGGAAAATTACGGCATGAATCTTATTTGTGGGGAAAGTAATATGAATAATTTAGTTAATTGGGTTCATATGCTGGAGGATCCGGAAACGGCCAGCTTCCTTCACGGTCAGGAACTGATTTTTTCTACCGGAATTGGACACGAGAATACAGATTGGCTTCATAATTTTGCCAAGGGATTGGTTGAGAATCAAGCCAGTGGGTTAGTGCTTAACTTAGGACCGTATATTCAATCCGTGCCTGAAGATCTGATTGCTTATTGCCGAGAGGTGCAATTTCCACTGTTTACTGTGCCTTGGAAGACCAGAATTGTGGATATTACCAATGATTTCTGCCGCAAAATTATCAAGTCGGAGGAACATGAAGTCACAGTGGCAGGCGCTTTACGCGATGCAATATTTTTTCCGGAAAAGATTTCTGAGTATCGTTCTGTGTTAGAACGGAAGGAATTTGATTTGGAGGCCGAATTCTGCATCGCAGCCTTATCTTTTCAAATACCTTCCAGCGAAAAGTTTATAGCTTATGATAAAACTGTCAGGCTGCATTTGACTAAACTATTAATCAACTATAGTGACAGGTTTAATATTTTTCGCCAGGATAAAAACCTGATTGTTGTTTTGCAGAATTTTCCGCAAGAAATTGTAGAAGATGCCATGGATTGTCTCGTTGAGGAGTGCAAGTACGGCTACTCGGATTACCAGATAAGTGCCGGAATCAGTGTCAATGAATTAGGGATCTACTCTCTGCCTCGAAATTATAAGCGCGCAATCGCTTTGTTGCGGATTGCTGAAAGACAGGGTCAGGCCAGATTATCCTATCGCAACAGCGGGTTATTTAAGCTGTTGATTGAAATAGAGGACACGAAAGTGTTAAAGAGATTCTATGAGGAGACATTAGGGCCAATTGAAACCTATGATAAAAAAAATCAGACAGATTATCTGTACACCTTGAAATTTTACCTAGAGAATAACGCCAGTGTTCAAGAGGTTGCCAAAGAAACTTATGTACATCGGAATACAATTAACTATAAAATCAAAAAAATTAAAGAAATTTTGCAGTGTGATTTGGATTATCAAGATGGCTTAAAACTGCTTTTAGCTTTTCATATTAAGGAATTATTATAGAGCAGCAAAATGTAATTGTGCGCAGACACAAGCTATAATTTGCCGTGTTCTGGGTGTTGACTGAGTAAAGAGTCAACGCCCTTTTTTAGCGAAAATTTTTTCGGTAAAAACTCTTTTATTAGAAGGAACAAAAATCAGCAAGGTCGTGCTACACTAAGAGTATTGAGAAGGTGAGGATAAAAAACATCGGATGGAGGCCAAATGTTGAGAAAAACCTCAATTCCTTGGTGGATGCGCATTAAAGTTCATTTTCTTATCTTTGGAGTCACCATGTCTATTCTGCCTCTGTTCTTTCTCGGTTATTTGGGTTTTATATCTGTGCGACAAAATCTCCAGAAAGATATTTATGAACAAAACTTTGAGCAGGTGACAGTACTTGCCACTCAAATGAGGGATTTCGTAACAAATGTTGAGAACAGTTTAACCTTTACCAAGGCAACGAGCGCCAAAGCTCTCATCGGAAAAGACGAAATGTTACGTCGGATTATTTTAGAAACACTTTTACAAAAAGAGTCTTTTATCGAAGAAATTAAAGTTGCAGATGAGGGTTCTGTGATCATCGATCAAATCGATCGTGAAGCAGGGATTCCACCTCCTTCATCTTCACAAACACTTGAAAACCCGATCGTTTTGGGAAAATCTTCAGCAATGAGTGAAGTGTTCTTCTCCAGTGATCGGAGCCCGGAGATCTATTTGACGGTAGCCGTACAAGACCCAACGACCAGAAACCGAATCGGATATCTGCAAGCTAAGGTTGACTTAAAGGGGATCATCAGCCGCTATGCTAATCTGCGGTTGGCTGATGGAGAAGACGTATTTTTAGTTGACCAAGCCGGAAATTTAATTGGGAAGATTGGCTCCAGTCTCTCCTTGCAGCAGGAGGAGATTCGTCAAGATGCTGCAGTTCAGAGTTTTCTCGAAGGGGAGGCGTCTTCACCAGGCAGTGAGTACAAAAATCTAGATGGTGTAAGCGTTATCGGCGCGTATGCTTCCGTGGGCACACCGAATTGGGCAGTATTTATTGAACAGTCGGCCCATGAAGCAAATAAACCAATTTTCGAATATGGGGTTCGGCTGATTATGATTGCTATCTTAATCATGGTTCTGGTTATGATTATCAGTATTTCTTTTGGGCTTAAAGTGGTTCTTCCGATTGAAAATCTTGAAGAGCAGGTCAGGCGCATCATTTCAACGGGAGACTTGGAATCCCATATTCCCATCGAAAGTTGGGACGAAATCGGGAGGTTAGTCAAATCCTTTAATCAGTTATTAAACTCCTTGGATCAGAAGAATGAAAACCTCAAGGATGAAAAGGAGCTGCTGACTACCGTCGTTGATGGGGTTGGCGCTGGAATGGTTCTTTTAAATCCTGATCAGAAGATTATTTGGTGGAACACGAAGTTTGCAGAATGGTTTGGACATCATTTAGCAAATCTCCCGTGTGATCAAGTTGTTAACGGTGAAGGCACGGAGGAAGTTTATCTTGAAAATGGTCGCATTATCTCAGTTTTTGTGAACGAGGAACGCCGACATTTCCGTCAAATGTCTTATGAGTTATCACCTGATAATCCAGAGAATGCAGCCTACCTGTTGCTACTTGATGATGTCACCCAAGAAGTAGAAATGGAAGCTCGGATGATTGAGACGGATAAGATGGCTGCTATTGGACTTTTAGCCTCAGGAGTGGCTCATGAAATTAACAATCCCTTGGCTATTATTGCAGCTCATAGTGAGGACTTACTGGACCGTTTGAACGAGGAAGAACTGGGGCCGACACAAGATGAAATCAGAACCGGTTTTCAGATCGTTTTGAGGCAAATTGTCAGATGTAAGCAGATTACGGATCGTCTACTTGGTTTTGCTCGTAAACGCAGCAACGGGAGTGATCTCATCGATCTAGGTGTGCTCACCATGCAGACACTTGAACTTTTAGAGCATAAAGCGAGACAAAAGCAGATGAAAATTGAGATCTATCTGGAAAATGGTCTCTTTATCCTGGGTAATGAAAATGAGTGGCAGCAAGTGGTTCTCAATCTGGTCACCAATGCTTTAGATGCCTCCGCTGAAGGAAAGGTGATCGAAGTTAAAGGTTGCCGCGCAGACGAGAAAATTCATTTTACGGTCAAGGATTATGGGGAAGGAATTTCTCAAATCAACCTGAAGAAGGCCTTTGACCCGTTTTTTACAACAAAGGGCATAGGGCAAGGAACTGGATTGGGGTTGTATGTCAGTTATGGGATTATTCAGAAGATGCAAGGCGGGATGGTTTTAGAAAGTACGGAAGGTCAAGGAACCTGTGTGAAGATAACCTTGCCGCTCCATAAGGCAGGAGATTAAAGCAGATGAAGCACTGTCAAATGATTCTAATCTTAGACGATGAAGAAGCTTTGCGCGCGATTATTGCTCAGCGTTTAAAGCGTAAAGGATATGAAGTACTGGAAGCCGGTACAGCTGAAGAAGGTTTATCCCTGCTTAAAGTTACTTTAATCGATGCTGTCCTGTTAGATATTAAACTACCGGACGGTGACGGGCTTATCCTTTTACCAATAATCAAACAATTACAGCCCGATCTCCAAGTCGTTATGTTAACTGGAAATGGTACGATTGAATCAGCCATTGAGGCCATGAAGTTGGGAGCGTATGATTATCTGACCAAACCGTGTAACTTGTCTGAGCTCGAAATCACGTTGCAAAAAGCCCTGGAGAGACGGACATTATTGCTGGAAAATACAGGGCTAAGGCAGGTCGTGAACCGCCAAACAGCAGAACTGAAAATTATCGCAGCAAGCGTACCCATGGCTGAGCTCCTTGAGATGACCCGTAAGGTTGCTCAAACCGATGCTTCGGTCCTCATCCAAGGAGAAAGCGGTGTGGGTAAGGAGTTAATTGCCCAAGCAATCCATCTCGGTAGTTCCCGGGTTAACCGCCCCTGTATTCCAGTAAATGCAGGGGCCATCCCAGAAACTTTAATAGAGAGTGAGCTTTTTGGACATGAAAAAGGAGCCTTTACTGGAGCAGGAGCTCAAAAAATAGGCTTAGTAGAAATGGCTGATAATGGCACCCTCTTTCTCGACGAAATTGGAGAAATGCCTTTATCAATTCAAGTCAAGCTGCTCCGGTTTTTAGAAAGTGGAGAATTCAGGCGCGTTGGAGATACCCGCCTCCGGCGAGTAGATGTTCGGATTGTAGCTGCAACAAATAGAGATCTTCAGCAAGAAATAAATCACGGCAGGTTTCGGGAAGATTTGTTTTATCGCTTAAACGGTTTAATCTTAATCGTACCTCCTCTACGCGAACGACGGGAGGATATCCTACCTCTTGTAAAGCATTTTCTGGAAACTCAAAGCAAGAAAAAATCACTTACTCACGATTATATTTTATTACCTGAAACGCTGGAGCAATTACTTAATTACGATTTTCCGGGCAATGTCCGTGAACTCTTCCATCTCATTGAACGCGGACAAATCTTGTCTATCGCCGGAAAGATCACACCTCAAAATATCTGGGGGAAATCAGAGCAAGTCTGGAAACCATCCCCAGCGTTCGATTCTGAAGAACGGTCCAGCGATATAATCCAGCGCGATCCTTATCCGTCCTTAGAAGACGTTGAAAAGGACTATATTTTGGCTACTCTAAAAAAAGTGAAGGGCAATAAGACCCAAGCTGCCAACTTATTAGGCATTAGTGTTAGGAATTTGTATCGAAAGTTGCAGAGTTATGGGGTGGTCGAATAATGGGCTATGTATCCTCCGAAAAGAAATCAACGGCTCCTTCCGGGGGTTGGTCCGATCTTTGGAAACTGGAAGATTATTGGGCGATGTGGCTTGGTCTGGCGATCATACTGTTAGCAATCGCATTTTGGTGGAGTGGGAATGGCTCCATGAACTGGATTGTACTTATGATGCCGAACTTCAGTGACTATAGAACCGCATTAAGTTATATTAGTAGCCATATGAGCGCCTTGTTGGTACTCTATTTGTCTTTTCTTGTCTTATTTTCGATCGCTGTTAAAGCCCTTACTGGCGAAGTTAAACGTTTTTTAGTGGGATTCACGGTTCTCTTTTTAATGAGTGTACTTATTTCCGTGTGGGGCTCATGGGATGTCATGAAATTATATAACGTTGAAACTCCGCTTCTCGCACTTATAGTAGGACTTGTCATAAGCAACTTTTTAAAGATCCCATATTGGTTAAGTTGCGCACTCCAGACTCAATTTTATATAAAGTTAGGTATTGTGTTGATGGGCGCTTCCTTACCGTTTACTTTAATACTACAAGCCGGTTCAACTGCTTTTGCCCAAGCAACAATTATTGCCGTAGCGACTTTCCTCACTATCTACTGGACTGGAACACGAATTTTTGGGTTAGATAAACGTTTTGCTGCTACCCTGGCAGCAGGAGGTTCGATCTGTGGAGTTTCTGCCTCGATTGCCATTGGTGGTGCTGTAAAAGCGGAAAAACAACATGTGTCGATGGCAATTTCTCTGGTTATTCTTTATTCTATCATCATGATTTTTATCCTGCCCTTAGCGATTAAAGCCTTGAATATTCTGCCCGGTCAAGCGGGTGCTTGGATTGGTACAGCAGAATTTGCGGATGCTCCTGGAATGGCTGCCGCTGCGGCGATTAATGAACAAGCAATCAAAACTTTTACCCTCATGAAAGTCGTAGGCCGCGACATGTTCATTGGGATCTGGTGTTTTATAACGGCTTTTACTTCGATCACAAGATGGGACAAAAGGTATGCTAACACTCAACCAAATGCCCGTGACATCTGGATTCGCTTTCCGAAATTCGTTTTAGGCTTCTTTGTAGCCTCAATTATCATAACTTTTTTAGATGCTTCTGCTAATGTAGTGACTTCTAAAGCGATCGATTTTAACGTTATTAAACCTATTATAGAATTGAGAAATTGGGTCTTTATCTTTACCTTTCTCTCGATTGGCCTCTCCACTCGCTTGAAGGAACTTGCTTCAGTCGGTTGGAAGCCGTTTGCAGCTTTTACCGCAGGTGTCTTGATAAATATCCCACTGGGATACCTATTATCAGTTGTAATTATGGGTGATTACTGGATGACTATCAAATAAGCTTTTCAAGTATGCAAACGGGGACGGTTCTTGTTTGCACTCTTATTTGCGGTGCATGCAAACGGGGACGGTTCTTCTTTGCATGACGAGGTGCCCTTTTTTGGGTGCAATCAGGGACGGTTCTTGTTTGCATGTCGGGTGCCCTTTTTTTAATATATCAGACGCCCATGCCGCTGTGCGGCACTACTGATGAATGAAATGAATTCTTATTTCAGGGCAGACCTCCATGTCGCTATCGCGGCACCAATAGAGAATGAAGAGAATTTTCGGGGTAGAAGTATAATTTTTCAGGGTACCCCCTATGCTTGAGAAATTGCACTTATAGAAGCATGAAAGACAAATATTTTCGTTATATGATTAGTAAGGGCACGATGCATCGTGCCCTTACTAATAGCCTAAAATCCCGCATTTTTTTATACCTACAAGGAAAAACACTGAACGGGGAACCACAGATTGCACAGATTACACAGATTACACAGATTACACAGATTACACAGATTACACAGATTA